>NZ_BAAAPH010000004.1:0-53320 GCF_039531045.1 Kribbella hippodromi | reverse complement strand
CCACGACCGGGACCACGACCGGGACCACGACCGGGACCACGACCGGGACCACGACCGGGACCACGACCGCGGCCGGGACCGGGACCGCGGCTGGGTCCGGGAAGGGGAGAGGGGAGGGGAAGTCGGATGAAGCTCGTGCTGAGCGAGTTTGTCACGCTCGATGGGGTGAGTCAGGGCCCGGGTTCGGCGACCGAGGACACCAGCGACGGGTTCACCCGTGGCGGCTGGTTGGTGCCGTACTTCGACGAGGCGTTCGTGAAGCAAACAGTCGACTGGCTCGCCCGCGCGGACGGTCTCGTTCTCGGGCGGCGTACGTACGAAGCCTTCGCCCGCGACTGGCCGCAGATCACGGACCCGGGTGACCCGTTCACCGTACGAATGAACACGTTGCCCAAGTACGTCGTGAGTACCACGCTCACCGAAGCGAACTGGCGTCCGACAACCATCCTCAAGGATCTGGCAAGCGTCGGAGAACTGAAGAAGAAAGCTGGCGGCGAGCTGCAAATCCACGGCAGCGCGAGACTCGGCAATGCCCTCCTGAGGGCAGGCCTTGTCGATGTCGTCCGACTGGTGGTCGCGCCAACGGTCATCGGTACCGGACGGCGCTTGTTCGAGCATCCCGGCGACGCGGCAGGTCTGCGGCTGACCGAGCAGGCGGCGACGCCGAGCGGTCTCCTGCTGCTCGAGTACGAGACCGTCGGTGCCGCGCCTGTTGCCGAGTACGAAGGTGTTACCGCGTTTGTCTGACGTGATCGGCCAGGACGGTTTCGATCATCGGGAGGTTCTCGGTGATGAGTGCTTTCCACAGCGCCCAGCCACGAGCGCGGGCCCACATCGCGTCGTCCTGGCCGACTGCTTCGCGGAACACCTCGCGGGACGTACCGGAAAAGAACCCGTAGGCGATCACCAAGTCACAAGCGGGATCGCCGACGCCGGACGTACCGAAGTCGATGACCGCGGCCAAGCGCCCGTCCTGGACGAGCAGGTTCCCGCTCGCGATGTCGCCGTGGAACCACACCGCCGGCCGATCCCACGGGGACGCGAGCGCCGCCGTCCAGACCTCCAGCGCAAGGTCCGCGTCGATCCGTCCCTTCAGCGCCGTGAGCGCCGCCATGGTCTCGTCGTGGTAGTACTCCGGAGGCGCGCCGCGGTGGAAGCTGTGGTCGCCGGCGAGCGGTCCGCCGGTGGCGTCGACGCGCTGCAGCGCGAGGATGAACTCCGCGACCGCACGGGCAAACCCGGACAAGTCGGTCACCGTCTCGGGTGCGGCGGTCCGGCCGTCGATCCAGCGGCGAATCGCCCACGGATGCGGGTAACCCTCGCCGGGTGATCCCTTCGCGACCGCGGTCGGGATGGCAACCGGCAACTGCGGTGCAAGCACAGGAAGCCACTGATGCTCCTTGTCGACAGCCGCCACGTAGCTCGCATGCGTGGGTAGCCGGGCGGTCAGCTCGGAGCCCAGCCGGTACGTCCGGTTGTCCCAGCCGTCGACCTTGACCGGAGTCACCGGCAACTCGGCCCACTGCGGGAACTGCTGCGCGATCAGTCGCCGGACGAGCGCCGCGTCGATCCCGGCGCGCCCGTCTTGATGAAGTTCAGTCACGCCGCCAGCGTTCCGGACCGCGGCGAGCGGCTCAATGGATTTAGCCCAGGTCTGCAGAGTTGTCGACCGCGTCCGACAGGAACCGCAGGATCACGCGGAGCTCGTCATCACTCCGGGACGCCAGCACTTGCTGGAATCGCTCGCCCTGCTCGGCGTACAGCGGGACCATCGTCTCCTGGATCTTCTCCAGCGCCGGTGTCACGACGACCTTGCGACGGTCGGTCGGGTCGGCTTCGCGGGTGACGAATCCGTGCGCCTCGAGCCGGTCGATGACGCCGGTGATGGTGCCGGAGGTGAGCCCGGTGTGGTCGGCCAGCTGCCGCGGCGTCAGCGGTCCGTACGCGCGCAGCAGCGTCATGAACTGCGAATCGCTGGCGCCCAGGCCCACCTTCGCGGACACCGCGTGGTTGTACAGCACGAGCTCGGCGATGACCCGGACCATCTGCTCCTGGATCTCGGCGGCGAGCGCTTCTCGGCTACTGGTCATGGCCACCTCAGCATAGGGCTTGCTTTTATCTCGGATCTCCAAGATACTCGAAAAGACAAGATACTTGGCAAACCGAGACAAATGGAGATGGCGATGAAGGTGCTGGTGATCGGCGGCGGGACCGGAGGCCTCGCGCTGGCGCACGGCCTGAAGCGGGCCGGCATCGAGGTGGCGGTGTACGAGCGGGACGCGCTCCGCACCGAAGGGCTGCACGGCTATCGGGTCGGTATCGATCCGGATGGCAGCCGGGCCCTGCACGCGCTGCTGCCGAAGGAGCTGTACGACACGTTCGTGGCCACGAAGGCCCGCGACCCGAAGTACTTCAACATGCTCACCGAGAACTTCAAAGAGGTGCTGTCGATGCGGGTCGAGCCGTCGACGGACCCGGTCGAGAGCGAGAAGTCGATCAGCCGGATGACGCTTCGGCAGGTACTCCTGACCGGCCTGGAAGATGTCGTCGAGTTCGGCAAGGAGTTCACCCGCTTCGAGCAGCACGGCGAGCGGGTGACCGCCTACTTCGCGGACGGTACGCAGGCCACGGGCGATCTCCTGGTCGCCGCGGACGGTGCGCATTCCCGCGTACGCCGCCAATATCTGCCGCACGCGGACATCGAGGAGACCGGGATCATCGCGATCGCCGGCAAGCTGCCGATCACCGCGGAGAGCGCGAAACTGGTGCCGCCGAAGGTGTTCGAGGGCATCTCGATGATCAACGCGCCGCGCGGCCTGTTCTGCATCCTGCACGTGATGGAGTTCCAGTGGGACCGCGACGGCCAGGTGAAGCAGGGGATCGGCGGCAACACCGAGGAGCTGATCCGGCGCTGGCCCGGACTGCAGTTCGACAACACCCGCGACTACATCAACTGGGGGGTGTCGGCGACCAGGGACAAGTTCCCCGCGAACGTCATGCAGCTGCGCGGCGAGGAGCTGATGAAGCTCACGCTGGACCTGACGCCGGACTGGCATCCGGACCTTCGCCGGCTGTTCGAGCTGACCGATCCGGGCACCTGTTTCCCGGTGAACATCTGGACCTCGGCGCCGATCGATCCCTGGCCGACGACGAACGTCACGCTGATCGGTGACGCGATTCACACCATGACGCCAGGCCGCGGCGTCGGTGCGAACACTGCGCTTCGCGACGCCGTGAACCTGTGCCGGGCGCTGATCGACGTCCGCGACGGTCAGCGCGAACTGATCCCGGCCGTGAACGCGTACGAGGCGAAGATGATCGAGTACGGCTTCGACGCGGTGCTCAAGTCACGCGCTCAGATGACGTCCGACGATCCCATCCACAAACCCGTGATCGGCCGCATCGCGCTGGCGGTGATGCGTACGGGGATGCGCGCGGTCAACCACCTTCCGCCGCTGAAGCGGCGGATGCAGGCCTCGATGATGGCCTACCGCGGCGCCAACCGGGACGAGCTGTCGCTGGAGATCACCCCGGCGCCCGCGCAGAAGCCGGCGCCGGTGCAGAAGTAGGGTCAGCGCTGGCCGATGTGCTCCGCGACCGCGTCGAACACGCGCCCGACCGCGGCGAAGTCCTCGGTGCCGGCCAGGTCGACCAGGTTCTCCCGGACGCCCTCGACGTGGTACGGCGCGGCCTGCTCGAGCAGAGCGAACCCAGCGTCGGTCAGCTCGGCCCAGACACCGCGCTTGTCGCTCGTGCACGACGTCCGGCGAACCAGCTCGGCGGTCTCGAGGCGGCCGACGGTGTGGGTCAGCCGGGACCGGCTCTGGTGCAGCCGGTCGGCCAGGTCGGCCATCCGGAGCCGTCGCTCGGGCGACTCGGACAGCCGGACGAGGATCTCGTAGTCGTTGATACCGATGCCGAACCGGCGCAGGTCGTCGTCCAGCTTGGCCATCAGGCGTGCGGTTCCGAGCAGGTACGCACGCCACGCCACCTGCTGTTCGGCGTTCAGCCACCGAGTCCCAGTATCGATCGTCACGGGAACAGTGTACCGGGAATGTAGTTGACTTTTAAACCGTTGGACCCTACTGTCGTAGCCATCGGTTGAATGTTGAACTATAGCGGCTGCGTCGCCCCCGACCAGTACCGACCCTTCCCGAGAGGACCTCATGAGCGACACCACCACCGGCACCCCGACCAGCACCATTCCGGGCCTGACCGCCGGCACCTACGCCCTCGACACCGCGCACACCGAGATCGGCTTCACGGTCCGGCACCTGATGACCAAGGTCCGCGGCACCTTCCAGGAGTTCGGCGGCGAGATCGTCGTCAAGGACACCATCGAGGACTCCACCACCAGCGTCTCGATCGAGCTCGGCTCCGTGCACACCCGGAACGAGCAGCGCGACGGGCACCTGCGCTCCGGCGACTTCTTCGACGCCGAGAACAGCCCGAAGATGACCTTCGTCAGCACCGGCATCAAGGCCGAGGGCGACGACTACGTGCTGGCCGGCGAGCTGACCATCAAGGACGTCAGCAAGCCGATCGAGCTGGCCTTCGAGTTCCTCGGTGTCGACCAGAACGCGTACGGCCAGACCATCATCGGTTTCGAGGCCTCCGCGTCGATCAGCCGCAAGGACTGGGGCATCGACTTCAACGTGCCGCTCGAGGGTGGCAAGCTGCTGATCGGCGACAAGGTGGACATCCACCTCGACGTACAGGCCGCACTGCAGGCCTGATCGCAGCACTTCGAAAGACCCCGCGCCAACTGGTGCGGGGTCTTCGCTATGCCTGGACCATTCGGTGCGCCAGGTCCGCGTACAGGGCGCCGAGTGCTTCCGGGTCGCCGCGGTGTGGCGTGTACCAGCGCGCTACGTCGATCGACATGGACAGTACGGCGAGCGTCGTACCCGGAAGGTCCGTGACGGTGAACGAACCGTCGGCGACTCCATCGGCCAGTACCTGCTCGATCTGGGACGAGATGGCGCGGCGGATCGTGGCGACCTCGGCCAGGTGTTCGGGGGAGAGCGCCGCGAGCTCGTACTGGACCACGCGCGCGATCGTGTGATGCCGCGCATGCCAGGCGGTGAACGCTGCGACCAGCGACCGCAGCCGCTCTGAGGGCGTTTCCCGGTCGGGCGACGCAGCGGACCGGAGCACCTCCAGTGCCGCGTTGTGGCCGTAAAGGCTGATCTCGAAGAGCAGGCGTTCCTTCGACGGGTAGTGCACGTACAGCGCGGCGGGGCTCATGCCGGCGCGGGCAGCGATGTCGCGGGTGGTCGTGGCCTGGTACCCGCGCTCGGCGAATGCGTCGATGGCGCCGGTCAGCAGCCGGCGGGCGGCGGCCGGCTGGACGTGCTCCCAGACAAGTGGGTCGGTGACTGCGGACACGTTGACACCCTGCACCAAACGCGTGAAGCTAAGCAAGCGCTTAGCGATCAGTCTCAAATCTCGGGGAGGCCCCATGGAGCGCGTCATCTTCAACGAGGACCATCACGCCTTCCGGGCCAGTGCGAAGGAGTACTGCGACCGCTCGCTGGTGCCGCGGATGGAGCAGTTCCTCGAGGAGAAGACCCTCGATCGCGCGGTCTGGCTGGAGGCCGGGAAGCAGGGTTTCCTCGGGCTGGACGTGCCGGAGGAGTACGGCGGTTCGAGCGTCGGCGACTACCGGTTCAACGCGGTCTTCGCGGAAGAGCTGTCGAAGGTGTCCGCGTCGCTGTCGAGCTGCTTCGGCATCCACTACGACTGCGCCGCGCCGTACCTGGTGGATCTCGGCACCGAGGAGCAGAAGCAGCGCTGGCTGCCGAAGTTCTGTTCGGGTGAGTACGTCGCCGCGATCGGGATGACCGAGCCGTCCGGCGGTTCCGACCTGGCCGCGCTGAAGACCAGCGCGAAGAAGACCGACGGCGGCTGGGTGCTGAACGGGTCGAAGACCTTCATCACCAACGGCGACATGGCCGATCTGGTCATCGTGGCGGCCCGCACCGACTCGTCGAAGGGCGCGAAGGGCATCACCCTGTTCGTGGTCGAGGAGGGCATGGACGGCTTCGCCCGCGGCCGGAAGCTGGACAAGGTCGGCCAGACCGAGTCGGGTACGTCGGAGCTGTTCTTCGAGGACGTCTTCGTTGCCGAGGACAACGTGCTCGGTACGGTCGACCGCGGCTTCATCCACATGATGGAGCGGCTCGCGCAGGAGCGCGTCGGCGCCGCGGTGTCGAACATCGCGCAGGCCACCCAGATCCTGGCCGAGACGATCGAGTACGTGAAGGAGCGGAAGGCGTTCGGGCAGCCGGTCGGCTCCTTCCAGTACAACAAGTTCCTGGTCGCCGAGCTGGTCACCAAGGCCGAGGTCACCCAGGCGTACGTGGACAACGCGATCGTCGCGCACGACGAGGACCGGCTGTCGGCGGTGGACGCGGCGAAGGTCAAGTGGTGGAGCGCCAGCGTGCAGAACGAGATCCTGGACGCGTGCGTGCAGCTCCACGGCGGGTACGGCTACATGAACGAGTACCGGGTCGCGCGCGCCTGGCGGGATGCCCGGGTGACGAAGATCTGGGCCGGATCGAACGAAATCATGAAGGAACTCATCGGCCGCGACCTGGGCCTGTGACAAGGCCTGTGACAAGGGCGCTGAAAGGGAATCGAGATGCCTGAAGCAGTCATCGTGTCCACGGCCCGGTCGCCGATCGGTCGCGCGTACAAGGGTTCGCTGACCACGATCCGGCCGGACGACCTGGCCGTCCAGATGATCCAGGCGGCCGTCGGGAAGGTGGGCCTGACCGGGGACCAGATCGAGGATCTGGCGCTCGGCTGTGCGGAGCCGCACGACGAGCACGGTGGGAACATGGCGCGTCGGGTCGCGGTACAGCTCGGCTGGGACAACACGCCCGCGACCACGGTGAACCGGTTCTGCGCGTCGTCGACGCAGACCGCGCGGATGGCGTACCACGCGATCAAGGCGGGGGAGGGCGACATCTTCGTCAGCGCCGGCGTCGAGTGCGTGTCCCGGTACAAGAACTTCGGCTCCGCCGGGGTCGGCGATCCGAGCTCGTTCAACCCGGTCTTCACCGACGCGGTCGCGCGGACCGAGAAGTACGCCGAGACGAACGACACCTGGCACGATCCGCGGGCGGACGGGCAAGTCCCGGACATCTACATCTCGATGGGCCAGACCGCGGAGAACGTGGCGACGCTGCGTGGCATCAGCCGCGCGGACCAGGACGTCTTCGGCGTCCGCTCGCAGAACCTGGCCGAGAAGGCGATCAACAACGGGTTCTTCGAGCGCGAGATCACGCCGGTGACACTGCCGGACGGCACCGTGGTCAGCAAGGACGACGGACCGCGGGCCGGGACCACGCTGGAGAAGGTCAGCCAGCTGCAGCCGGTGTTCCGCCCGGACGGCACCGTGACGGCCGGCAACTGCTGCCCGCTGAACGACGGCGCCGCCGCGGTCGTGATCATGAGCGACACCAAGGCCCGCGAGCTCGGCCTGACTCCGCTGGCCCGGATCGTGTCGACCGGCGTGAGCGGACTGTCGCCGGAGATCATGGGCCTCGGTCCGGTGGAGGCGTCGAAGCAGGCGCTGGCCCGGGCCGGGATGAGCATCGGCGACATCGATCTGGTCGAGATCAACGAGGCGTTCGCCGTGCAGGTGATCGGTTCGGCGCGCGAGCTCGGGATCGACGAGGACAAGCTGAACGTGCACGGCGGCGCGATCGCGCTCGGGCATCCGTTCGGGTCGACCGGCGCGCGGATCATGACCACGCTGGTGAACGGGCTGCAGTTCGAGGACAAGCAGTTCGGTCTCGAGACCATGTGCGTCGGCGGTGGGCAGGGAATGGCGATCGTGCTCGAGCGCCTCAGCTGATGGGCCTCGAAGGCCGGACGGCGATCGTCACCGGCGCATCCCGTGGGATCGGGTTGGCGATCGCGCAGCGCCTGGTGCGGGACGGTGCCCGCGTGGTGATCACCGGCCGTACCCAGGAGACGCTCGACCAGGCGGTGCAGACGCTGGGCGGCCGGGAGCACGCGCTGGCCGTCGCCGGGAAGGCGGCCGATCCGGAGCACCGGTCGCAGGTGGTCGCGGCGGCAGTGGCGACGTACGGGTCCGTGGATCTGCTGGTGAACAACGCCGGCATCAACCCGATCTACGGGAAGCTGCTCGACGTCGATCAGGCGGTCGCGGCCAAGATGGTGGACACGAACGTGCTGGCCGCGATCGCGTGGGTGAAGGCCTGCCGCGACGCGTGGATGCGTGCGCACGGCGGGGCCGTCGTGAACCTGTCATCCGTGGCCGGCCTGTCGCCGTCGCCGGGGATCGGCTGGTACGGCGCGACGAAGGCGATGCTCTCCCGGGTAACGCAGGAGCTGGCGGTCGAGCTGGCGCCGGAGATCCGGGTGAACGCCGTGGCCCCGGCGGTGGTGAAGACCAAGTTCGCCGGGGCGCTGTACGAAGGTCGTGAGGACAAGGTCGCGGCGACGTACCCGCTGGGTCGGCTGGGGCGGCCGGAGGACGTCGCGTCGCTGGTCTGGTTCCTGCTGTCCGACGAGGCGTCCTGGATCACCGGCCAGACCATGACCATCGACGGCGGCCTCACCCTCAAAGGCGGCATCGGCTAAGGCTGGATGGCTTAGGGCCGGCGGCCCTGCCACGCGGCCAGTTGGTCGTACGGGGTCGCGTCGTCGGCGACCTGCACTACCGGGCCGAACGGAACCCGCCCACCGCGCTCCTCGGCCGGAATGAACCGGCGCACCATTGGAAGCACCTGAGCCGCCAACTCCTGATCCAGCTCGCCGAGACGGTCAGTCGCCTTGGCCAGATCCCAGGCGTGAGTGGTCAGCTCGCCGGTGTACCCGGCGATGGCTGCCGCGCCGGGCAGTGTTCCCCAGGGGAGCGTGCAGATCTGCTCCAGTACGGCGTCGTTCGCGATGGTGCTGTCGAGGGTCGCCCTGCGTTCTTTCCAGCTGGCCGGGATGTCGTCGACGCCGGTGGCGATGACCGGAATCGTCAACGGGTCGCCGCCGCGCAGCGCCAAGTCGATGCGGGTGAGCACGCTCAGCAGATGGTTCTGCAGCGTACGGACGTCGTATTCGTCGCACGGGGTTTGCAGGTCGAAGTGGCCGGGATCGGTCGTGCCGACGAGCTGCTCGGCCTGGTCGACGGCGCGGACGAACAGTGGGCGCGGATCGGTTGCGTTCATGACCACAGCCTCTCAGCCGATATACGACATCTTCTGTCGCATATTGTAGAAGTTGTGCGAGCGGACCGGTTGTTGCAGATCATCCTGCTGCTGCAGCGGCATGAGCGGCTGAGTGCCCGGGAGCTGGGCGAGCGGCTGGAGGTGTCGACGCGGACCGTGCTACGTGACATGGAGGCACTGTCAGCAGCCGGTGTGCCGGTGTACAGCGAGCGGGGGCGCAATGGCGGCTGTGTCCTGCTGCCGGGGTACCGCGCCGACGTGAGTGAGTTGACGCCCCGGGAAGCACAGGCGCTTTTCGCATGGTCCGGACGGGCAGCGTTGTCGGAGGAGCTCGGACTGCGGGACGCACTGCACACTGCGATGGGCAAGCTCGCTGCGACGCTGCCGGTCGAGCTACAGGGGGATGCGGATGCCCTGTCCAGTGCGATCGTCGTGGACCGGCGGCGCTGGTTCGCGGAGGCTGAAGACACCGGTGCGCTGCCGGTGCTGCGTCAGGCAGTGGTGAAGCAGCGGCGGGTACGGCTCAGGTACGCGTCGGCCAGTGCGGGCCTGCAGCAACGCACTGTCGATCCGTGGGGGCTGGTAGAGCAGGCCGGTCGTTGGTACTTGGTGGCGGCGCACCGCGGAGCAGCACGGATGTACCGGGTCTCCAGGGTTGAGCAGGCGGATCTCCTGGAGGAGCAGGCCGATCGGCCGGACGGTCTGGACGTACGGGCTGAGTGGGAGCGACTGCGGTCGGCTCTTGAGACGCACCGGCCGGTGGGAGTCGACGTACTGGTCCGCATCCGCCCGGAGCGGATCGACCAGATCCGGCGGATTGCCTCGCCGATGCTCGCGAAAGGTGAGGTGGCTCGCGACGTACCGAGCGATGACGAGTGGCCGCACGTACGGATGCACTTCCGCGTCCGCGAGGCCGCGTGCGGGGTACTGCTCGGTTTCTCGGGGGACCTGGAGGTGCTGGAGCCGGCCGATCTGCGCGAGCGGATGCTGGAGCTCGCCGAGGCCGCGGTCGTCACTTACAGCTGAGCTGCGGACGCCCCGCCGCCGGTGACCCCGTCGCGTGCAACCACGATGGCACTTCCGGCGGTCGGGGCGATCAGTCCGACAGCACCGCGTCACTCTAGTACGAGTCGGCTACACAGCCGAATCGTGGGATTCTCGCGGCTGTTGCGATCGCATTGCTGTTGTTAATGCATGGCGTGGATGCGGGCGGCTGGCTAGGGTCCGGGGCATGACTACTGGGGCGCTGATCCGGCTGGCAACAGGTGATGACGCCGAGGGCGTGGCAGCGGTCCGGCGGGTGGTCTACCCGTACAAGGCGATGTCAGCGGCGGCGACGCGGCACCTGATCACCGTGCAGTCGCCGGGGGAGCGGTTCCTGCCGCTGGTCGCGGAGCGCGACGGCGAGCTGATCGGCTGGGGATCGGCCGGGCTGAACGTCTGGACCAGCGAACCGGGTCAGAGCAACTTGATGATCTATGTGCATCCGGACCATCGCAAGCGTGGCATCGGCAGCGCACTGGCCGAGCGGCTGCACCAGCACCTGACCGAGGTCGGAGCAGTCCGGGTGCGGACCTTCGTCCAGCCGGACGGTCTGGAGTTCGCCCGGAACCTCGGGTACGACGGCACGCGGCAGATGCACTACGCCGGAGTGGAGCTCGACTCGTTGCCGGCGCAACCGGAGACACCGGGCGGGATCGAGTTGGTCACTTTCGACAAGATCGACCCGCGGGCCGCGTACACCGCTGACGCGATCTCCTCGCTGGACGAGCCGAGTGACTCACCACTGGACGCGGTCGAGTACGACCAGTGGCTGGAGGAGATCTGGAACAGCCCGGCGATGGACAAGTCGCTGAGCGTCGCGGCGATGACCGGTGCCGAGATCGCGTCCTTCACGGTCGTCGAAACCGACACCGACCGGATGTGGTCGGGCATGACCGGAACCGTCCCGGCACATCGCGGCCGCGGCCTGGCCAAGCTGGTCAAGTCGGTAGCCCTCCGCCGCGCCGCCGCGGCCGGCATCACCGCCGCATACACCTCCAACGACGACGCGAACGCCCCAATGCTTGCCATCAACAACTGGCTCGGCTACCACCGAGTCCAAACCGAACACGGCCTCCTCCGCACCCTGGACAACTGAGGTGCAGCATGGCGATCGTCGGGTTCGACCGGGTGCAGCACCTGGTTCGGGTACCGATCAGGATCGGTGACCGCGAGTACCGCTTCCTGGTCGACACCGGGATCGGGATCACGGTGCTCTCGTCGTCGATCGCCGAACACTTCACGCCGACCGGCGAGACGTACACCGGTCGGCGGATGTCCGGTCAGGAGATCGAGGCGCCGCTGGTCCGGCTACCGCGGGTTGCCCTCGGTGACTTGACGGTCGCCGGGCACCTCGCGGGTGTTGCTGATCTCGGTGACGCAACCGGTCCGCACGGCTTCGCCGGGATTCTCGGACCGGCGTTCTTCGAGGGGTATACGGTCACGACGGATCCGGACGCGATGACGTTGACCGTTCAGGCCCGGGACAGTTTTGTGGCCGATGGCCCCGAGATTCCGTTGGACATACGGCGGGAGTCTGTGTCGGTGGACCCGTTCACCCAGCTCGTCCTGCCGGGCGGGCGGGAGATCACCGTTGAGGTGGACACCGGCTCGGACAGTTTGATCCTCGATACCGCGCAGGCGGCGCCGAGGGTGCAGTTTCAGGAGATCATCCATGATGGACTGGTGGGCGCGGCGTACCTGGGGCGGTACCGGATGACCTTCGACGTCAGTGGTTCGCGGCTGGTGCTTGGTGCGCGGCAGAGTCAGGCTGAGACGGAGCTGTAACGGGTTTCCTTCCGGTATGCACCTGAAAGGGCGTTATGTTCCGGGGGACTTCGCTGTTGGAAGGCCCAAGGAGTTCGGATGGAGATCAGGGCGGCTGGACCGGGGGACGTGGCCGGGGCGGTCGCGTTTCACGACGAATTGGTGCCCTATCTGGTGGTCACCCGGGGAGTGCTGAGCCGTCGGCTGGGTGCGCCGGTGGCGCCGGGGCGGTCGACGTTCGCGGCGGTGGACGACGGCCGCGTGGTGGGCTGGGCGACGAGCAACCTGATCGCCGGGTCCGATCCGCTGGACGGTGAGGTACGGGTGCTGGTGCGGCCGGAGTACCGCGGTCGTGGCATCGGGACCCAGTTGCTGACGGCAACGCACGCCGAGCTGCGTTCTGCGGGTGCGACGTCGGCACGGGTGTTCGCCGAGCCGGGTTCGGTCGAGTGGGCCGCGCAGTTCGGCTACCGGCAAACCAGGCAGGTGCATTACGCGGGCATCGATCCGGGCAAAGCGCAGCCCGCTCCGGAGGCGCCGAGCAAAGTACGGCTCGTGCCGCTGACCGAAGTCGAGCCGCACCAGCTGTACGCGGCCGATCAAGTTGCCCAGCGCACCAAACCGGGTGACGCGAGGATCACCTCCCGGCCGTACGACGAGTGGCTGGCCGCCGTCTGGCGGTCACCGGACACGGTGCTCGACCTGAGCTTCGCCGCCGTGTACGACGAGCAGGTGATCGCCTTCACGCTCGGGATCGGTGACCACACGACGATCTGGTCGAAGATGACATCGACGATGCCCGAGTACCGCGGTCGTGGCCTGGCCAAACTGGTCAAGGCCACCGCGCTCCGGCATGCGGCCGACGCGGGCGTACGCGGCATGTACACGGCCAACTACGACGGCAACACCCCGATGCTGGCGGTCAACGACTGGCTCGGCTACGAGCGCATCGCGACCCACGCAGTACTGATCAGCCCGATGCCCTAACTAGGGCACCAGCAGGACGACCGTCTCCGCGACGCAGGCGGGCTTGGTGGAGTTCTCCAGCTCGATCACCCAGTGCAGCGAGACCTGCACACCAGCCGGCGTCTCGACGGCGTTGGCGATCGACGCGCCGGCCCGGACCCGAGTACCGACCGGGACCGGGGACGGGAAGCGCACCTTGTTGACGCCGTAGTTCAGCTTCGCGCTGACCCCTTCGACCTTGAACAACTCGTCGCCGAACCGGGCGATCAGGCTCAAGGTCAGGTACCCGTGCGCGATCGTCCCGCCATACGGACCCTGCTTCGCCCGCTCGGCGTCGACGTGAATCCACTGGTGGTCACCGGTGGCGTCGGCGAACTGGTTCACCTGCTCCTGGGTGATCTCCAGCCATTCGGTCTCACCCAGCCGGGTGCCGACCGCGTGCACGACCTCGTCGGCACCGGTGAAGGACTGCGGCATAGGTTCGCTCCCTGTTAGTTCCGGACTAGTTCCGGGGCCCGCCCGCGACGTACAGCACCTGGCCGGAGACGAAACCCGCCTCCTCGCTGCAGAAGAACGACGCCGCGGCGGCGATGTCGGCCGGCGTACCGGTCCGTTGCACCGGGATGCTCGCGGCGGTCGCCTTCTTGAACTCCTCGAAGTCGACGCCGACCCGGGCCGCGGTGGCGGCGGTCATGTCGGTCTCGATGAAGCCCGGCGCGATCGCGTTCGCGGTGACGCCGAACTTGCCCAGCTCGATCGCCAGCGTCTTCGCCAGCCCCTGCAGGCCGGCCTTCGCGGAGGCGTAGTTCGCCTGGCCGCGGTTGCCCAGCGCGGAGGTGGAGGACAGGAAGACCATCCGGCCGTACCCCGCCGAGACCATGTGCGCCTGGCAGGCCTTCGACATCAGGAAGCTGCCCTTCAGATGCACCGACATGACCGTGTCCCAGTCGTCCTCGGACATCTTGAACAGCAGGTTGTCGCGGAGCACGCCGGCGTTGTTGACCAGGATCGTCGGCGCGCCCAGCTCGGCGGCGACCCGCTCGACCGCGGCCGCGACCTGGTCGGCCTTGCTGACGTCCGCGCCGACGCCGATCGCCCGGCCGCCGGCCTCGGTGATCGCGGTGACGGTGGCCGCGCAGGCACTCTCGTCGAGGTCGACGACGGCGACCGCGTTGCCGTCCTGGGCGAGGCGCTGCGCGACGGCCGCGCCGATTCCCCGGGCTGCCCCGGTCACGATCGCCACCCGCTGTCCGCTCACGCCACCACTCCAATCGTCGACTGGTCTGCCGAAGATGACATTACCCACGCTCTGTCACCCGCAGAGTACTCAGGATGCGATGATCGCCGTGTGGATCATCACAGCTCGGGGCGTGGGGTGGGAACGGTATGAGAAACCGCCACGTCTACCACTGCCCGCTGCGCTGGGGAGACCTGGACGCGCTCGGCCATGTGAACAACGGCCGGTACGTCGACTATCTCCAGGACGCCCGCGTCGACTTCCTGTTCCGGACCGCGAAGGAACTGGGCGCCGACAACCTGGAAACCGGTCTGCTGGTCGCCCGGCACGAGGTCCAGTACCGCGCGCCGCTGCACTTCCGGCCGGAACCGGTCCGGATCGAGCTGTGGATCAGTGAGATCAGGGCCGCGTCGTTCACGGTGGACTACGAGATCCTCGACGCGGAGCCGGAGCGGCGTACGTACGTGGAGGCGCGTACGAAGCTGGTCCCCTTCGACTTCACCGCGAACCGCTTGCGCCGGATCACACCGGTCGAGCGCACCGCATTGGACAAGCTGGTGGGCGCATGACGTTCACGTACCAGGTGCTGGTCCGCTGGTCGGACATCGACTCGTACGACCACGTCAACAACGTCAGGTACTTCGACTACCTGCAAGAGGCCCGGATCGCCTTCTTGAGTCAGCTGATGGACACCACGGGGGACTACTTCGCGCAGTACCCGTGCGTACTGGTCAATCAGACCGTGGACTACCTCCGGCCGATCCTGCTCCGGCATCCGCCGTACGACGTGGATGTGTGGGTTCAGTCAGTCGGTACTACGTCGTACACGCTCGGTTCACGGATTGTGGATCGCAGTGGTGAGTCGGAGGACGTGTACGCCAAGGCGGAGTCGGTGATCGTCGCCGTGGACGGCCGGACGCATGCCAAACGCGTGCTGGGTGCGGTGGAACGGGCAGCCCTGCTCCAGCAGGTTGCGGCCACTTGAGAGACTGGGTCCGAGATGAGTGACCAGCAGAGCTTCTACGACGCCGTCGGTGGGACGGATACCTTCCACCGCTTGGTGGCAGCGTTCTACCGGGGTGTTGCCGCCGATCCGGAGCTACGGGCGATGTACCCGGAGGAGGACCTCGGTCCGGCCGAGGTGCGCTTCCGGATGTTCCTGGAGCAGTACTGGGGCGGCCCCAAGACGTACTCCGAGCAGCGTGGGCACCCCCGGCTGCGGATGCGGCACGCGCCGTTCGCCGTCACCCCGAGCGCCCGGGACCGGTGGCTCGGCCACATGCGCGCCGCGCTCGACGAGATCGCCCTGTCCCCGGAGCGGGACGAGGAGATCTGGCGGTACATGCTGATGGCCGCGGACAGCATGGTGAACACGCTCGAACCGCAGAACTGAACCACCCGGGCGCGATCGACGTGTCCGGGCGCCGAACCACCCCCTCGAAGGAGAGAACACGAGCATGGCTACCACTCGTACGGCCAAGGCCCACTGGGAAGGCTCGCTGATGGAGGGCGCCGGCCAGGTCGCGCTCGAGTCGTCCGGAGTCGGCACCTACGACGTCACCTGGGCCTCCCGCGCGAACGACGCCAACGGCAAGACCAGCCCGGAAGAGCTGATCGCGGCCGCGCACTCCACCTGCTTCTCGATGGCGCTGTCGCACGCGCTGGCCGGCGCGGGCAAGCCGCCGGCGTCGATCGACACCCAGGCCGACGTCGACTTCCAGCCGGGTGAGGGCATCACCGGCATCAAGCTGTCGGTGAACGGCAACGTGCCGGGCCTGACCGCCGAGGAGTTCGCCGAGTTCGCCGAGGGCGCGAAGAAGAACTGCCCGGTGTCCCAGGCGCTGTCCGCGGTCCCGATCACCCTGGACGTCACCTTCACCGCCTGACCCGTCCCGCAAGCGTCCGGCGAACCACTCTGGTTCGCCGGACGCTGTCGTTCCTGCCGCTGAAATCTGTCGGTGCGGTCCGGCAAGCTGCGTCCATGGCTGATGCTCTGGTCGAGAACCACCTGACGTTTCTGGCTGCTCATCGCGGCGTCGTCCGGCGATCCGTCGACGCGATCGAGGTGGAAGGTGAGGCTGCGGAGTTCTCGGTCTGGATTCCGCTGTCGCCGGACGCCGAACTGCCCGGTGGGGCGGGGGCGGTGCGGCTGGTGCCGGAAAGCGGAGCCGGGTGGGAGGAGCGTCTGGCCGCGGCGGGGTTCGAGCCGGCCGAAGTGCTGGTGCACCTGGAGGCGCCGGCCGGCCCGGGGGATGGGGAGCCGATCGAGGCCATCGGCACAGAGCGCGACGCCAGGGGGTTCGCGGAGGTCCAGAGTGCGGCGTTCCTTGAGGTGGGGGAGCCGGACTACGACTGGTGGCAGCAGATGTTCGTGCGGCGCGCGGTGCAGAACTACCAAGCGCCCGGCCAGTCGCTGTACCTGCTCCGCGTCGACGGTGCTCCGGCGTCGACCACCCTGGTGTTGCGGACCGGTTCGGTGGTTGGCGTCTACGCGGTCGCGACCAAGCCGGAGTACCGCGGTCGGGGACTGGCGAGCAGGCTGCTGGCGCAGGCGCGGCGGGACGCGGTGGGTGGGCGGCTCACGCTGCAGGTGGCGGAAGGTTCGGACGCGGAGCGGCTCTACCTCAAGCTTGGGTTTCGCCGTGCGTTCCGGTCGCCGTGCTTTCGTCGGTCTTAGTTTCCTCTTCCTTTTCGGTGCCGGAGCCGACGCCGGAGGAGCCGGTGCTGTTCGGGTCCCGGGTGGTCATGTTGCCGACCCGGAGCACCTCGCCGTTGCGTACGTACCAGGTGGTGCCGTCTTCGCCACGGAGCGTGGTGATGCGCAGACCGACCGCGACCACGGTGCCGGTCGCCTTCTCCATGTCGATCAGGTCGCCGACGCCGTACTGGTCCTCGAAGATCATGAACACGCCGGCCAGGAAGTCCTTCACCAGCGTCTGCGCGCCGAAGCCGAGCGCGACGCCGATGATGCTCGCGGACGCGATCACCGGCAGGATGTTGAAGCCGAGCTCGGCCAGCACCATCACCACCAGGACGGCGGTCAGTACGATCGTGACCGCGCTGGTCAGCAGCGACGCGATCGTCTCCGCGCGCTGCGCCCGGCGCTCGTTGGCGAGGGTGTTCTCGACGAACTCCTGGCCACGTTTCGACTTCGCCAGCACGCCCGCGACCGCGCCGTTGCCGGTCCGCCGGGCGAACCGGCGGATCAGCTTGTGCAGCACCCAGCGGAGGACGATGAAACCGATGATCAGTCCGGCGATCCGGGCCGGGACCACGACGATCTGATCGGTCATCTCCAGCTTGCCGTCGGAGCCCGTCCGGAAGAACGCCGGAAAGGTACTCGGCAGCGAAAACAGGGGGTGACTGACTAGGGACACAAGGTAGCTGGTCAGAATAGGCATCTCGCCGCCCGATCTTAGTAAGGCTGACAAGGGAGAAGCGATCGCATGTCGAGCCGTCTGGACGACGAGCTGTCGAGGCTCGTGAGCGCCGGCGTGCTGCGCCAGTACCAGGCCGACTCGATCCGGGACGCGGCCGACGCGGAGATCGACGCGGCCCTCGCCGACCCCGGCCGGCCGACGGCACCGGCCTCGGCGGCGGACCAGCCCGCGGAGCCGGTCCAGACCAAAGCGAAGGCACCGCTGGAGACGCCGCACGCGAACGCGCTGGTCGAGGTGCTCGGGTACATCGGCGGCGCGCTGCTGCTCGGCGCCGTCGCGCTCCTGACCTTGGCGAACTGGGGTGAGATGGGCCGTGCGGCCCGGATCAGCACCGGGACCACCGCGGCGGTGGTCCTGCTCGGCGCGGCGGTCGTCCTGGCGCTGCTGCGGCGGCGTGAGCAGCTCAGCTCGGCGCTCGCGTCGATGGGCTGCTGCGTGGCCGGGTTCGCGACCTTCGTGGCGATCGAGGGCGAGACCGGCCGGGTGGTCGGGGTGCTCGTCGCGCTCGCGCTGGCCGCCGCCGGGTTGTGGTGGCTGGCCGGCTCTTCGTTGCTGGTGGCAACTTTTGGGATCCTGGCCGTCGGTGTGTTGGTGATCACGGCGGATGTCCTCACTCCGGACACGGGGTCGGCCGCGAACAGCGCGGGGATCGCCGGGACCGGTTTCATCATCGTGGCGTTCGTGTTCGCGATGCTGGGGATGGTGCGGGATCAGGTGACGTCGTGGTCACTGGCCGGAGCCGCGATGTTCAGTTCGTCGATCTGCTGGCTGGTGCAGGAGCGCGGCGAGATCATGGCGCTCGCGGTCGGTACGGCTGGTCCTGCCGCGTTGCTGGTCGCGTACGGCCGGACGCGCCGCCCGGCGTACGCGGTGGTCGGCTGTGCGATCCTCCTGGTCATCTGGCCAACCGCCCTGTACCAGCTGACCGACAACCTGGCCGGTGTGGCGATCGGACTCGTCGTGGCGAGCGGAGTCCTCCTGGTTGCAGTCATGATGTTGAGCCGTCGCCGCTCGAACGCGTAAGAGGGTGTCGTTTGTACCTTGGTGCGGTTGATACGGCAGACTCGCTGAGGTGACAGCTCCCACTCCGGCCCTTGTCGAGCTCGCGGTTGCCCATGGCGTTGCGACGGAGTACTGGAACTGGCAGGGCGAGCATGTGATCGTCTCCAGTGAGGTCGTGTCGGACGTACTGGCTGCGCTTGGTGTGGATGCGTCCACACCGGAGAAGGCTGCTCTCGCGTTGGCGGAGCACCGACAGGCGCGCTGGCGACGTACGCTGCCCGCGACTGTGGTGATGCGGGAGGGGTGGACGCCGTGGTTCGCCGTGCACGTGCCGCATGGGTCGACGGCGGAGGTGTGGGTCGATCTCGAGGACGGCGGTCAGCGGCGGGACCTCCCGCAGCAGGACCACTGGGTCGAGCCGGAGTGGATCGACGGCGTACAGGTTGGTGAGGCGACGTTCCAGCTGCCCGGCGACCTACCACTCGGGTACCACCGGTTGTGCGCGAAGGTCGGGACCAGTCCGGAGATTGCGGTCAGCACGCTGATCGTGACGCCGCGCAAGCTCGAGCCGGAGAAGCTGCACCGCACCTGGGGCTGGGTGCTGCAGCTGTACTCGGTCCGCTCGCGCAGGTCCTGGGGGATCGGCGACCTGCACGACCTGGCTGACCTGGCTGCCTGGTCCGCGCACGACCTGGGTGCCGGGTTCGTACTGGTAAACCCACTGCACGCTGCTGAGCTGGCCGGCCGGATGGAGCCGTCGCCGTATCTGCCTGCGTCACGGCGGTTCGGCAACCCGATCTACCTCCGGATCGAGGACATCGACGAGTACGGCGACCTGGCGCCGGCGGAGCGCGATCGCGTACGCACGCTGGCACTCCAGGCCCGTGCGCTGAGCGAGGACTCCGACGCGCTGGACCGGGACACGGTCTGGGCGGCGAAGCGCGAGGCGCTGCAGGTGCTGTTCCGGGTGCAGCCGTCGGTGGGGCGGATAGCCGAGTACGGCGCCTTCTGCGACCGGGAGAGTCAGGGGCTGATCGATTTCGCCACCTGGGCGGCGCTCGCGGACGTACACGGACCGGAGTGGAGCAAGTGGCCGGAGGAGTTGCAGTCACCTACCGCGCCGGAAGTTGTTGCCTTCCGCAATGAGAACCCGGATGCGGTGGAGTTCCACTGCTGGTTGCAGTGGCAGTTGGACGAGCAGCTGGCGCGTACGCAGGCCCGGGCGAAGGCGGCGGGCATGTCGCTCGGCGTACTGCACGACCTGGCGGTAGGCGTCCACCCGGACGGTGCGGACGCGTGGGCGCTACAGGACGTACTGGCCCCGAACATCCACGTAGGAGCGCCGCCGGACGCCTTCAACCAGCAGGGCCAGGACTGGTCGCAGCCGCCGTGGCGGCCGAACGCGCTGGCCGAGACCGGGTACGCCGCTTGGCGCGACCTGGTGCGGGCAGTGATGCGGCACGGTGGCGGACTGCGGATCGACCACATCCTGGGGATGTTCCGGCTCTGGTGGGTGGTTTCGCCGGAGCGCCCGACCGAGGGTACGTACGTGCGCTACGACCACGAGGCCCTGGTCGGCATCCTCGTACTGGAGGCTCAGCGTGCCGGTGTGACCGTGATCGGTGAGGACCTGGGCACTGTGGAGCCGTGGGTGCGTGACTACCTCACCGAGCGCGGTGTGCTGGGTACGTCGGTGCTGTGGTTCGAGCGGGATGCGAACGGCAAGCCGCTCGCCCCGGAGCGCTGGCGTGAGCTCTGTCTGGCCACTGTGACGACACATGACCTCCCGCCGACCGCTGGGTACTTGGCGGGCGACCACGTGGAGTTGCGGAATCGCCTTGGGCTGCTGACTCGTCCGGTGGCGGAGGAGCTTGCTGTTGACGAGGCGGACCGGGACGCGTGGCTCAACGCGCTGCGCGAGCGGCACCTGCTCTCCAACACCGATGGCGACGTCGAGCGGATCGTGGAGGCACTGCACCAGTACGTCGCGCATACGCCGGCGAAGCTGGTCGGGGTCGCGCTCACGGACGCGGTCGGCGAGCGTCGTACGCAGAACCAGCCGGGCACCACGGACGAGTACCCGAACTGGCGCGTGCCGCTGGGCGGACCGGAGGGCGAGCCGGTACTGGTCGAGGACCTGCCCAACAACCACCGCCTGCGCCGGCTGATCGGCGCACTGAACATCTAGCTTTCCGTATCCAACTGCTCACCAACCGTTGACAATAGTTATGAACGGTTGTTTTCTATTGAGCAGGAGAGGCGCCTTCCTTCGCTGTCCACCGCCCCAACAGTGGAAGGAGATCTCATGCTGCGGATACGGAAACTCAGCATGGCTGGAATCGCCGCCGGCGCGCTGGCGCTGACGGTGTGTACGTCGGTACTCGCCTTCGGGCACGGGTACACGACCGGCCCGACCAGCCGGGCCAAGTACTGCCAGCAAGGGACCGTGACGAACTGCGGCCAGATCCAGTGGGAGCCGCAGAGCGTGGAGGGTCCGAAGGGGTTCCCGGCGGCCGGTCCGGCGGACGGGAAGCTCTGTTCGGCGGGCCTGCCACAGTTCGCCGAGCTCGATGATCAGCGCGGTGGTGCGTGGCCGGCCACGCACCTGCAGGCCGGTCAGGGGTTCAACTTCACCTGGCATCTGACCGCGCCGCACGCGACCACCGACTTCAAGTACTACCTGACGAAACAGGGCTGGGAACCGGCCAAGCCGCTGACCCGGGCCGCGCTCGACCTGACCCCGTTCCTGACCGTCAGCCTGAACGGCACCCGCCCGCCGAACGACGTGTCGCACCCGGGCACGATCCCGAGCGGCCGGACCGGGCGGCACATGATCCTCGCGGTCTGGACCATCGCCGACACCGGCAACGCCTTCTACCAGTGTTCGGATGTCAGTTTCTGATTCGAACCGGCGTTTCGCCAATAACTTTCCCGGGAAATGCACTCCTTGAAACATCCGCCCCGTTTCAAGGAGTGTCCCCATGAAGACAGTGCTCCGTCGTGTCGTCGTACCCCTGGTCGCCGTACTGGTCGGGCTGCTGCCCGGCGTGGTCGCGGTCGAGCAGGCGTCGGCCTTGACCAAGATGACCCACTCGCAGGCGACCGCCATCTTCCGCGCGGCCGGCATCACGTGGTCGTCCAGCGGCAACTGCTCCAACCGGAACGTCGCTACCTGTACGTCGTTCGATCAGATCAACGACAGCACGGTGTACGGCGTGCGGACGTTGAAGACCGCCAGTGGGTGTGCGGTGAACATCACCGGTGGTACCGAGACCGGACATGCCAGTGGGACGTACAGCCACTGGAACGGGTACAAGGTGGACATCTCGGTGTACACCTGTGTGAGCAACTACATCCGCAACACCTTCACCCGGATCGCGGACCGTGGCGACGGCGCCCAGCAGTGGAAGTCGGGCGCGGGCAACATCTACGCGAACGAGGGCAGCCACTGGGACATCACGTACTACAACTGCGGGGGTTGCTGAACTGAAGAAGCAGCCGCGCTTCGCGCGGGTTGTGAGGTGGAGACTGCGGTGGCTGCTGAGCAGATTGCTGACTGGTTGACCGGCTTGGGAGGGGCTGCGGCCGCTCCCAAGCCGTGCAAGTACTAGGCTTCGGGACGTGATTGCTGAATTGTCCAGCCACTCCGTGCTGGTGTTCGTCGGGATACCCGTGCTGGTGATCGCGATCGTGGCGCTGCTGGTCTTCGCCTCGTCGATCGCGAACGGGCCGCGGTACCGTCCGGGCTTGTCCTGGTGGGCTCCGCCGGTCTGGATCAACGGCCCGACCGCGACCCGGCCCGACCCGGCCAGCCTGCCCGAGCTGCCCGAGCTGAACAGTGCTCCGGGTACCACCGCGACCGCCGGCGCCGGCGTTGCCCGTACGACCGGAGGCGCAAGTGCCAGCTGGTGACGCATTCACTCCTGACCAGCTCCACGACATCGAGCGGGCGGTCCGGCATGCCGAAGAGGTGTCCGGCCTGCACTTCTCCGTGTACGTCGGTGGTGCGGACTCCGAGACCCGCCCGTTCGCGATCGAGCTGCTGAACGAGCTGGACGACCCGGACAACACCGTCCTGGTGTACGTCGACCCGGCCGGCCGCCGCCTCGAGATCGTCAGCGGCGCGCAGGCCAGGCGCCAGCTGTCGGACACGTCCGCCGGTCTGGCCGCACTGACCATGCAGACGTCGTTCGCGACCGGTGACCTGACCGGTGGTCTGGTGACCGGTGTCCAGCAGTTGGGTGCACACGCGCACCAGGCGCCGCTGCTGCACGCCAACAACGAGCCGCACAAGCTCTAGTGACAACAGCGCTCCAGCCACGTCGCATCGACCTCGGCGACGTAGTACTGCGCCCGTTCGTGGCGTCCGACGAGGCTGCGGTGGCTGTCGCGCTCCAGGACCCGGGCATTCTCCGGTGGACCGCGGGTACGGCCGTGATCCGGCTGCCCGCGGACCAGCGCGCCGGCAGGTGGCTGGAGCCACGGATCGATGGCTGGGTACGCGGCAACGCTGTTTTCGCGATCGCGGACACCGGCACGGACCAGGTACTAGGCAGCGTCACGCTGCGGGACGTGCACCGCGTGCCCGATCAGGCCGTTGCCGCGTACTGGGTCAGTCCACTGGCGCGCGGCCGGCGGCTTGGTGCGCGCGCACTGGATGCCGCTGCGCGCTGGGGTCTCGCCGGCGATGGGCTCGGTTTGCACCGCATCTCACTCGACCACGCACTGGTCAACGAGGGCTCGTGTCACGTCGCCCTGCGGGCCGGCTTCCAGCTGGAAGGCGTGATGCGCGACTACTACGTCGAGCCGACCGGGCGGCGGCATGACTCACATCTGCACGCTCGTCTGGCGACCGATGTGGTCACTCAGCCGCGGGTAGCCGCCGGCTCGTAGGTGGGGCAGGCCGGGCTCGGGTAGATCCGCTGGGTGCGCGGGTCCAGGCACAGGTTGAGCATCTGCTCCGACGACGTACCCGGACCGAGGTACACCACCCAGGTGGCGGTGACTGGTGTCAGTGAGCTGTTGGTGAGCCCCGGGTACTGCCCGTTCACCAGCATCGCCTTGGCCGGTACGCCGGCGCGGGACAGCTTGGTCGCGGTGTCCTTCGCGGCTTGACCCGCGTCCAGACCGACATCGGTCGGGTACTTGTCCAGCACCGCGATCCAGTCGCCGCGCTTGAACTTCGGCGACACCGGGCCGGTGTTCACTGCGGGTGGCGTGGTGGGCGGTGTGGTTGTCTGGGCCTTCACCGTGGTCTTGGGCGCCGAGACCGGCGGCTTCCGGTCCGCCTTGGTGGTGCCGCCGTCGGTGGACGGCGCGGCGGCGGCCTCGCTGTCGGTCCCCATCCGCAGGCTGTCGGCCGGCGGATCGGTGGACGTCCCTCGGGTCAGGATGAATGCGAACACGGCGGCCATCGCCGCCGCGGCCACGATCGCCGCACTGATCGCACTGCGGGACCGTTGCGGTTTCCGGGCGGCCCGAGCGGACGCCTTCCGGTGATCTGCGCGGCGGTGATCGACGCGGCGGTGATCTACGCGGCGGTGATCGACACGGGTCATGGCAAGGGCCCTCCCCGGACAACCCCTGATGAACAGTTCGGTGCAGCTTAAACCGAAGATCCGGAGAAGTGAGGCTTTCTCAGGTGGCAAGAATCTCTTTGCCGGCAAGGGCATCGCGGACCGCGTACGCGTGCTCACGATGCGCCGATCAGCAAGCGTTTGACCCTCACGGGTAGCGCCGGCGCAACCACCCTGCGGGTCCGCGGACGATGGCCGGTGCTGCCGCGACGCTTGACCTAGACAGCGCTCTAGTTGTTTGGCTGGGCACATGCGTTATCTGACGATTGGGAGCGACCCGGCGCGGCAGCGTCGGGTCAGCCAGATCGCCCTCGGGGCGATGCTGATGGGTACGGCGACCGACGAGTCGACGTCGTACGCGGTCCTGGACCGCTACGTCGAAGCCGGCGGGTCGTTCATCGACACGGCCAACAACTACGCGTTCTGGGTCAACGGCACTCAGGGCGGTGAGAGTGAGCAGCTGCTCGGCCGCTGGATGCGCAGCCGCGGTGTGGGGGATGAGCTCACCATCGCCACCAAGGTGGGCGGCCGTCCACCGCAGCCGGCCAAGCAGCTGAGCGAGAACCTGGAGGGCCTCTCGCAGCAGGTGGTCAAGGAGTCGCTGGCCCGCAGCCTGGAGAACCTCGGCCGGGACCACATCGACGTGTACTACGCGCACATCGATGACTACGCCGTCCCGGTGGAGCAGCAGGTAGAGACCTTCGGATCGCTGGTGAACGACGGGTCAGTGGGTCTGGTCGGGCTGAGCAACTACTGGACCTGGCGGCTCGAGCGGTACCGAGCGGTGGCCGCTCAAGCAGGTCTGCCCGGGTACGACGTGCTGCAGTACCACCACACGTACTTCCGCGGCCGGACTGACCAGGGCGGTCTCCGGTCCAAGGACGGCACGATCGGTGTCGCGGACGGCAACCTACTCAGCTACCTACGGTCGGAGCCCGGTCTGACGCTGGTGGCGTACACACCGCTGCTGAGCGGCGCGTACGTACGAGCTGACAGGCCACTGGACGAGTTGTACGACCATGCCGGCACGAGAGCACGCCAGGCCGCTCTGGACGAGGTAGTGAAGGAGACTGGTGCGACAGCGAACCAGGTGGTGCTGTCCTGGCTGACGGGCGGTGAGATCCCGACCATTGCACTGGTAGGTGCGTCTTCAGTGGAGCAGATCAACGACAGCCTTGCTGCGATGGACCTGGAGCTCACAGCTGACCAGCGTCAGCGACTCGACGCAGCAGGCAACAACTAGGTGCCGGAGGGGACGCCGTCGTATCTGACTTGGGGGCGGGTGTCGAGGGCATCGTCCAGCCAGGCGTCGACGTCGACCTCCGCGGACAGGATGTGCCGCACGTACGCGGCGCGCTCGTGGCTGAGGACCTCCTGCTCCCAGACCGAGGTCCCGGCGCCGATCGGCGCCGGGCGGAGGTCGCCGACGTCGATGCCGCTGAAAATGCTCAGCCGGGACTGGAAGTCCTTCGCCCAGCTCTGCACCACCAGGTAGACGCCGTCGTCGGACAGGTGGAGTACGGCGACCCCCAGTCCGGCGGAGCCCATCGCATCGTCGAACTCGAACTGCCGGGTGGCGGTGATGCGGGCGGTGTCGACCATCTGGTCGTCCCACTGCCGCCCGCGCGCCGTGACGATGTACGGCTTCACCAGGCGATGTGAGTATCGCCAGGGCATCAGTGGAGTGACAGGTCGGGGTCGGTAGGCCTCTGCGAGTCCGGTCAGCGCTACAGCTGCCGCACCAGCCAAGGCGGGGTCTGAGGCGGGCACCGACCCAGTCTTACCGCACCGCGAGGTTCAACGCGACAGCGCCGGCCTCGGATGAGACCGGCGCTGTGAGCGGGCTGATCAGGCGACGTCCTGTGCCTGCGCGGCGATCGCGCGGGTCAGGTCGGCCTGCGCCTCGGTGACGTAGCGGAGGGTCGGAGCGTCCACCGACGTCGACTCCGCGGCCAGCCAGCCGGTCAGCGCGTCCAGCGCCGCCTGGTCGGCCAGGTGCCGCGGCGACAGGTACACCAGCACGTTCTCGCCCATGGACGAGCCGAGCCGCGTGTACACGTCCTTGGCCGCCGCCAGGTACTTGTCGACGTACGGCCGCAGCAGGTCCTCCTGGCCGGGCTGCTGGAACCCGAGGATGGTCCGGAACTGCGTCTCGTTCGGGGTGTCCTCCGACTCGACCGCGACCCGCCAGGCCTCTTCCTTGGCCTCGGCGGTCGGCCGCGCGGCGCGTGCCTGTGCGGCCCGCTCCTGACCGGTGATGGTGGTGTCGCGGGTCAGCTCGTCCTCGATCTCCGCCGCACCGATCCGGCCCAGCCGGGCCAGCGCGACAATCAGCGTCCAGCGCAGGTCGGTGTCGACAGCCAGGCCCGCGGGCAGGTCGTTGCCGGCCACCCAGGCAGCTAGCCGGTCGGCTCCGGCTTCGGAGAACACTGCCGAGCTGTACGCCCGGACGTACGCCAGCTGGTGGTCGCTGCCGGCCTCGGCGTCCGCGACCAGCCCGGCCAGCGCCTCCTCGAACTGGGCCCGTAGTGCCGGCCGGTTCTGCGGTGCGGCGTACTGGTTGATGGCTGTACCGGCCTGGGCGAGCAGTGCGCGCACACCGGTGAGGTCCGTCTCGGCGCGGATGCCCCGCAGCACGATGCCGACGTACTGGCTGGCCGGCATCTCCGCGTCCCGGGTCATGTCCCACGCCGCGCCCCAGGCGAGCGCCCTGGGCAGCGAGTCGGTGAACTGGTCGATCGACTCCACCAGTGTGGCCCGGGAGCGCTCGTCCAGCCGGATCTTCGCGTAGGTGAGGTCGTCGTCGTTCAGCAGCACCAGGTCCGGCTGGGTGGCTCCGACCAGCTCCGGCAGCTCGGTCCGCGGACCGTCGATGTCCACCTCGAACCGCTCGGTCCGGACCAGTCCCGCCTCGGTACGCCGGTACAGACCGACCGCGAGCCGGTGCGGACGCAGTACCGGGAACTTCTCGATCGCGGTTTGCTCGATGGCGAAGGACGTGAACGCACCCTGGTCGTCGACCGCGAAGCCGGCGCGCAGCGTGTTCACACCGGCGGTCCGCAGCCAGCGCTCGGTCCAGTCGTCCAGGTCACGCCCGGACGCCTTCTCCAGCGGCTTCAGCAGGTCGGCCAGCTCGGTGTTGCCGAACGCGTGGTCGTGGAAGTACTCCTTCAGCGCGGCGACGAAGGTGTCCTCGCCGACGAACGCGACCAGCTGGCGCAGCGTCGACGCGCCCTTCGCGTAGGTGATGCCGTCGAAGTTCACCTCGACCGCGTGGAAGTCGATCATGTCCGCGGCGATCGGGTGCGTCGACGGAAGCTGGTCCTGCCGGTACGCCCAGTTCTTCCTTGCGTTGCAGAACGTCGTCCAGGCATCGGAGTACTTCTCCGTCGCGACCACCTGGGCCCAGTGGCTGGCCCATTCCGCGAACGACTCGTTCAGCCACAGGTCGTCCCACCAGGACATCGTGACCAGGTCACCGAACCACATGTGCGCCAGCTCGTGCAGCACGGTGTTGGCCCGCGCTTCCAGCTCCGCGTGCGTCGTCCGGCTCCGGAACAGGTACTCGTCGCGGAGCGTCACGCAGCCGGCGTTCTCCATCGCGCCCATGTTGTACTCCGGCACGAACGCCTGGTCGTACTTGTGGAACGGGTACGGCGTGCCGAAGGCCTCTTCGAACAGCGCGAAGCCCTGCTTGGTGACCTCGAACAGGTCGTCGGTGTCCAGAGCGCCCTTCAGCGACGGACGGCACAGCAGCGACAGCGGGTACGAGCCGTGCGGCCCTTCGTACATATCGGTGACCACGTGATACGGACCCGCGACCACCGCGGTGATGTACGTCGAGATGCGCTCGGTCGGCGGGAACTCCCACCGCGCCAGCTCCTCGCCGTTCTCGCCGGCGTACGGCGTCGGTTCCGGTGTCGGAGCGTTCGAGATGACCACCCAGCGGGCCGGCGCGGACACGGTGAACGTGAACGGGGCCTTGAGGTTCGGCTGCTCGAAGGTGGTGAACACCCGGCGGGCGTCCGGCACCTCGAACTGGGTGTAGAGGTAGGTCTCCTTGTCGGCCGGGTCGACCGAGCGGTGCAGCCCTTCGCCGGTGCGGGAGTACAGGCAGTCGGCGACGACCGTCAGCTCGTTGCGCTCGGCCAGATCGCCGAGCTGGATACGGGCTCCGTCGTACACCGTGTCCGGGTCGAGGGCGACGCCGTTCAGCGTGACCGAGCGGACCTTCTCCGCGATCAGGTCGGCGAACGTACTGGCGCCGGCCTCGGCGGAGAACGTGATCGTCGTCACCGACGGGAAGGTCGGGGCGCCGGTGGGCGCGTTGGCCAGATCGAGCTCGATCGCGTAACTCACGTCACCGACCACACCCGCACGGGAACGCGCCTCGTCGCGCGTCAGGTTGGTTCCAGGCATGTCCGCATCCTATGCACCTGGCACCGCGCTTCGCCGCGGGTTTCCCCTCGACCGTGGGTACTGGATACCAAGTCGGTATCGCTGGACTACCGGACCCGGCCTAGTTCTTCAACTTTGTATGATGGTGAATATGACTTCCTCCGCTGATTTCTGGTTCGACCCGGCCTGCCCCTGGGCCTGGATGACTTCTCGCTGGATGCTCGAGGTCGAGCAGGTCCGGGACGTGCGGACGACCTGGCACGTGATGAGCCTCGCCGTCCTGAACGACGGCCGCGACGAACTGCCCGAGCAGTACCGCGACTTCCTGGTGAACGCGTGGGGCCCGGTCCGGGTGCTGATCGCGGCCGAGCAGGCGCACGGCAACGAGGTGCTGCTGCCGCTGTACACCGCGCTCGGGAAGCGCATCCACCTCGAGGGCCGCGGGATCGAGAACGGCTCCGGCGACGTGATCAAGGAGGCGCTGGCCGAGGTCGGACTGCCCGCCTCGCTGATCGAGGCGGCGACCACCGACAAGTACGACGACGCGCTGAAGAAGTCCCACCACGCCGGCATGGACCAGGTCGGTATGGAGGTCGGTACGCCGGTGATCTCGGTCGAGGGCACCGCGTTCTTCGGCCCGGTGGTGACGCCGGCGCCCAAGGGTGAGGCGGCCGGCAAGCTCTGGGACGGCGTCCGGCTGGTGGCCGGCACCGAGGGCTTCTTCGAGATCAAGCGCACCCGGGACCGCGGCCCGATCTTCGACTGAGCGATTTCGTCTCACGTTCAGGGCTTGCTCTGCGACCGTCCGGCCGGTGAAAGTTGCTCACCAGGAACGACCCCCAAGTGGTGAGTAGGAACCAGATGACCTTGCGTGACGAGCTGCCCACAGCCGGCGATCTTGCCGTCCCTTCCGGCGTGGTCGCCGGCATCGCCGTTTTCGACCGCCAGACCGGCGGGTTCGTCCAGCAGCTGAACGCGGACCTGCCGTTCCGGTCGGCGTCCGTGGTGAAGCTGCTGATCGTGCTCGACCTGCTCTGGGATCGCGGTCCGGCGTACGACGTCGAGGCGGCTGACCAGGAGCGGCTCGAAGTGATGCTGCGGAGCAGTGACGACGACGCCGCGAGCTACTACTGGGAGCAGCGCGGCGGCAGCGCGATCGTGGACCGCATGATCGACCGGCTCGGACTGACCCACACTGCCGGTCCGCCGGTAAGCCACCCGGGCTTCTGGGGGTACGTGGCGATCACAGCCGCCGACACCGTGCGGATCTACCAGTACTTGCTGGACCGTGCACCGGCGCCGGTACGGCAGTACGTGATGGATCTGTTGCACCGGCCGACCCGGTACGGCACGGACGGCTTCGACCAGTACTTCGGGATCGCGTCTGTCTTCGACCCGGACTTCAGCATCAAACAGGGCTGGTCCGGCTTCCACGGGTCCAGCGGGTACCAGTCCGATCGCGCCAAGCCGGAAGCGGCCGTGGACCTGGTCAGCGACGCACTGCACACCACCGGAACAGTTGGCGTGGCGGACCGGAGCATCGTCTCGGTGTTCACGCTGCATCCGGCCGGCACACCGTACGGGAAGGCGTACACCGATGTGACTCGGCTGACCAGGGAGCTGACCGTGCCGGGCGCAGTGCGGACGGCTGGGAGCTGGGTACTGACCACCGGGGACGGTGTACGGGTGCGGAGCGCGCCCAACACGTCCGGAGGCATCTTGGGGCACCTGCCCTCCGGTGTGGAGGTGCTGGTCAGTGGACAGGCCGAGGGCGAGCTGATCGACGCACCGCCTCGATCCAGCAGCTGGTGGGCCTATCTGCCCAAGTACGGCGGCTATGTGACCAACGTGTACATCGGGTCGGGCGCACCCAAGCTCCCGGGCGTCCCGGTATGTCAGTAGATTGCTCGGCATGCGAGTGCACATCGGCTCTGACCACGCCGGCTTCGAACTGAAGAACCATCTGGTGCAGCACCTGACTGCCGCCGGGCACGACGTCGCGGACCACGGTCCGGCCGTCTACGACGCCGTGGACGACTACCCGCCCTACTGCCTGCGCACCGGGCAGGCGGTGGTCAACGACCCGGGCAGTCTGGGCATCGTGATCGGTGGCTCGGGCAACGGCGAACAGATCGCCGCCAACAAGGTGCAGGGCGTCCGGGCCGTACTGGCCTGGAGCACCGACACCGCACGGCTGGGCCGCGAGCACAACAACGCCAACGTGATCAGCGTGGGTGCGCGGATGCACACCGAGGAGGAGGCAGCCGGGTTCGTCGACACGTTCCTGGCCACCGACTACTCCGGTGAGGAGCGGCACACCCGCCGGATCGAGATGCTGACGGCCTACGAGTCGACCGGCGAGCTCCCGCCGCTGCCCTGATCGTCCTGATCGCCCCGATCAGCCGGTGTGGCCTGCTCGTCCGGCTCGCCGGGTGGCAGCACCGGGCGGCGCCGGACGGGCCGGCTGGGCCGGGAGACGTCGCGAGCACGCATACTGCGGCCGGTCCCGACCACTGCCGGAGTGGGCGCGGCAGTCCGCCCCTTGGCCGCACCAGAACCACCTGTCGTCCCCATATGAGGAATCATGCCTGAAGGTCACACCCTGCACCGGCTGGCGAACGACGTCTGGGACGCGTTCGGCGGCCGCACGGTCCGGGCGTACAGCCCGCAGGGCCGGTTCGCCGAGGGCGCCGCCCTGCTGGACGGTCACCTGCTGCGGCAGACCGAGGCCCACGGCAAGCACTTCCTCGCCGAGCTCGAGGGCGCCGGCTGGCTGCACATCCACCTCGGTCTGATCGGCAAGATGGACATCCACGCTGCTGACGCGGCGGAGGTGCCCGAGCCGGTCGGCCAGGTCCGGCTGCGGCTCCAGAACGCCACCGCGTACGCCGACCTGCGCGGTGCGACGGTGTGCGAGGTCATCACCGACGAGGAACGCGACAAGCTGCTCAACCGGCTCGGCCCGGACCCACTGCGCGACGACGCCGACCCCGAGCTGGCCTGGAAGCGCATCCATCGCAGCAGACTGCCGATCGGGCAGTTGCTGATGAACCAGGACGTACTGAGTGGTGTCGGCAACGTGTACCGCGCCGAGGTGCTGTTCCGGGCCAAGCTGAACCCGATGACACCCGGCAACGTACTGAAGAAGCGCGAGTGGCAGGGCATGTGGGACGACCTGCTCGAGCTGATGAAGTACGGCGTGGAGACCGGCCGGATCGACACCGTTGCCGACGACCACACGCCCGAGGCGATGGGCCGCGATCCGCGCCAGGACGACCACGGCGGCGAGGTGTACGTGTACCGGCGCCAGGGGCAACGATGCCATGTCTGTCAGTCGGTGATCAGGACAAAGATCCTCGCGGGCCGTAACTTGTTCTGGTGCCCCAAATGCCAGCGGACCGGCCTCACTCGCAAGAGCTGACCCCCATCGGTTGTGTTGCGAATTGATGCGCGGACCGATCGGTACCGTTATCTTCTTCAGACCATGAGGAAGAACGGCGGTCTCGCGCCCGTACGACGCATCGGCCGCCGGGTCGAGGCGCTGGCCCGTCGTGCCCGCCGATCGCACCGGGTGGCGTTCATCGCGCTGGCGCTGATGTCACTGGTGTTCGCGATGGGCAGTCTGGCCTGGCCGAAGTACGTGCCTGCCTCCTTGCTGGTCATCCCGCTGCTGCTGGGCGGTCTGCTGCTGCGGTTCCGTCAGCTGGTCGCGCTGACTGTCGTCACACTGGCATTCGCTACGTACGTGGTGGCAGTACGGCCTCCCGCGCTGCCGCGTACTGGGTTCGTGCTGGTGCTCGCTCTGGTCGGGTGGATCGTGCTGACCAGTGCGAAAGTGCGCAGCCGGCTCGGTGTGCCTGGTACACGTGGTGAATCGATGCTGATGGAGCTGCGGGACACGCTGACCGCGCAGGGGGAGATGCCGACGCTGCCGCCCGGCTGGCGCGTCGAGGTGGCGATCCAGTCGGCTGGCGGATCCACGTTCTCCGGTGACTTCGTGGTGTCGACGGTGCACGACGACGTACTCGAGGTGGCGCTGGTCGATGTCTCCGGCAAGGGAATCGATGCCGGAACGCGCGCCCTGCTGCTGTCGGGTGCGTTCGGTGGGCTGCTGGGCGTCGTACCGGAAGAGGAGTTCCTGCCGTCGGCCAACCGGTACCTGCGCCGCCAGGACTGGGACGACGACTTCGCCACCGTCGTACACGTCGTGGTGGATCTGCGGACCGGTGCGTTCGACGTACGCACCGCTGGGCATCCGCCGGCGATCCAGTTCGACGCGTGGTCCGGGCGCTGGCAGACGCGGGACGCGGACGGGCCGTTGCTCGGGCTGATGGAGTCGCCCGAGTTCAAGGTGAACACCGGGCAGCTGAAGCTCGGGGACGCGCTGTTCCTGTACAGCGACGGCATGGTGGAGACGCCGCGCCGCGACATCGGCCGCGGTACCGACCGGCTCGCCGGCGCCGCGGAACGGCTGGTGGCGCAGGGATTCCTCGGCGCCGCCGCCGAGCTCGTCGCGACCGCCGGCGGGCCGGGCGACGACTCGGCCATCGTCATCATCCACCGCATGGCCCATGCCTGAGGCAACAAAGTCCATCGTTGTCAGCTACTGATTGTTTGACTTGGGCAACGGAAAGTTCATACTGCAGAAGAGATGTCCGCCCGGGTTATGGCCAATTTGTCAGACAGGGGACGGGGATGGTCTTCACGGGGGTCAACGCACGTGCCGCTGGTGCGGTGGCGGCAGCCGGAGCGTTGATTGTCTTGATAGGAGCCGCGGCGCTTGCCGTCCGGCCAGGGCATGACGCCGGGCCGGGAGCAGGTGGCGGGACAGGCGCGGCCGGTCCAGCTGGTGCCGCACTACGTGCTGATGCGCCGGGCAACAATGGTGTCGTCAAGATCGACGGCGTCGACATGGGCGGCGGTCCGCCGGACAACAACCCGCACCAGGGCTGCACTTTCGTGATCGAGTTCTACAACTACGACGTGGGGCAGTACTACGCGGATGTGCAGTTCACGGCGCAGGCACCGACCGCCGACGCCGGCCTGACCGTCGAGTCCGGCAACCTGCACCCGTTCATCGGCGGTGGTCCGATCGGGCCCAACAACCTGAACGCGCGCGAGACGTACACGCTGTCCTTCACCGGCCCGCCACAACCGCAGCAGGGCTACCACGTGAAGGTCACGGTCAGCGCCCCGCACTCCCAGGGCAACGACACCAAGTCAAAGGTCTTCTGGGTCACCGGCTGCAACGCCCCACCCACCACACCCCCGACCACGCCTCCCACCACTCCGCCTACAACTCCGCCTACAACTCCGCCAACGACGCCTCCCACCACTCCGCCGACGACACCTCCCACCACTCCGCCCACAACACCACCAACTACTCCGCCGACGACGCCTCCTACGACGCCGCCGACCACACCTCCCACTACTCCGCCTACGACCCCACCGACCACGCCTCCTACTACTCCGCCGACCACACCGCCCACAACGCCACCAACGACGCCACCGACTACCCCACCCACGACGCCGCCGACTACACCGCCGACGACGCCTCCCACCACTCCGCCGACGACGCCGCCGACCACACCGGTTACGACGCCGCCGACCGTGCCGCCGACAGTCCCGACGTCGCCTCCGACGACGGTGACGTCCACTCCACCGCCGACCGAGTCACCCACCACGACGACGCCGGCCAGGCACACGACCGCTCCGGTGACCACGACCTCCGGCGTACCGACTGCTGTCCACGCCGGTCTCGCCGGTCCACCTGACCGACCGACACCGACTGCCGGCACTACCGGCAACAGGTTCAGCGACCTGGGCGGCATCCTGATGGTCCTCGGCGGCATGCTGCTCGCCGGCGGCGCCACCGCCACCCTCCGCCGACACGGCCGACACACCCGCTGACCACCTTGCCCACGACCCCCTTGCCCACGACCACCTCACCCACCACCCTCCACACCCCACCACCTACCGTCGGGGCAACCAGTGAGTACACCCTGGTTGCCTGGACGGAGGCGCTGGAGTCGTGGTGGGTGAGGTGGGAGTGTCAGAAGTGAGGTGGTCCCGGTGAAACTCGGCAAGCGGCGCGGTCACGGCGCTCCGTTGCGCTGGAGCGGAGCAGTCGCTGCCATCGGCGTGTGCGTACTTGCTGTCGGCGCCTACCTACAGTTCACCGACGCAGGCGCCGAGCCACCACCCGCAACGGCCGCACCCTCCACAACGGCTCCATCCGCGACGACACCGTCCACAACCGATCCATCCGCAGCCCCACCGCCGTCAGCAGCCAACCCACCTACTGCGACCAGACCAGGTCCAGGAGCCGGCCAGTGGACCACACCGGCAACTCACGGCCGGGTGACCGCCGGAGCACGCCCAACCGAGGTGAAGATCCCCGCCCTCGGCGTAGCCGCTCCGGTCCTCGCCATCGAACCAGTGCACGCGGTACTGACTCCACCGAGCGATCCGTCAACAGTCGGCTGGTGGTCAGGCGGTGCAGCCCCAGGAGCTACTCGCGGATCGGCGGTCATCACCGGCCATGCAGTCCACACCGGCGGCGGTGCGTTCGATCCCCTCGGCAAGTTGACGCCCGGCGCAGTAGTACAGGTCACCACCAGTGCAGGGCAGTTGCAGTACAAGGTGACGACCGTCACGACGTACCGGAAGGCCACGCTGGCTCGACGCGCGGCTCAGTTGTTCGACCAGTCTGCGGCTGGGCGGCTGGTGCTGGTGACCTGTGAGGACTGGAACGGTCAGGTGTACCTCAGCAACGTGGTCGTGATCGCCCTGCCGATGGCGTAGCCTGCTCCGTCGTGACGATCGACGGGCTGGGTGACACCTTCGGTGCCGGTGCGGATCGCGCGGCTCCGGACGTGTCGTTCGAGGAATTGGTCGCGATGATGCCGGAGACGTTGCGGGAGGTGTTCCCGCCGTACCGCTGGCAGCTGGCGAAGCTGTGGGAGCTCGACCTGAAGGTGGAGCCGGTCGAGATCGCGGACCTGGTCTGGATGTTCGACCTGCCGCTGTGGCAGTTCGACGGCGACCGGTTCAAGGTGACGCCGCATCAGGTCGCGGAAACCCCGATGAACTTCCGCGCGCACTACCAGCGGGTGATGGACGCGGACCTCGACTTCCCGATCAACCTGGTCGCGTATCGCGGGCGCCTGGTCGTACTGGACGGCATGCACCGCCTGCTGAAGGCGCACTTCCTCCGCCGGCGCTGGATCGAGGGGACGATCGCGACCGCCACCCAACTGCAGTCCTGCGAGATCTGACACCGTCTGACGGCGGGTACGGCAGGATGGGCGGCATGGAAAGTGTTGAACGTGAGGTGTACGTCGATGCCAGGCCGGAGCTGGTGTGGGCGGCAGTGACGCAGCCGGAGATTTTCACGCAGTGGTACGCGTTCGGTGGTGCTGATGTCGACCTGCGCCCGGGCGGCCGGATGGTGCTGCGGTGGGACGAGCACGGCGAGTACCTGGGCTTTGTAGAGCGGGTCGAGCCGGGGCGCCGGTTCGCCTACCGGTACGCGGTCGAGCCGGGCGTGGAGCCCGCGCCGGGCAACTCGAACCTGGTCGAGTTCACCCTGACCCCGGAGGCGGACGGGACCCGGCTGCTGGTGGTCGAATCGGGGTTCGAGCGCCTCGACGTCACGCCGGAGCGGCAGACCGGGCAAGCCGACCAGGCGGCCGGTGCCTGGGACAACTCGCTGGCTCTACTGACCGCGCTGGCGCCGGCGCTCTGAGACAGATTCCGATGGTGATGCGTCACCATTACTATGGCCGGTATGACATCGAACAACGACGAGTACGCGCCGAGCCCGACCGGTTGGGTTCGCGAGCAGGTGGAGAAGGTCACGGCGGCAGGTACCACCGACGTGGTGGGCGTGCAGGGGATGAAGGTCGTGCTGATCACGATGCGCGGCGCGAAGTCCGGCAAGGTCCGTAAGGTCCCGGTGATGCGGGTCGAGCAGGACGGGGTGTACGCCGCGTTCGCCTCGCTCGGCGGCGCGCCGAAGAACCCGGTCTGGTACAACAACCTGAAGGCCGACCCGAAGGTGACGCTGCAGGACGGCGAGGTCACCGGTGACTACATCGCCCGCGAGATCGACGGCGCCGAGTACGACGAGTGGTGGGTTCGCGGCGTCGACGCCTACCCGCCGTACGCGGACTACAAGAAGAAGACCACCCGGAAGATCCCGATCTTCCTCCTCGACCCGGTCAAGTAGGCAACGGGCCCGGCCACCCCGGCCAGGGTGGCCGGACACCCCCTAAGTCCTTGCAAAGATCCAGGCGAGTCGACGGTCGGTGACGGGGCAGGGGCCGGGCTTGTGAGACGCTGGCGGCGGCGGGGTTGACCTCTACCCGGCCCGGCGCGGCTGCGTCGCTTGAGTTCCGGGAGTTGTCACGACCACACACGACGCGGTGCGGGAACCGTTCGTCGGGTCGACGCGGTTGCGTCTGGCCGGACTTGCACTGCATGCCTATACCGCGAGCGGAACGGTGCTCGCGCTGCTGATCGTGATCGCCGCCATCGACGGCGACGCGGTCCGTGCCCTCTGGCTGGGGCTGGCCGCCCTGGTGATCGACGGCACCGACGGGATGCTGGCGCGCCGGCTGCGGGTGAAGGAAACCATCCCGTGGTTCGACGGCGCCATGCTGGACAACATCGTCGACTACCTGACGTACGCGTTCGCGCCGATCATCCTGCTCTGGACCGGCGGCTACCTGCCGTCCGGTGCCTGGGGTGCGGTGCTCGGCGCACTGCCCCTGCTGGCGTCCAGCTACCAGTTCTGCCGGGTCGACGCGAAGACCGAGGACCACTTCTTCCTCGGCTTCCCCAGCTACTGGAACGTGGTCGCGTTCTACGTGGTGGTGCTGGGTCTGACCCCGGTGGCGACCGGTGTACTCCTGGTGCTGTTCTCGGTGCTGGTGTTCGTCCCGGTGAAGTACGTGTACCCGTCGCGGACCAAGGCGTTCCGGTCACTGAACCTGTTGACCACCGCGATCTGGCTGGCCTCGTACGCCGTACTGCTCGCGCAGATGCCGCACCCGCATCCGATCGTCGTCGCGATCTCACTGTCGTACCTGGTGTACTACGGCGCACTCAGCTTGTATCTCACGTGGCGCCGTAGGGTCGTCGCGTAGTGCTGCTCGGTCTGGGCGCGGCGCTCGGTGCCGCCGCGCTCTTCGGCGTGGCCGCGATCCTGCAGGCGGTTGGTTCGCGGAAGGTACCGACCGAGTCGGAGCTGGACCCGCGGCGGCTCGGTGGCTTCATCGTCGCCCTGCTCAAGCAGCCGGCGTTCCTCGGGGCACTGGCACTGAACCTGGCCGGCTTCGGACTGCACTTCGTCGCGCTCCGCCTGCTCCCGCTGTACCTGGCCCAAGCAGGCATCGCGGTCAGTCTGGTTGTCACCGCACTGCTGGCGACGCGGTTGATGTCGGATCAACTCAGTACGCTCGAATGGTCCGCGGTGATCGCAGTGTGCATCGGGCTCGGACTGCTCGCCGTGGCGGCGGGAGATGCCGGTGCGAGCGCGCAGCATCATGGGCTGACGATCGGCGTTGTCGTCGGGCTAGTGGTCATCGCTGTCCTCGGTGCGCTCGCCAGCAGGTCGCAGCATGGTGTTTCGACCGCACTGCTCGGCTTGCTAGCCGGTCTCGGGTACGCCGGGGTGGCCATCTCGGCGCGCCTGCTCCAGGACGGGTCGGTGAGCGAGCTGGTGCACAGCCCGACGTTGTACACGCTGCCGATCAGTGGGGCGCTCGCGTTCATCCTTTACTCGTTGGCGTTGCAGCGTGGTTCGGTGACTCTCGCTACTACGCCGATGATCGCGTTGCAGACCATCACTCCGGCTGCGGTCGGGGTGTTCGTGCTGGATGATGCCGTACGCCACGGCTGGTGGCCGGCCGCGATTCTCGGCTTCCTGCTGTCTGCGGCCGGGTCCGTGATCCTGGTCCGCTTCGAGAGCGTGAAGGCCTAGCTTAAGGGCCTAGCGGGACGGCCATTTCCAGGGCGGTTCGTCCAGCGGGCGCTGGCCGTCGATGGTTGTGGCACCGGCGTCCTTGACCAACTCCAGTGTTTGCAGGTCGGGGGAGAGGGCCTCGAGCGACGCAATGAACGGCCGCGAGTGGGTCACCACAATGACCTGCGCCTCCTTGGCTGCAGTGACCACCAGATTGGCCAGTGCGGGCAGTAGATCGGGGTGGAGGCTGGTCTCAGGCTCGTTGAGTACTAGTAGCTCAGGTGGTCGCGGTGTAAGTAGTGCAGCGACCCACAGCAGGTACCGAAGGGTGCCGTCGGACAGCTCAGCCCCGGACAGCGGTCGCAGCAGACCCCTCTGGTGGAATGCCAGCTCGAACCGACCTCCAGTGTTGACGACCTCTACGCGACTACCAGGGAAGCCCAGCTCCACTGCGTCTTCGAGAGTGCCGCGGGGGCTCAGCTCCCGGATCGTCTGCAGTGCAGCGGCTACGTCAGAGCCGTCCGGAGCGAGTACGGCGGTGCGCGTACCGATCTGAACCCGCCGAGCGGGTGCCGCCGTGTCAGTACGGAAGTGGTCGTAGAACCGCCAGCCGCGCATCCTCTCCCGTACGACCAGCAGCTCCGGTGCACGCTCCGGATCGGCGAACTCGCTCAGCATGCTGTCGAACGTCTGCAGTTGATGACCCGAGCGCTGCCACTCACCACTACCGGACCGGATGCGTACGTCCCGGTTGTTGCGCTCGACCAGCAGTGCGGCCGGCCGCAGGAACGGCCCTGCCCACAGCGCCTCCCGCTTGATCTCCGGATCGAGGTCGAACTCTGAGCCGTGCGGTATCGGCAGCCCCAGATCCATCAGATAGCCGTAGTCGTCACCGGCGAAGCCCATCCGTAAGGTCACTGGGCCGGTCCGCCGCGTGCCCTGAGCCGGACGGTCTTTCCGGACGTGTTCGGGGCCGGCCCACAGTGTCGACTGCAGACCACCCTCCCGCGCCAGGGCGGCGACCGCACCGTTGCGAGAGGCGTCCGACAGCAGCCGGAGCGCCCGGTAGAGGCTGGACTTGCCGGACCCGTTCGCACCGGTCACCACGTTCAGCCCACGCAGCGGCATGACGATGCGCCGCAGTGACCGATAGTTCTCCACCGCCAGCGTCGTCAGCATGTCCTCAACCTTAGTGTCCTGAGTCGGACGTTCGACGGTGCTTTCGGCGCCCAGGCACGCACCTCGCGGCACTTGCCCAGCGCCCACGATGCTCCGCATCGAGGCCACTGACCAAGCACCCCGATGCACGCACCTGACCACCGAAATCACTCGCCGAACGTCCGACTCAGGACACTAGGGCAGCGCACCGACAAAGCAGTGCGGGCGCGTGAAGGAACCACGCGCCCGCACTGGTTGGTACAGCTCTCAGGCCAGTGACTCTTCCCAGGCCTGGTGCAGGCCGGCGTAGTGGCCGTCGACGGTGATGAGGTGATCCGGCGAACCGTCCTCGATGATCTGCCCGTACTCGAGGACCAGGACGCGGTCCGCGGTCTCGACGGTGGACAGCCGGTGGGCGATCACGATCGCGGTCCGGTCCGCCAGGATCGTCTTCAGCGCCCGCTGGATCAGCCGTTCGCTGGGGATGTCCAGGCTGGAGGTCGCCTCGTCCAAGATCAGGACCGACGGGTTGGCGAGGAACGCCCGCGCGAACGCGACCAGCTGGCGCTGACCGGCCGACAGCCGCGAGCCGCGCTTCTCGACCGCGGTGTCGTACCCGTTCGGCAGTGCGCTGATGAAGTCGTGCGCGCCGATCACCTTGGCGGCCTCGACGACCTCCTCCATCGTCGCGTCCGGCTTGCCGAACCGGATGTTGTCGGCGACCGAGCCGGTGAACAGGAAGTTCTCCTGCGTCACCATCACCACCCGCTCGCGCAGGTCGTCCTCGGCCAGGTCACGGAGGTCCGCACCGTCCAGGACCACGTGCCCGCTCGTCGGGTCGTAGAACCGTGACACCAGCTTGGCGATGGTGGTCTTGCCGGCTCCGGTCGTACCGACCAGGGCCAGCGTCTGTCCGGCCGGTACATCCAGATCCAGACCGGGCAGTACGGGTACGCCGTCCACGTACTCGAACCGGACGTTCCGCAGCTCCAGGTGACCGCGGGGCTTGGCCGGCCGCACCGGCTTGATCGGCTCCGGTACGTCCGGGGTCTCGTTCAGTACGCCGGACAGCTTCTCCAGCGCCGCCGACGCGGACAGAAAGGTGTTGTAGAACTGCGAAATGTCCTGCAGCGGCTCGAAGAACTGCCGCAGGTAGAGCAGGAAGGCGGTCAGTACGCCGACGGTGACGTGACCGTGGTACGCCTGGTAACCGCCGTACGCCAGGATCGCGACGATGGTGATGTTGCCGACGCCCTTGATCGACGGCATGAAGATCGCGTTCAGCTGGAACGACTTCAGGTTCGCCTTCCGGTAGCGGTCGTTGACGCCGTGGAAGATCTCCTCGTTGCGCGGCTCCCGGCGGAACGCCTGCACCGCGCGGATGCCGGTCATCGACTCGACGAAGTGCACGATGACGAGTACGACCGCCTCGCGGGTCTGCCGGTACACGACCGCGGACCGCTTCCGGAACCAGGCGGTGAGGACGAGCAGCGCCGGGAACGACAGCAGGGCGATCAGGCCGAGTTTGAGGTCCAGCGTGAGCAGGATGATCGCCGTACCCAGCAGGGTCAGGACGGCGGTGACCAGGCCGTCGAAACCGTTCGCCAGCATCTCGTCGATCACCTGCACGTCCGAGGTCAGCCGGGAGATCACCCGGCCGGACGTGAACTTGTCGTGGAACGCCGGGCTGAGCCGCTGGAAGTGGTCGAAGACGCGCTTGCGCAGCCCGAGCAGGATGGTCTGGCCCAACCGCCCGGACCGCATCAGGAACAGCTGCCGCGCGAACGCCTGCAGCAACGCCGACGCGAGCACCGCGATCACGATGGTGATCAGCTCACGCGAGCCCTCACCGGCCAGGATCGGCGGGATGCCGTTGTCGATGCCCAGGTGCACCAAGTACGGCACTGCGAGCCGGGCGCCGTTCTCGACGATCACGATGACGATCAGCAGCCAGATCAGCTTCCGGTACGGCCGGAGCAACTCACCGAGCAGCTTCCGCGAGTCCTCCTTCAGCCGGATGCTGGTAGCCCGGGAGATCTCCCGATCGGGGTCCTCCTCGAACATCCCCCGCCAGGTCTGCTCCTGTTCCTCCGGCTGATCCTTCGCTTCGTCAGGAGGAGGTGTTTGCTGGGTCGTTGTCATGCGGGCACCTCCTCTTCCTCGGCTGCTAGCAGGTGCCGGTAGGCCGGCACTGTCGCTAGCAGTTCCTGATGGGTTCCGACGTGGGTGATCGTGCCGTGCTGCAGTAGTGCGACCTGGTCGGCCAGCATCACTGTGGACGCCCGGTGCGCGACCACGATGCCGGTGGTGTCGGACAGCACGTTCCGCAGCGCTTCCTCGACCAGGGCCTCCGTGTGTACGTCCAGCGCGGACAACGTGTCGTCCAGTACCAGTACGGCCGGCTTGGCGAGTACTGCCCTTGCCAGCGCGAGCCGCTGGCGCTGACCACCCGAAAGGGACATGCCCTGCTCACCGACGCGGGTCTCCAGCCCCCACGGCAGATCGTTGGCGAACTGGGCCTGCGCGACCTCTAGTGCTTGCTGCACCTCTTCGTCGGTCGCATCCGGCCGGCCCAGGGTCAGGTTCTCCCGGACGCTCATCGAGAACAGCGTCGGGTCGTCGAACGCGGACGCCACCGCGGTACGCAAGGACACCAGGGTCAGGTCCCGGACGTCATGGCCGTCGATGGTGATCCGGCCTGCCGTTACGTCGTACAGCCGGGGGACCAGCGCGGTCAGCGTGGTCTTGCCGGAACCGGTGGCACCGACCAGGGCAAGGGTGGTGCCCGGGGTCAGGTCCAGGTTGATGTCGTGCAGCACCTCGGTGTCGTCGTCGGAGAACCGGAAGCCGACGTGCTCGAAGCGCAGGTGGCCGCGGGAACCGGTGAGCTCATCCGGACCGGACTTGATCACCGAGTGGGTGTCCAGGATCTCGCTGATCCGGTCCGCCGCGGTCATCGCCTCCTGGGCCATCGCCAGGATCGCGCCGAGCGAGGTGACCGGCCAGACCAGGGACAGCATCAGCGTGATGAACGCGACCAGGGTGCCGAGCGTGATCGCCTCCCGGCCGACGGCGAGCGCGCCGAGCAGCAGCACGATCACCAGGGTCAGGTTCGGGATGACGCCGAGGAAGCTCCAGAACCGGGACGCCAGCCGGACCTTCTCGACCTCGGTGTCGTACAGCGTGGTCGCCTCGTCGTCGAACTGCGCCTGCACGTACGGCCGGCGGCCGAACGCCTTGATCACCCGGAAGCCGAGCGCCGACTCCTCGATCCGGGTCGCCAGGTCGCCCTGCTGGTCCTGCACCTTGCGGGAGATCCGCAGGTACTTCTTCTCGAACTTCAGTGACACCAGCACGATCGGGACGGCGGCCACCAGGACGACCAGCCCGAGCGGCCAGTACAGCTGGAGCAACAGGATCGTGACCACGATCAGCTGCAGGATGTTCATCACCAGGAACAGCAGGCCGAAGCCCATGAACCGGCGGATGGTGGACAGGTCCGTGGTGACGCGGGAGAGCAGCTGGCCGCTCTGCCACTTGGTGTGGAACTCCATCGGCAGGGACTGGAGCCGGACGTACAGGTCGTGCCGGAGGGTCGCCTCCAGGTCGCTGACGGTCCGGGACTGCGCCCAGCGGCGCATCCAGACCAGGATGACCTCGGAGATGCTCAGTCCGAGCGCCAGCAGGGCCAGCGGGACCAGCAGGCTCAGCTCACGACGGGTGACCGGCCCGTCGATGATGGCTCGGGTGACCAGCGGGATGGCGAGGCTGACACCGACGCCGAGCATCGCGGTGGAGAACATCACCGCCAGGCGGTAGCGGTGCGGTTTCAGATAGGGACGGAGCCGCCAGAGATTGCGGCTGCGTTCGGGGGCACGGGTGGTAGGGGCTGCGATCGACGGCGCTTGGACAGTGTGCTCTAGGGGCATCTGGACGGGCGCACTTCCCATCTACTTCGGTTCAAGGGGTTTTTGGCGACCTGAAAACGGCGCACTTTCCAGTATCACTCAGTAGGTAAGCGCTTGTCCTGCGAATTCCATTCCCCGCCGATGAATTACCGCCGTCCGCAATAGCCGACCCGGAGCCCAGGCGGGAAGGGGGTCCGGACCTATCGCGTTTCGCAATCAGTGTTCGGCCATCGATCGCCCTTCTTCGTCCGGCTGAGTTTCGTCCGGAAGGGCGTGCAGGCTTCGGACCGGGGAGCAGATGGCGACCACCAGGCCGGCCAGCATCCCCGCGGTGGCAATCAGCAGGGTCGGCCGGATCTGCAGCGTCGCGGCCAGTACGCCGGACGCGAGCGCACCGATCGTCTGACCACCGATCACCAGCGTGCGCCACGCGGACGTGACTTGGCCGAGCAGATGCGCGGGCGCGAGCGCGAGCCGCAAAGTGCGCTGCGGTACGCCGGACAGCGACATGCCCAACCCGGCGAGCACCTGTCCGAGCAGGATCAGCGGAGTGCGGCCGGTGGCGAGGGCAGCGCCGTTCAGCGACGCCAGGAACACGCCGGACAGGTACGAGCGGCCGATGCCGACGCGCCGGCACCACGTACTCGCGAAGAGCGTGCCGACGACGGCCGCGACGCCGAAGGCGGTGATGGTCAGCCCGACGAACGCGGGCGGCTTGTGCAATTCGCGGACCAGGAACAGAACCACCAGCGGACCCTGCATCGCGCCGGCCATTGCCGCGATCATCGCCGACACCACCAGCGGAGTCAGTACTCGGTTGCTGAAGAGCACTTGAAGGCCCGCGGACAGCCGTACCTCGGACCGCTCCGGTGCGGGCGCCCGTTCCGGCTCCTTGAGGCGGTACGCGGCGATGGTGGAGACGAGGTACGACGCGGCATCCACGACGATCGCAAACGGTGCCGTGAGTACCTGGACCAGGAAGCCCGCGACGGACGGTCCTGCTGTGGTGGCGAGGTTCGCGTTGAGCAGTGCGGCGCTGTTGGCGCGCATCAGGTCCGCACGGGGCACCAGGAATGGGATGAGCGTTTGGGACGCCGTGTCGGAGAGCAGGGTGAGTACACCGGTCAGTACGGCGACCACGTACAGCTGGCCGAGGTGTAGCCAGCCCAGGGCGGCCGCTGCGGGTATGGAGCCGAGCAGCAGCAACCGGCCGAGGTCGGTCCAGATCAGTACGCGACGCCTGGACCACCTGTCGACCCAGACACCTGCCTGCAGGCCAAGCACCAGATGAGGCGCGATGGTCAGAGCAGACAGTGCCCCCATCTCCACAGCGGACGCCTGCAGGTTCACTACAGCGACCAATGGCAGTGCAACCGTGGTGATCGCACTACCGGCGCCAGACACCAGTTGCCCGATCCACAGCTTGCGGAACTCGCCCCTCACGACCCACGCCATGCCATGGAACCTGTCACCGAACAGAGTCACCCGGCTACACCTGTTCGCCCCCAGCAGAGCCTGTTCACTCCACGCGAAAGACAGGCCCCTTGGCAACGAACGGCAGTGATGCACTGCGCGGGATCAACCAGGCATGCTCCCGCCGTACCCGGACGACGTCGCACTCCCCGTCCGTGATCAGCAGGATCGGTCCGTCCGCGGGGAAGTCCTTCGCTCGCTCGAGTAGGTCGACGCCGGGCTGCAGTACGGTGCCGCCGCGGCCACGTACTTGGATGCTCCCCGCGATCTCGTCCACCGGAAGGTACCCGGCGTCGTAAGCGGCCGCGTCGCAGTACACGACCCGTGCGGCTGGGACGTCGCGGGCACGGGAGTACGAGGCGATCGCACCGAGCGCCTTGCCCAGTAGGCCGCGGTCCATGGAGCCGGAGGTGTCCAGCACCACGCCGTACGTCGGGAGCCGCTCCAGCTCGACCGGACGAACCCATCCGGGGCGGGGGATGTCCGGCGTACCGGACTGGCGCCGGGACGCACGGGCGTACGTGCGGCGCTTGTCGACGGCTGGAACGTGCTCCTCGAACCAGCGGGCGAGCTGCGCGTCCCACGCGAGTGGTGGATGGTCCAGTGCGCGGATCTCCTCGACCAGCCCGGCAGGAAGCGAGCCGCGGGAGGAGTCGTGGTACGCCAGCCCGGTGCTGAGCGCACGGCGGTAGATGTCGTCCAGGCCGGCTCCACGCGCACCCTCACCGGTGTGGGGCAGTGGATGACCCAGTACGTCACCCAGTCCGGTGCCGCGGAGGGTCGCCAGCTTGCGGTACCGGCGGAGGTCTGTGGTGATGCGGTCGTAGACCTCTTCCGCGGACATGCCCTTGAGTGCTGGGTCGTGCAGCGTGCCCTCCGGCATGGTGCCGACGCCCATCTCCAGTAGCCAGCCGTTGATCACCAGGTCCGCTGCGACGTTCCACAGGTACGGATCGCGGCCGCCGACGCGCTCACCGTGCCGGAGTGCGGCGTGCAGCATCTCGTGGGCCATGACGAACCGCCACTCGCTCAGCGTCAGGCTGATGAGTGGGTTGACGTAGATCTCCCCGGCAGCCGCATTGACGGCCGCCACCTGGATGTCCCAGCCGCGGGCGACCTCCACCTCGGCGACGATCGTCATGCTCGCGGCAAGCGCACCCAGCAGTGGGTACGACGAGACGAACCAGCCGAGGGCCAGGTCCCACTTGTCGCGGCCGCCGCTGTGGGCAGTCAGCGAAGAGCGGGCGCCACCGGCTACGTCGACAGCTGCCGCGGCGGCAGCCGACAGTCCGGCTGCGAACAGCTCGTTCCAGTTCGGCGGCTGGCCCCAGCCGTTCCATCGGGCGGTGCGTACGTCGGGGTGGTGCCCGGCCACGCCCTGGTCGGAGTACTCCACCGGTACACCGGACCGCCGCCACAACCGGGCCAGGGCGTCCTCCTCCATGCTGGGAAAGGACGGCGGCAGGTCAACCACCGGCGTACCCAGCTTGAGCGACTGCAAGTATCGGTTGACCGCTACGTCGTACGCGGCGCTGGCCGGCTGGTCCGGGTCCGGCAGCTTCCGGTCGGCGTGGCCGAGGCCCAGATGGATCAGTAGGTGGGCAAAGACCCACGTCCACTCGTCCGGCGTCGCCCGGCGGGTGCGGTGCGTACGGATCTCGCCGTTCGAGTCGATGACCGCCCAGGCGTCTGCCGGACAGGCGTCGTCGCGGATCGGGCTGTGCGTCCAGTCAGTCATCGGAGCGAACAGTGGATGCCGCGAAACAGTCGCCCAGCCGGCCTGGATCGCCTCCCAGGCCGGGTCGCGCTGCGCCTTCTTCCGCTTAGGCACGGGCGGCTACCAGGCGCGGCAGGTCGCGGCTCACCTCGACCAGGAACCACGTCGGCAGCACCGGGCGGCCGTCATCGTCGGACGCGATCACCAGCTGTGCCACTTCGAGCGAGATCTCCGCGAGCTCGACCAGCAGGGCCTTGCCGCGGTGCGCGAGCTGACGCGCTGCCGGACTGGCCGAGGCCTTGTCGGCGGCCAGTTCCTTGATCAGCCGCGCGCGGAACGTCTCCGCGAGGAAGTAGAGCAGGTCGCGATCCTCCGGTGCCGTCGGCCAGCCGGTTTCGCCCTTCAGTACCGCATCCAGCCCGAACGCGTGCCGGACCGTCTTCACGTACGCGCGGAACGTGGAGGCGTGTGCCGCGGACAAGGTGCCGAAGGCAAGCACCCGCAGCGTCTCGTCGGCGATGTCGTCGCCGTACGAATGCAGGGCGTCCGAGAGCATGTGCCAGCTGCGTGGCGTCGAGAACGGCTCCTCGGTCTTCGGCGGTGCGGTCCACAGGTGGTCGGGGCGGTTGCGCAGGTAGTCGAGTACCCACGGGTGGATGCCGGCCGTACCCGCCCACTGCAGCCAGTCGCTCGCGGACGCGCGCAGGTGGACGTGCACGAGCCGGTTGACCAGAGCGCTCGCCATCGGGCGGGCCAGGGCGTTGTCGGTGGCCCGGTTGCCGGCGCCGATCACGACGGAGCCTTCCGGCAGCTCGTACTCACCGATCCGGCGGTCCAGGATCAGCGAGTAGAACGCCTTCTGGACCTCCGCGGACGATGCGTTCAACTCGTCGAGGAACAGGCAGTACGGCTCTTCGCGGGCGATCGCCACGGGTGGAGCGAAGCGGCTGCGGCCGTCGACGATCTGCGGTACGCCGATGAGGTCCTCCGGCGCGAGCTGAGTACCCAGCAGGGTCACGCACTCCAGACCGAGTGATTCCGCGAACTCCCGTACCAAACTGCTCTTGCCGATCCCCGGTGCGCCCCAGAGGAAGACCGGGCGTACTACCGCGACGTGCAGCAGCACTTCGGGCAGTTCGGCTGCCGATACTGTGATTCCTGCCTGCATCAGGTCCTTTCAGTCGGGTGGAGAGCTCTCCAGCGTCCTCCTGTGCGCCTGGTGTGTCACCTGGTTTTGTGGGGTGGCTTCCGTTACTCGTGGTTACTGGCTAGGGTGCCTGCGACGGCTGGGGGAGGGGTCTCACGTGGTCAGTTTCCGGGTCAAGGCGGCTGCTGTGGTGTGCGCTGCCGTACTGGTGCCGCTGTCTGCTTCGTCCGCGTTGGCCGCTGATCCGCCGCCGCATCTTGGCGAAGGCGTACTGGTGCCCGGGCGGAGTGCCGTGGATGTCGGGATGTCCGGTGCGCGGGTGGTGGTTTCCGACCCGGTGTACGAGACAACCAACAACGGGAGCACCTGGACTGCCGTTGGCGGGTCCAACAGTGGCAAACCGTTGCAGGTCGAGGGCGGGGCGCTGCTGACGTTCGACGGGACTACGGCGAAGGTCGGTGGGCTCAGCTTCCCCGCTGCGGACGAGGTAGTGCTCGGCAAGGGCGGCAAGCTCGTTTCGCACCGTACGCCGAGTGCGGCGACCGCAGAGGTGTACGACGTCGCCACCAAGACCAAGCTGGCCGACTACGCGCCGCCGTTCGCGCTGGCTGATGACACGGTGTGGAAGGTGACTGAGCCAGGTCACCTGGACGGCAAGAGCCTCACAACCGGTGCCGTGAAGACAGTGCTGGTCGCTAGTACGTGCACTGTCGGTCCGGGTGCTGTGAACGGTCGCTGGGCTGTGCTGAGTGGCTGCAACCAGGTGGTTGATGTTGTTGGGCCACAGCCGCCCCGGAACCTGTCCGTTGCGGCGGATGCCCAACTGGGCAACGGATTCACGGTGCAGGCGTCTGGGACCGACCTGTTGGTCACTGACCTCAATGACCCGGCTCTGGGGCAGCGGCGGTACGGACCGATCCGTACTACTGGTCCTAGCTTCCGTGCGGATGGCTCAGGCTTGGCCAAGATCGTGTACGCCGACGCGGCCGCGAAGCCGCGAGTGATCACACTGAACTGGCTGGCTGCTGATCCGCAGGAGCGTCCGGACACCGTGGCGCCCGTACTGACCAGTGCGTCGGCCGGTGACCGCATCCGGGACAACACGAGTCTTTCGTTCGAGTGGGCGTACGACGATCCACAGGACCCGAACTCGCCTGCTACTGGGGTGGACAGCTATGACCTGCGCATCCAGCAGCGTCCGAACCGTACGTCGCCGTACAGCGCATGGAACCAGGTACCAGGTTGGCAGGGTCTGAAATCGAACGGTGCGAGTTTGACCGCGCCGATCGGTACGGACACGTGCTGGCAGGTGCGCGCACGTGATTACGCCGGCAATGTGAGTGCGTGGAGTGCCTCGTACTGCAGTGAGGTGGACGGTACTGCTCCGGCGCTGCAGACGTGGCGGATCGGTGATCGGGTGCAGTTGGGTGGATCCGCGACGGTGCGGTGGGCGTACAAGGACGACACCGACATCGCTTCGTACGACGTGGTTTACAAGACTGCCGCGTCGGGGGTGGCGTTCGGGAAGTGGATCTATCCGGCGAACTGGCAGGGTACGAACATCACGGCGATCACCTGGGTGCCGCGACTGGGCTGGGACGAGTGCTTCATGGTCCGCGCCCGTGACTACCTGGGGAACCTGTCCGCGTGGTCGGCTCCGCTATGTTCGGTTGCTCCGGATGACGACCGTGCGCTGACCGCCGCCGGCACAGTCACTCGCTCCACGAGCACACTGGCGTTCCAGGGCAGTACGTCCGTCCTGAAGGCCAACGGCGCGTACCTGACGAAGGCGACTGCTGCCGGTCAACGAATCGCTCTGGTAGCCATCCACGGCCCGGGTCAAGGCCGCGTCGACATCTACCACGCCAACATCAAAATCGGCACCGTCTCCCTGGCTGCGACGACCACATCCCGCGTAGTCACGTACCTGCCCGTCACGCCTTTCCGCACCGGCGCCCTCAAGATCGTCTCGACGTCCACAGCCCCCGCCACCATCGACGCCGTCGCCCTGCTCCGAGCCTGAAGTTGGAGCTCCGGCCGTTGGTGATCACCCGCGTGGCGAACGTGGCGCCCGGCGGTGCGCTCGCTGCGACCGGCATGGGGCTGTGGATGGAGGCCGGGACAGCCGCGTACGTGGTGGGTGCACTCGCGGTGGTGCTTGGCCTCGTGCTGGGGGTTCGCGGGTACCGGATGGGTGTGCACTGCGGCGCCGGCGCGCTGACTGTTCGCCGGCTCCGAACCGGTGAGGCTGGTGGCCTGAGGTTTCGGTGGTGGTGGAAGTGTTGGTGGGTGGGGGTGATGTGGCGGAGGATGCGGGGATGGTTTCTGTTGTTCTGAATGTGGCGATCGACTGTGCGGACGCGTACGGGCTGGCGCAGTTCTGGAGTGCGGTGACCGGGCGGCCGGTGGATCCGGATTGCGAGCCGGGTGACCACGAGACCCAGGTCCTGATGGCCGAAGGTCCGATGCTGTACTTCAATCAGGTGCCTGAACCGAAGACGATCAAGAACCGCGTCCACCTGTGCCTGCGCCCGGAAACGTACCGCGACCTCGAGGTGGACCGCCTGCTCGGCCTCGGCGCCACCCTCGTCACCGACCGCCGCAACCCCGACGGCACCGGCTGGGCAGTCCTCGCCGACCCCGAAGGCAACGAATTCTGCGTCCTCCGAGGCACCACCGAACGCTCCGCAACAACTTCCTGACGGCCGATCACGCGCCGCCCGCCCGGAGAAACTCACATGCCCTGGAACGCGCGGCCCGACGAACCACCCATGCCGCCAAGGCTCGCGACCTACGCGCTGCGCACCGCTGACCTCTCGCAAGCTGGCCGTCCAGTCGGCACCCTGCTGGTCGAGCCGGAGCTCTACACGGAGCAAACCAGCGGCGCCCTCTGGTGGCGCCGCTGGTCCCAGCCCCAGTGGGCCGCTCACCTATGGCTCGATCTACCCGGCCTGCACCTGGAGGTCGACGCGACAGACACTCTCATCGCCCCCGGCGACCTGGAAGCAGAGCTGGACGACTGGGACGCCAACCGCTTCACCTTCGCCGGCCAGTCCCTGACCCTCCATTGGCGGCCCTCAACAGAATTGGCGTCCGAGTGATCTACGCCACACGACGACGTCTGCCGGCATGACAAAGGCCCTCAGCCGCATTCCTGCAGCTGAGGGCCTTTCGGGGTGGAGCGGGTGACGAGAATCGAACTCGCGTAGCCAGTTTGGAAGACTGGGGCTCTACCATTGAGCTACACCCGCGGTGCTCGGACATGATTCCACAGGTAGCGGGTTGGACTCAAAACGGGGGAAAGCGGGCCCCGGTGGCGTGAGCACTGGTTCGGGTCGACTAGACTTCCACGGTCACTGCGGGGCGTAGCGTAGTGGCTAGCGCGCCTGCTTTGGGAGCAGGAGACCGCAGGTTCGAGTCCTGTCGCCCCGACAAACCCCGTGCAGTACCGGCTGTGGCGTCGGCTGTCCGGCGTCGCAACATGTCACCGAATCAAGGAGAACCGCCACCGTGAAGAGCACCGTCGAGTCCTTGAGCCCGACCAAGGTCAAGCTCATCGTCGAGGTGCCGTTCGAGGAGCTCAAGCCGAGCCTCGACGCGGCGTACAAGAGCATCGGTCAGCAGATCGTCGTACCGGGCTTCCGCAAGGGCAAGATCCCGCCGCAGGTGATCGACCAGCGGGTCGGCCGCGGCCCGGTGCTCGAGGAGGCGATCAACGACGCGCTCCCGAAGCTGTACTCGCAGGCGGTCAGCGACAACCAGGTGAAGGCGATCGGCCGGCCCGAGGTCGACGTGACCGACTTCAACGACAAGGAGAGCCTGCAGTTCTCCGCCGAGGTCGAGGTCCGTCCGGAGATCACCCTGCCGGACCTGGAGGGCCTGGAGGCGTCGGTCGAGGACATCGCGATCTCCGACTCCGAGGTGGACGAGCAGATCGAGTCGCTGCGGCAGCGGTTCGGCTCGCTGAACCCGGTCGAGCGCGCGACCGCCGACAAGGACTTCATCACCCTTGACCTGTCCGCCAGCAAGGACGGCGAGAAGGTCGAGGAGGCGCAGGCGACCGGCCTGTCGTACCAGGTCGGCAGCGGTCAGCTGCTCGACGGCCTGGACGAGGCGGTCATCGGCCTCAGCGCCGGCGAGAAGAAGACGTTCGTCACCCAGCTGGTCGGCGGTTCGCTGAAGGGCGAGGACGTCGACGTCGAGGTGACGGTGACCGCGGTCAAGGAGCAGGAGCTCCCCGAGTTCGACGACGAGTTCGCGCAGACCGCGTCCGAGTTCGACACCGCGGACGAGCTGAAGGCGGACGTGCAGACCCGGCTGGAGCGCGGCAAGCGGCTCGAGCAGGCCGGCGAGGCGCGGGACGCGGTGCTGGAGAAGATCCTGACCCTGGTCGACGTGCCGGTGCCGGAGGGTCTGCTGACCGACGAGCTGGCCGCCCGCAAGGAGAACCTGGAGCAGCAGCTCGGGTACTCCGGGATGACCATGGAGCAGTTCCTCGAGGGTGAGGAGCAGACCCAGGACGAGTTCGACGAGGACCTGAAGAAGCGCTCCGAGGACGCCATCAAGGCGCAGTTCGTGCTCGACCTGGTGGCCGAGCAGCAGGAGCTGAGCGTGAACGACCAGGAGCTCACCGAGCACATCGTCCGGCACGCGCAGCGCTCCGGCGTCTCCCCGGACCAGTTCGCCCAGCACGCGGTCGAGAACAACCTGGTGCCGAGCCTGGTCTCCGAGGTCGTCCGCGGCAAGGCGCTCGCGTACCTGGTCGAGAACGCGAAGGTCACCGACGGCTCGGGCAACACCGTCGAGCTGAAGACGCTGCAGCCGGACGGCACCTACGCCGACCCGGAGGCCGCTGACGCCGACGCCGAGAACGCCGAGGCCCCGGTCGCGGAGCCCGCGAAGGCCTGAGCAGTCCGCCGCACGGCCCGGACCCCACCACGGGGCTCCGGGCCGTCCGCATTTCCGGGACATGTCCCAACACGCCTCGCTCAGCGGCTGCTGGGTGCCCCAAACCGGTTTGGGGGTGATTGTGCACGTGGAGCGGGGAGGGTTGTACTCCCGGATCGGGCGGTCAGGCACCCCAAACCGGTTTCGGGGTGTCCGGCTGCTGTGACTGATCCGCGGCCGGTGGGTTGTGTCATCGCCAGCCGCCAACCCGAGGGACGCCGCTAGGTGTGCGCTGCGCGGCATAGGTGCTGCGCGGGGTAAGCGGTGCGCGGGGATATCCGCTCGCGTTGTGGGTTCTCCACTCGTGTACGGGTGGAGAACCCTGGCGGAGTCCATCGGTCTAAGCAACGCCTGATGGAGGGTGTTGTGTATGCCGATG
>NZ_BAAAPH010000003.1:172600-412900 GCF_039531045.1 Kribbella hippodromi | reverse complement strand
CGACTTCGGCGTCGTCGGCGACCTGCACAAGGTCCTCCCAACCGCCACCGAAGAAGTCACCAAACGCAAGTCCTGACCACAGGTTTCCCCGACAGCCCGGCCCGATCCACGACCGAGCCGGGCTGTCTTCTGCCCGGGTGCGGGCGGTTAGCATGCGCGGGTGCGGATTTGGGTCAGTGGGGCGCGGGGGAAGCTGGGTGCGGAGGTCTGCCGGCAACTGCTGGCCGCCGGGCATGAGGTGGTCGAGGCGGACCGCACCGGACCCGACCCGATCGACCTGATGGACCGGGACGCGGTCGCCCGCTCGATGTCCGGGTCAGCGGCCGGGTCGGCGTCGGGGTCGGCGGCCGGCTCAGCGGGTGCTGTGGATGCGATTGTGCACTGTGCGGGGATCGCGAGTCCGGAGAACATCGAGCCGGTGGACCTCCTCGAGGCGAACGCGATCACCACGTTCAACGCGCTCGAGGAAGCCTGGAAACTGGGTGTACGGACGGCGGTGCTCGCCTCCAGCGGTTCGATCTACGGCACCGCATGGTCGCCCGAAGAGATCGGTACGCCGTCGGTGCCGGTCGACGAGGACAGTGAGCTGCGGTACGTCGACCCGTACGCGCTGACCAAGGATGTGCTCGAGCGGATGGGCCAGCTGTACGCGCGTCGCGGCGTACAGGTCACCGCGTTGCGCTTCCACTGGATTCTCACGCCGGCCGAGGTCCGCGAGTACATCGCCGAGGCGCCGCCGGAGGAGAACCGCCGCAACCTCTGGGGCTACGTCGACCTCGCCGAGGCGGCCCGGGCCTGCGTGCTGTCGCTGGAACCGCGCACCCACGACCGCTACGCCGCCCTCCTCATCGCCGCCGAAGACACCGGCCGCCACGAGCCCACCACCGAACTCCTGGCCCGCCACTCACCCGAAACCCACCTCACCACCGACCTCCCCGCCCACACCTCCCTCTACAACTGCACCCGCGCCGCCCAAACCATCACCTGGACCCACCACTCCACGTGGCGCCACCCCTGACCCTGCTCGCGGGTGGCCGGTTGTTTTGCCGCTGGCGGGTTGTAGGGCGCCAGCGGTCACATAAGGCGTCAGTCGTGGGGCCAGACCGGACGGCGGGAGTCCACGCCGGTGCCGTAGTCGGGGTCGCTGCCGCGGACCATCAGCCAGGCTTCGGTTGGCTGGGCTCGATACAGGCGGAGGTCTGCGGTGCCGGACAGTTCAGCAGCCCCGTACGAGCGCAGTTCCGGGTAGCGCGCCGCGAACAGGGCAGCGCTCTGTTCCAGTTCGTCCGCGGGTACTTCAGCCGCGTACGCCCTGAAGTAGACAGCTGATCCGCCGCCGATCGGAACACTGGAGTCGAAGATCGCGATGCTGACGTCCGGCCGCGCGGCCAGGTTGCGGGAGTGCGCCGCCTGCGGGGAGGACGCCCAGTAGAACGCGTCGTGCCCGTCCGGCGTGAAGTACACCGGGGTCACCCACGGGAGGCCGGCCGCGTCCACCGTACCGAGGGTGAGGTACTTGTTGGCTTCGATGACCGCCGCGGCGCGCTGGTCGAGGATTTCCTGTGTCATGGGGACAGCATCCCCGGGAAGCGGGAACATCCGGGGCGGACATACCCTTGAAACCGTTATGACTTCCTCTGACCGTCGCACGGTGTATCTGGACCATGCCGCGACGACACCGATGCTCCCGGCCGCGATCGAGGCGATGACTCGTCACCTCGGCCGCACCGGCAACGCGTCGTCCCTGCACGGCTCCGGCCGGGCGGCCCGGCGGACCGTCGAGGAAGCCCGCGAGTCGATCGCCGCGGCGCTGGGTGCGCAGCCGAGCGAGATCGTGTTCACCTCAGGGGGTACGGAGGCGGACAACCTCGCGCTGAAGGGCCTGTGGTGGTCCCGGCTGGCCGAGGACCCGCGCCGCCGCCGGATTCTGCTGAGCGGCATCGAGCACCACGCCGTCCTGGACCCGGCGGTCTGGCTGGCGCAGCATGAGCAGGCCGAGCTGGAGTGGCTTCCGGTCGACGAGCTCGGTCGGGTACGGCCTGAGGATGTGCGCCGGGCGATCGAGAGCGACCCGGAGAGCGTGTCCTTCGTCACGCTGATGATGGCGAACAACGAGGTAGGCACGCTCCAGCCGGTCCGCGAGGTCGCTGCGATCGCGGCCGAGTACGCGATCCCCGTCCACACCGACGCGGTCCAGGCGGTCGGGCAGATACCGGTGGACTTCGGCGACCTCGGGGTGGACGCGATGACGGTGTCGGCGCACAAGGTCGGCGGTCCGTACGGCATCGGCGCGCTCGTTGTCCACAAGGAGACGAAGCTGACGCCGATCCTGCACGGCGGCGGGCAGGAGCGCGACGTCCGGTCCGGCACGCTGGACGCGCCCGCGACCGCTGGGTTCGCGGTGGCCGTGGAGCATGCGGTCAAGCATCAGGAGGACGAGGGGCGCCGGCTGGCCGAGCTGCGGGACAGCCTGGTCGAGGGCATCACCAGTACGGTCCCCGGCGCCAAGCTGTCCGGCGACCCGGTCGGCCGCTTGCCGGGTAACGCACACTTGTCCTTCAGCGGCTGTGAGGGCGACTCGCTGCTGCTGTTGCTCGACGCGCGGGGGATCGAGGTCTCCACCGGGTCGGCGTGCAACGCCGGAGTCGCCGAGCCCAGCCATGTACTGCTGGCGATGGGCTACGACGACCAGCGTGCTCGTGGCTCACTGCGGTTCAGCCTCGGGCACACGAGTACGCGCGCGGACATCGACGCCGTACTGGACGCGATCGGACCGGTAGTGGAGCGGGCGAAGTCCGCTGGTTTGCAGAACGTAGGAAGGAACAGCTGATGCGGGTACTCGCAGCCATGTCCGGTGGAGTGGACTCCGCCGTGGCGGCCGCGCGGATGGCCGAGGCCGGGCACGACGTGACCGGAGTGCACCTGGCCCTCAGCCGGAACCCGAAGTCGTACCGCAGCGGCGCCCGTGGCTGCTGCACGATCGAGGACTCCCGGGACGCGCGCCGGGCCGCGGACGTGATCGGCATCCCGTTCTACGTCTGGGACCTGGCCGAGCGGTTCCACGCGGACGTGGTGGAGGACTTCGTCAGCGAGTACGCGGCCGGGCGTACGCCGAACCCGTGTCTGCGCTGCAACGAGAAGGTCAAGTTCAGTGCCGTACTGGAGCGGGCGCTGGCGCTCGGCTTCGACGCGGTCGCGACCGGGCACTACGCGCGGATCGTGGACACTCCGTCGGGCGCGCGTGAGTTGCACCGGGCGGTGGACCCGGCGAAGGACCAGTCGTACGTACTCGGGGTGCTGACGCAGGAGCAGCTGGCGCACGCGTACTTCCCGCTCGGCGACACGGTCAAGACGGAGATCCGCGCTGAGGCCGAGCGGCGTGGGCTGTCGGTGGCCGCCAAGCCGGACAGTCACGACATCTGCTTCATTGCTGACGGCAACACTCCCGGGTTCCTCAGCGAGCAGTTGGGCGATGCGCCGGGTGACATCGTCGACGCGCAGGGCAACAAGCTCGGTGAGCACCAGGGCACACACGGGTTCACCATCGGTCAGCGAAAGGGCCTGCGGATCGGTACACCGGCTGCGGACGGCAAGCCGCGGTTCGTACTGGACATCAGCCCGGTGGATCGTACTGTCACCGTCGGCTCGCGTGCGGAGCTCGCCGTAGAGCGGTTGACCGCGTCGAAGCCGCGCTGGTGCGGTCCTGCGCCGACTGGTCGGCTGGATGCCAAGGCGCAGCTGCGGGCGCACGGGGATGAGGTGTCGGTGGCTGCGTGGCTGGACGGCGACCAGGTGCAGGTGGAGTTCACTGAGCCGACGGCGGCAGTGGCGCCTGGACAAGCGGTTGTGCTGTACGACGGCACCCGTGTGATTGGCTCCGCCACGATTGACTCGGTTCAGCGCGTTACAGCTGCCGTATGACGACCACTGGTCTTGGATCCGTTCCCGGCGATGACATCCGGGAGTGGATGCGCGCAGTACTCGAGCTGGTGGACATCCCGTTCCTACCGGAGCTGCCGGCGCGCCCGTACGGGGACATGCTGAGTCGGAGCATCGCAGTACTCACTGAGCTGGCTGCTGATCTGCAGCCGGTTGGGTGGCGGCTGACTGGTGGCGGTGACGCGCGCGCGAGTCTGGACCAGCGGCGGGCGCGGGCATTGCTGAAAGAGGACTTGGACGTACTGGAGGAGTACTGCGCCGGCTATGAGGGGCCGCTGAAGGTACAGGTCACTGGTCCGTGGACGCTGGCTGCGACGGTGGAGCGGCCGCGGGGTGACAAGGTGCTGGCTGATCACGGTGCGCGGCGTGATCTGGCGCAGGCGTTGGCTGCGGGTGTGGAAGAGCATCTGGCTGAAGTACGTAAGCGCGTACCGGGTGCTGACGTGCTGTTGCAGGTGGATGAGCCTGGACTGCCTGCAGTACTTGCTGGTGTGGTGCCGACTGCTTCTGGGTGGAGTAAGCATCGGTCTGTTGACGGACCGGGTGCTGTGGAGTTGTTGAGTCTGTTGACGTCCGCTGCGCCAACGGTTGTGCACTGCTGTGCGGCTCGGCCGCCGATTGAGGTGTTCACCAAGGCTGGTGCCGCGGGGGTTGCTGTGGACGTTTCGCTGCTCAACAGCGCGGCTTGGGATCAGGTGGCTGTTGCTGTTGAGGCTGGGACCACCGTGTACGCCGGGCTGGTGGCGACGACTGGTGCTGTGCCGGAGAAGGAGCGGGCGGCTCGGCCGCTCATTCAGCGCTGGCGGGAGCTTGGTCTGGACCCTGAGCTGATGAAGCAGGTCGTGATCACTCCTGCCTGCGGGCTGGCCGCCTCCCCGTCACCACGCGACGCCAGAGCCCGCCTGAACCTCCTCCGAGCCATCGCCGAAGTAGTAGGCGACGCCGCCGAAGCCTGAACGGCACACGGGCCGCGGCCGCCGACGGCCAGGCACCCGCCACCCCCGCCGCCGGAGGCGGCGTTCTGTGCGCCGGAAATGTCGGTGGCGCGGCACCCGCCACTCCCGCCGCCGGAGGCGGCGTTCTGTTCACCGGAATTGTCGGTGGGCGGCGGTAAGTTCTTCTTATGAGTACGGAGGAAACCGAGGGTGCGCCGCCGGAGGTGCGGGAGCGGCATGCTGCGCTGAGCAAGCAGATCGAGGACCATCGCGCGCGGTACTACCTGTCCAGTCCGATCATCTCGGACGCCGACTTCGACGCGCTGATGCACGAGTTGCAGGGCCTCGAAGAGCAGTACCCGGAGCTTCGTACGCCGGACTCGCCGACGCAGAAGGTCGGCGCCCCGATCTCGACCCTGTTCACGCCGGTGCAGCACCCGATGCGGATGGAGAGCCTCGGGAACGCGTTCTCCGCCGAGCAGATGGAGGCCTGGGCGAAGCGGCTGGAGCGTGAGGTCACCGTCCGGCAGATCCACGACAGCGGTTTCCTCTGCGAGCTCAAGGTGGACGGCCTCGCCCTCGACCTGGTGTACGAGAACGGCAAGCTGGTCAGCGGAGCGACCCGTGGTGACGGCCGCACCGGCGAGGACGTCACGCCCAACGTACGTACGATCAAAAGCATCCCGAACGAGCTGAACGGCACCGATCTGCCGACGTTCCTCGAGGTACGCGGCGAGGTGTACTTCCGGGTCGAGGACTTCGAGGAGCTGAACGCCCAGCTGGTGGAGGCCGGCAAGGACGTCTTCTCGAACCCGCGGAACAGCGCCGCCGGGTCGCTGCGCCAGAAAGATCCACGGGTCTCGGCCGGCCGCCCGTTGCGCTTCGTCGTGCACGGTCTCGGCAAGGTCGAGGGTCATCACATCGGCCGGCTTTCCGAGGCGTACGACCAGCTGAAGGCGTGGGGCCTGCCGGTCAGCGACCGCGCCCGCCGGGTCGGCACGCTCGACGAGGTGAACGAGTTCATCGCGTACTACGGCGAGAACCGGCATTCGGTGGATCACGAGATCGACGGTGTGGTGGTGAAGGTCGACGAGGTCGATCTGCAGCGGGCGCTGGGTTCGACGTCGAGTGCGCCGCGCTGGGCGATCGCGTACAAGTACCCGCCGGAAGAGGTGAACACCAAGCTGATCGAGATCGAGGTGAACGTCGGCCGTACTGGCCGGGTCACCCCGTTCGCCCACATGGAACCGGTCCGGGTGGCCGGGTCCACGGTCGAGTACGCGACGCTCCACAACGCCAAGGAAGTTGCCCGCAAGGATGTCCGGCCGGGCGACACCGTCGTGCTGCGGAAGGCCGGCGACGTCATCCCCGAGGTGCTTGGGCCGGTTGTCGACCTGCGGCCGGAAGGGCTGCCGTCGTGGGAGATGCCGACGCGCTGCCCGTGGTGCGATACGCGGCTGGCGCCCGCGAAGGAGTCCGACGTCGACATCCGCTGCCCGAACTCGCAGTACTGCCAGGGCCAGCTGCGGGAGCGGTTGTTTTATCTGGCCGGGCGGTCCGCGTTCGACATCGAAGGGCTCGGGTTCAAGGCCGCCGACGCCCTGATCCGGGACGGGCTGATCGCCGACGAAGGTGATCTGTTCGCGCTGACCGAGGATCAGCTGGCCGGGAGCGCGTTCTTCACCACGAAGGCCGGGGCCCTGTCCGCGAACGCGCGGAAACTGGTGGCCAACCTCGAAGAAGCCAAGACGAAACCGTTGTCGCGGGCGCTGGTCGCGCTGTCGATCCGGCACGTCGGGCCGACCGCCGCGGTCGCGCTGACCGAGGTGTACGACAACATCGACGATGTCCGGGCGGCAAGCGAGGAGCAGCTGGCCGAGATCGAAGGCGTCGGGCCGACCATCGCGCAGGCGATGATCGAGTGGTTCCAGGTGCCGTGGCATCAGGCGATCGTGGACAAGTGGCAGGCGTCCGGCGTGGTGATGCGCGAGGAGCGCACCGGGCCGACGCTGCCGCAGACGCTGGTCGGGCAGTCGGTGGTGGTCACCGGGACGGTCGAGGGGTTCAGCCGGGACGAGGCGACCGAGGCGATCGTCGGACGGGGCGGGAAGGTGGCCGGCTCGGTGTCGAAGAAGACGTCGTTCGTGGTGGTCGGTGACTCACCGGGGTCGAAGTACGACAAGGCGGTGCAGCTCGGCGTACCGATCCTGGACGCCGCCGGATTCCGGGTCCTGCTGGACGACGGCCCCGAGGCGGCGGCCGCGGTGGCAACCACCCCGGCGGCGGGTGACGCCTGAGGAATTCTGGGCTGACTTCGCGCTGGACGGATCCGGCGGCAAAGCTGAGCCGTCGGACTGTTAACTTTGCACGTCGAGACGTGGGTCAGAAGGAGCAAGATATGACGACGCCGCCGCAGGGACCATGGGGTCCTGGGCAGCCGGGGGGCCAGCCAGGCGGGCAGCACGGGGGACAGGGCGGCCAGCCGCCCCAAGGCGGTAGCCAACCGCCGCACAGTGGTGGCCAGCCGCCCCAGGGCGGTGGGCAGCCGCCTCAGGGCGATGGGCAGCCGCAGCAAGGTGGGTGGCAGCAGCCGCCGGCCCAGGGTGGTTGGGGCCAGCCTCCGCAGCAGCCGCAGCCAGGCCAGCAGGGCCAGCAGCCTCAGCAGGGCCAGCAGCCGCAGCAGGGTGGTGGCTGGGGACAGCCGCCGTCGCGCACCCAGGACCAGCCCGGCCACCAGCAGCCCGGTCAGCAGCAGCCTGGTCAGCAGCAGCCCGGTCAGCAGGGTGGCTGGGGGCAGCCCCCGCAGGGTGGTGCGTACCAGCAGCAGGCGTGGGGTCAGCGTCAGCAGCAGGGCGGCTGGCACCAGCAGCAGGGTCAGCCCGGCCAGCAGCCCTGGCAGCAGGGTGGCCTGGGCGGTCCAGGCGGTCCCGGCAGCTCCAAGGGCCCCGGTGGCATCCCCAAGGACAAGCTCCCACTGGTGATCGGCGGTGGCGTCGCGGGCATCGTGGTGATCGCCCTTCTGGTTTTCCTCGGCATCCGCGCATTCGGCGGTGACGACACCCCGACGTCCCAGCCGAGCACCACGACCAGTGAGCCGACGGACGGCCCGTCCAGCGGCGGCGGTCAGAACGGCCAGCTCGGCAACGCGACCGGACAGGCCAAGACGGCGACCGAGAAGTTGCAGGGCAGCGGCTTCGGCTGCAGCGATCTGTTCAACACCAGTCAGGGCGCGCACCGCGGCTGCTTCAAGTACGACAACAGCACGAAGGCCCAGGCCATCTTCCAGTTCCAGTCCGACGGCACCATTCTCGCGATCCGGTTCGAGTCGCAGAACTCCGACAACATCAACAACGCCCAGGTCGTCTTCGACCAGATCCTGCAGGCGGTCGGCAACGACACGTTCGGCGGCGACCAGGTGAAGAAGGTCCAGGACGCGGTGAAGTCGGGCCAGAAGTCGGAGAAGGTTGGCAGTACCTGGGGCGAGTTCGAGCTCCGGAACGACGGCGACACGGTCCGGCTGTCGGGCGCGAAGTCCGGTGAGGACTCGCTGGACATCCCGCCGAAGCAGTTCGACACCCAGAAGCCGCAGCTGATCGGTGCCTTGAAGGCGAAGGGGTACGTCTGCACGAGCTCCTGCACCAAGGAGTCGGGCAACTCCAGCTACCAGCGGGTGTACTTCTACGCCAGCGACGGCCAGGGCATCAAGGTGCTGCAGATGAGCTCGTCGGGGAGCCCGAGCGACGTGAAGCGGACGATGCCGACCGTGCTGAACGACGCGTTCGGTGCGATCAAGGGCGGTGACGTCGCGGCGCTGAAGTCGTACATCCAGGCGCACAACGACGGCAAGTCGTACGCTTCTTATGTGGCCGGCTGGCGGGTCGAGATCCGGGGCAACAACTCGGACACCTACGCCTCGCAGCAGATCGAGATCACGTACGAGTCGTTCTACGTCTGACAGTTGCTGGGCAGGGTACGGAGGCTGGATGAAGTTCCCCCGGGAGAAGCGGGAGCAGCGGACGGTGGTGACGCCACCGCCCGAGGCCGTCCAGCGCGTCGACGGTGGTGGGCCGTGGGGTCCCACCCAGTTCGACCTCCCGGACCGGAACGGCAGCAACAGCCAGGCGATCCTGATCGTGGTCCTGGTCGGCGTCGTGGTGCTGCTGATCATCGCCGCGCTGTGGGCGTTCGCCTACTTCCAGTTCACCTGAGTCAGCCCGAAGCCCCCGCTGGATCGATGCGATCGAGCGGGGGCTTCGCTGTTGCTGTCAGGCGATCAAGCAGGTGGGTCAGGCGGTGGCGCGGATGGTGACCGCGAGTGAGGCCAGGTAGGACAGCCGGGCGACTTCGGAGCCGAGGAACTCGGGTCCGCCGCGACGGCCGATGACCAGGATCCGCTGCCCGGACTCCAGCGGCGCGGCCACCAGCACCGACTCGGACAGCCCCTTGTGCTCCGGGGCTTCCAGCGTGCTGGCCTTCTCCATCGGTATCCACCGGCCGGCCACATCGCCGAACTCGGGGGTCGCGCTGGTCTCGAGCGCGACCTTCACCTCGCTGCCGGTCCCGTCCAGCAAGGCGGCCCAGTCCGCGTGCAGTACGGCCGGTGACTGCTCGACCAGGATGTCGATCGCGTCCGCGGGAGCTGAGGTCATCTGCTCGACGGCTTCGAGGTCCATGTGCAGTCCGCCACCGGCACCGTACCGGGAGAACCAGATGACCTCGACGTCGTCCACGCTGTTGCAGGCGGAGACGAGGCGGTCGGGCAGTACGCCGGGTGGCAGGTCGACCACGATGTCGTCGACGGCGGTGCCGTTCTCCCGCCGGTGTTCGACGATTTCGATCGCGTGGATGTCGGCGTTCACCTCACCGAGGGCGGTGGCGACCGTACCCAGCGATCCGGGCCGGTCCGGGATGATCAAGCGCAGCAGGAACACCGAACGATCATCTCCCAGCCGATCACCTTGCGCGTAACGCCCTGTCGCCGCCCATGTTACAGAGCGGTAGGGACAGACACGCCCGCCCATCTCATCGAGTAGTTGTCCACAGCTTCGGGGACGGGAAATGCAGCTGTCACATCCGGCCCACTAAGCTGACGTACGTCATGTGGCTGCATGACCTACGGATACTGCACGCATTGGATCAGTTCATGCCATCGATTACCCGCGAAGAGGTCGCGCACCTGGCGCGACTGGCGCGGATCGAGCTCTCCGACACCGAGCTCGACCACCTAGCGCCGCAGCTCGACCAGATCATCACCCTGGTCGGGCAGGTCAGCCAGGTGGCGGCGGAAGACATTCCGCCGACCTCGCACGCCCTGCCGCTGACCAACGTGATGCGCGCCGACGAGAACGTCCCGTGCCTCACCCCCGAGCAGGCGCTCTCCGGCGCGCCGGCCGCGGAGGAGCAGCGTTTCCGGGTGCCGCGGATCCTGGAGGAGGACTGATGACCGACCTGACCAGGAAGACCGCCGCCGAGCTGGCGGAGCTGATGACGTCCGGGCAGGCCAGTTCGGTGGAGATCACCCAGGCCCACCTGGACCGGATCGCCGCCGTCGACGGTGACGTCCGCGCGTTCCTGCACGTGGACACCGAAGGCGCGCTGGCGCAGGCGAAGGCGGTCGACGGCAAGCGTGCGGCCGGCGAGCAGCTGGCGCCGCTGGCCGGGGTTCCGCTGGCGCTGAAGGACGTGCTGACCCAGGAGGGCGTGCCGACCACGGCCGGCTCGAAGATCCTCGAGGGCTGGAAACCGCCGTACGACTCGACGGTCGTCAAGCGGCTGAAGGCGGCCGGGATCGTGATCCTCGGCAAGACCAACATGGACGAGTTCGCAATGGGCTCCTCCACCGAGAACTCGGCGTACGGCACCACCCACAACCCGTGGGACCTGGGCCGCATCCCGGGCGGTTCCGGCGGCGGTTCGTCGGCGGCCATCGCGGCGTACGAGGCACCGCTCGCGATCGGCACCGACACCGGCGGCTCGATCCGTCAGCCAGGTGCTTTCACCGGCACCGTCGGCGTCAAGCCGACCTACGGCGGCACCTCGCGGTACGGGCTGATCGCGCTGGCGTCCTCGCTGGACACGCCCGGCCCGTGCGCGCGGACGACGCTCGACGCCGCGCTGCTGCACGAGGCGATCGCCGGGTACGACCCGATGGACTCCACCTCGATCAACCAGGATGTCCCGCCGGTGGTCGCGGCGGCGCGCAACGGTGACGTGGCCGGCCTGCGCATCGGTGTGGTCAAGGAGCTCGGCGGCGAGGGGTACCAGCCGGGTGTCGAGGCGCGGTTCCACGAAGCGGTCGAGCTGCTCACCAAGCTCGGCGCCGAAGTGGTCGAGGTCTCCTGCCCGCACTTCCAGTACGCCCTGCCGGCGTACTACCTGATCCTGCCGAGCGAGGCCTCGTCCAACCTGGCCAAGTTCGACGCGATGCGGTACGGGCTGCGCGTCGGCGACGACGGTGAGAACAGCGCCGAGAAGGTGACCAGCCTGAGCCGCGAAGCCGGGTTCGGCGCGGAGGTGAAGCGCCGCATCATCCTCGGCACGCACGCCCTTTCCAGCGGGTACTACGACGCGTACTACGGTCAGGCCCAGAAGGTGCGGACGCTGATCGCCCGCGATTTCGCGAACGCGTACGAGCAGGTCGACGTCCTGGTTTCGCCGGCCACGCCGACGACCGCGTTCCCGATCGGCGACCGGATCGACGACCCGATCGCCATGTACAAGAACGACCTCTGCACGATCCCAGCCAACCTGGCCGGCAACGCGGCCGCGTCCTTCCCGTGCGGCCTCGCCGACGAGGACGGCCTGCCGGTCGGCTTCCACGTGATGGCGCCGGTGATGCGTGACGACCTGTGCTACCAGGTCGGTGCCGCGCTCGAGTCGGCGCTGGCCGAGCAGTGGGGTGGCGTGCTGATGACCAAGGCTCCGGAGCTGGGGGTGACCCGATGACTGCTGCTGTTCTCGAGATCGACGATGCGCTGGCGCAGTACGACCCGGTCATGGGCCTTGAGGTCCATGTCGAGCTGAACACCAGGTCGAAGATGTTCTGCGGCTGCCCGACCGAGTTCGGCGCGCCGCCGAACACCCAGACCTGCCCGGTCTGCCTCGGCCTGCCCGGCGCGCTGCCGGTGGTGAACGCACGGGCGGTCGAGTCCGCGATCAAGATCGGCCTCGCGCTGAACTGCGAGATCGCCGAGTGGTGCCGGTTCGCCCGGAAGAACTACTTCTACCCGGACATGCCGAAGAACTTCCAGACCTCGCAGTACGACGAGCCGATCGCGTACAACGGCTGGACCGAGGTCGTCGTCGACGGTGAGACGTACCGGATCGACATCGAGCGCGCGCACATGGAGGAGGACACCGGCAAGTCCACCCACATCGGTGGCGCGACCGGCCGGATTCACGGCGCCTCGCACTCGCTGGTCGACTACAACCGGGCCGGGATCCCGCTGATCGAGATCGTCACCAAGACGATCGAGGTCCCGGGCGACAAGGCCGCGGCGGTGGCCCGGGCGTACGTGAGTATGCTCCGCGACCTGCTGTTCTCGCTGGGCGTCTCCGATGTCCGGATGGATCAGGGTTCGCTGCGCTGCGACGCGAACGTTTCGCTGAAGCCGAGCGGGTCGTCGACGCTGGGTACCCGGACCGAGACCAAGAACGTGAACTCGTTCCGTTCGGTCGAGCGCGCGGTGACGTACGAGATCACCCGGCAGGCGGCCGTGCTGTCGGCCGGCGGGAAGATCCTGCAGGAGACCCGGCACTGGCACGAGGACACCGGCATCACCACGTCCGGCCGGGAGAAGTCCGACGCCGACGACTACCGGTACTTCCCGGAGCCCGACCTGGTGCCGGTCGCGCCGTCGCGGGAGTGGGTCGAGGAACTGCGCGCGACCCTGCCCGAGGCGCCGTCGCTGCGGCGGGCGCGGCTGCAGGAGGAGTGGGGTTTCACCGACCTCGAGATGCGCGACGTGGTGAACGGCAACGCGCTCGAGCCGATCGTCGCTACCGTCGAGCTCGGGGTGAGCGCGGCGGCCGCGAAGAAGTGGTGGCTGGGTGAGCTGGCCCGCGCGGCGAACGAGTCCGGTCAGGAGCTGGACGCGCTCGGGGTCGGCCCGGCCGAGGTCGCCGAAGTGCAGAAGCTCGTCGACGAAGGCACGCTGAACGACAAGCTCGCGCGGCAGGTGTTCGAGGGTCTGCTCGCCGGTGAAGGCACGCCGGCCGAGATCATCGAGAAGCGCGGCCTGGCGCTGGTGTCGGACGACTCTGCCCTGATCGAGGCGATCGAACGCGCGATCGCGGCAAACCCGGACGTGGTCGAAAAGGTCAACTCCGGCAAACCAGCCGCCGCCGGCGCCCTGATCGGCGCCGTCATGAAGGACATGCGAGGCCAAGCCGACGCCGCCAAAGTCCGCCAACTCCTGAACGAAAAACTCGGCATCTAACCCCTCCCCATCTCAGGGGCCAGCCCCTCAGCTGACGGGTTGGCCCCTGGGATTCTGGCGGCCGAACCCACCGTCTCAGGGGTCAGCCCCTCGGCTGGTGGGTTGGCCCCTGGGATTCTGGCGGCCGAACCCACCGGGTGAGGGGCTGGCCCCTGAGATGGTTACGCGGCGTTCTTGTGTGGGTGGGTGGGCGTTGGGGTGGGGGCTTCGGCGATGACGGTGCGTTCGACGCGGCCGTCGTCCAGGTCCGATGCGTCGGCGAGGAGGGTTTGCGCGACTGACAGCTCGTCGGCCGGGCAGCGCACCTCGTAGTACGTCGGCACGGTCTCGGTGCTGACGAGCTCGGGGCGATTGCGGTTCAGTCCGCGAAACAGGCTCCAGAGCAGGCCGACGATGGCCCCGTACACGAACCCCCACAACACCACCGCGAAGCTGCTCAGGGTTGTCGCGGCAACAAGAGTCACAAAGACAGCCGCGAGTACGCCGACCAGCGCGCCTTGCAGTGCACCGACTGCCGTGAGCCGCACCACCGGTACCACCCTGCGTCTGCTCGCCTGCCTGAGGCCGGCGCCGACGATGTCCAGGCTCGTCGCGTCCATCCCGTAGCTTCTCAAATACTCAACTGTCCGCTGAGCATCCGGATAGCTGTTCACTGCTGCGATCACACTGCTGGGGACGCCAGACGCCTGGCCGGTCGGCATACCGATCTCCTCCTTGGGTCGGGTGGGTTCCTTCCACATGTACCAGACGACCGAAGGACTGAAACGGTTGGCAGGTCAGGAGGTGCTCAGGGTCACCCGCAGAATCCGGTCGTCACCGGTCCGCGGCTGACCGCGCCCGTCGGTGTTGGACGTGGTCACCCACAACGACCCGTCCGGCGCGGGTTCGACCGTCCGCAACCGCCCGTACTGGTTGGTGAAAAACGCCCGCGGCTCACCAATTCGCTTGCCATTGGCAACGGGTATCACCCACAGCCGCTGGCCGCGCAACGCCGCCATCACCACGTACCCCTTGCTGATCGCGATCCCGGACGGTGACGCGTCCGCGGTCTTCCACTGTGCGATCGGGTCGGTCATCCCGTCCAGGTGGCTGATTCCTTCCGCGGCCGGCCAGCCGTAGTCCGCGCCCGGAGTGATCACATTCAGTTCGTCCCAGGTGCTCTGCCCGAACTCGGACGCGTACAACTGACTCCCGTCGAACGCCAGCCCCTGCACGTTCCGGTGCCCCTTGGTGATCCACACCCGCCCGCCCGGATTCCCCGGCGCGGCCTTCCCCTCGGTGGTGATGCGCAGGATCTTCCCGCCCAGCGACCCGTCATCCTGCGAGTTCGGCCGCTCGGCACCATCACCCGTACCCGCGTACAAGTAGCCATCCGGCCCGAACCGCAACCGCCCGCCGTTGTGAATAGCCGCCGCCGGAATCCCGTCCAGTATCACCTGCTGATCCGACAGTTTCCCGTCCTGGTACGTGATGCGCGCGATCCGGTTGTCGTTCTGCCCGGAGTAATAAACGTAGATGTACGGCCGCCCCGGATACCCCGGATCCACCGCCAGCCCCAGCAACCCACCTTCCGAGGAGGTCTTCACCCCCTCAACCTTCCCCACCTCACTGGCCCGCCCCCCGACAACCCGCACCACCCGAGCACTGTCCCGCTCAGTAACCAACGCACTCTTATCCGGCAAAAACCCCAGCCCCCAAGGCACCTCCAACCCCGAAACCACAGTCCCCACCACCGCCAACTTCACGTTCCCAACCGGCGCCACCGCCGTCGAGCTCGCAGGCGAAGCCCCAGAACCCCCAGGAGCCGCCTCCGAGCACCCACTCACCAACGCCAACGCGGTTACCATGACCGCCGCCCGCCCCTTGGCCATTCAGCTGCCCCAGGTTGGGCGGAGGGGGAAGTGGGAGTTGCCTCGGGCGTCTGGTTTGGTGGCCAGGACTTGGTGGAGCTGGATGGTGTTGTGTTCGAAGCCGGCTCGGCTGGCGGAGAGGTAGAGGCCCCAGATCTTGGCGGTGGGGTGGCCTACTTCGGCTACTGCTTCGTCCCAGTGGGTGACCAGGTTTTCGTTCCAGGCGGCCAGGGTGAGGGCGTAGTGTTCGCGCAGGTTTTCCTCGTGCCGGACCTCGAAGCCGGCGTCCTGGGCTTCGGAGATGATGCGGCCGGAGCCGATCAGTTCGCCGTCGGGGAAGATGTAGCGGTCGATGAAGGCGCCGGTGTTGCGGAAGTGGTTGTCCGGCCGGGTGATGCAGTGGTTGAGCAGCCGGCCGCCGGGTTTCAGCCGGTCGTGCAGGAAGCCGAAGTACGACGGGTAGTTGCGTACGCCGATGTGTTCGGTCAACCCGATCGAGCTGATCGCGTCGAAGTCGCGCTCGGGTACGTCGCGGTAGTCCAGGTACCGCACTTCGGCCAGCTCTTCGAGGCCTTCGCGCTTGATCGCCGCGGAAGCCCATTCGGCCTGTGCCGCGGACAGGGTCACGCCCAGCGCCTTCACGCCGTACTCGCGGGCCGCGTGCCGGACCATGCCGCCCCAGCCGCAGCCGACGTCGAGCAACCGCATCCCCGGCTTCAGATCGAGCTTGCGCGCGACCAGGTCGTACTTCTCGAACTGCGCTTCCTCCAGCGACGCGCCGGCGTGCGGATAAACCGCGCACGTGTACGTCATCGACGGCCCGAGCACCCACTCGTAGAACGTGTTCGACACGTCGTAGTGATGATGGATCGCGGACTTGTCCCGCGCCTTGGAGTGCCGCAGCCCTTCGAACGTACGCCGCCACTTCGGCAAGTGTTCTTGCGGCGGCGGAGGCGGTGGCTTCAAGTGGTTCCACCCGAGCCCGCGGATGATCCGCAGCGCCTCGGCCGCGCGTGGCCGGTGAAAGTGGAACTGGTCAAGGATCAACCGCATCAGCTCGTACGGGTTGCCCGGATGTACTCCGGTGATCTCCAAATCACCCATCACGTACGCGCGCACCATGCCGAGATCGCCCGGCGCGGTGAGGATGTACGACAGGCCGCGCTCGGAGGCCAGATGCATATGGATCGGCGAATCCTCCGGCCCGGCGGCGCTGCCGTCGTACGCCGTGAACCGGAACGGCAGGCCGTCCGGGAGGACCGTCGTGAGGGCTTCGGCGATCGATACCTGAGTCGCCAGCGTCGTCATCGGCGCGTCACCGCCTTTTCGTAGAGCCCGGTCAGCCGGGCGTTGGGGTCGTAGCGTTGTTTCACCGCGGTCAGGGCCGGCACGTTGTAGAGCCGGTCGAAGGTCTCTCGGTCGTAGTACGCGTCGGAGTACAGCGACTTGTGCCCGCCGAACTCCGTCACCGCCGCCTCGATGCGCCGATTGACGTCGCCGTCCGCGGCGCCGGGGGCGATCGGTACGGTGCCCCAGAAACCGACGTTCACGTACGTCTCGCCGGGCGCCAGCGGGTACAGCGGCCAGGACTCGGCCCCGCGCAGCCGCAGCGGGCACAGCCAGACCGGCCGCATCCCGACCTCGGCGTCGAACCAGCGCAGGAACTCGGCCAGCCGGCTGACCGGGATTTCCACATCCTGGACGACACGTTCACGATCCGGCCGGCCGCGGCGCCGGTTCAGCCGGGCCGCGTACTGATGCCGGTTCTCGAAGCCGACGATCTTGTGGAAAACGTCGCTGCGCCGCCACCGGCTCGGCCACAGCCTGCGCACCAGCGGCTGCTGCGCGCCGAACGCGGCCGAGCACCAGAACCAGTCGGTGTCCCAGCGCCAGAGATAGTCATGCGCGGTGAGAAAGTCCTGCTGCCGCTGCTGGATCGAGCGGTAGTAGATCTGCTGACCGGTGTACTTGCTGGTCCGCACCGCCGCGTCACTGTTCCGGCCGAGCGTCAAGTACGCCTCCGCCGGGCTGAATGCGACGCCGTCAACGAAGTGCACCGGCTCACCGTCGTACATGCCGTCGGCAACGATCGCTTCGATGGCCGGAGCCAGCTCGTCCAGTCCGAGGCGTACGTGCCGCAACGCCACGTACGGCGAGATCTTGTCCAGCTCGATCCGCAGCCGGGTCGCGTACCCAAGGGTGCCGTACGAGTTCGGGAACATCCGGAACAGGTCGGCGTACTCGCCGGCCGGCCGCGCCGTGACCAGCTCGCCCGCGCCGGTGAGGATGTCCAATTCGAGCACCGACTCGTGCGGCAGCCCGGCGCGGAACGAGGACGATTCGATGCCGAGGCCGGTCACCGCGCCGCCGAGCGTGATCGTCTTCAGCTGTGGTACGACCATCGGGGTCAGCCCGTACGGCAGGGTCGCGGCGACCAGGTCCTCGTACGTGCACATGCCCTGGACGTCGGCGGTCCGCGCGGCCGGATCGACCGCGATCACGCCGGTCAGGTTCGACACGTCCAGGCCCGGCGTGTCGACGGCCGTGCGCGGGCGGAACAGGTTCGAACTGCGCTTCGCGAGCCGTACGGGGGCACCTGGCGGGATGCGCTGATAGGACTCCCGCAGCCGCCCGACGGCCTGATCGTGAGCGAGCGTGGCCGCAACATCCGATGTCGAAGGCACCGATCCAGAGTACGACGGTGCTCACGGTCTGGCACGGGAGTTCAAACTGTCGGAGCGGCCGAGTAGGTTCGTTCCATGGCTGATGTGGTGAAGGCATGGCTCCCCTGGGCGGACCCGGACGGGTTCCTCGGCGGCGTCCCCGCGGGCTTCGACGTGGAGGTGTACTCGGGCGCCGAGCGGCCGAAGTCGCTCGCCGAGGTCGAGTTCTACGTGCCCAGTTACATGGGCGGCGGTGACGTGTTCGACATCGTCCGGGAGATGCCCGCGCTGAAGGTCGTCCAGCTGCAGACCGCCGGGTTCGAGAACGTTCAGTCCCGGGTCGCCGACGATGTGACGCTGTGCAATGCGCGGGGCGTCCACGACGCGTCCACGGCTGAGCTGGCGGTCGGGCTGATCCTCGCCTCGTACCGGCGGCTGCCGCGGGCCGTCCGCGACCAGGAGCGGCAGGTCTGGCCGGGGTCGTACGACCAGGTCGACGACTCGCTGGCCGACCGGACCGTGCTGATCCTCGGGTACGGCGCGATCGGCGAAGCGCTCGAGCGCCGGCTGACCGGGTTCGAGTGTGAGGTGATCCGGGTCGCGCGGCGGGCGCGGGACGGCGTACACCCCTTCACCGAGCTGCCGGAGCTGCTGCCGCGAGCGGACGTGGTCGTGCTGCTGACACCGGCGACGCCGGAAACGACGCGGATGGTGGACGCGAAGTTCCTGGCCCAGCTGAAGGACGGGGCGCTGCTGGTGAATGTCGCTCGTGGTGTCGTGGTGGACACGCAGGCGTTGCTGGCCGAGCTCGGGACGGGCCGGATCAGCGCCGCGCTGGACGTGACCGATCCCGAGCCGTTGCCGACCGGACATCCGCTGTGGTCTGCTCCGAACGTACTGATCAATCCGCATCGCGGTGGTGCCTCGACGGCGTTCGCGCCGCGGGTGGCGCGGCTGGTGCGCGCGCAGCTGGCGCGGTACGCGTCGGGGGAGCCGTTGATCAATGTAGTAGCCGGGCCGCCGAGGTAGGGAGGACAACGATGTCCGAGGCAGTGTTGCTGATCGGGACCAAGAAGGGCCTGTGGATCGGCCGGAGCGATGCCGGCCGCCGGGAGTGGCGGCTGGACGGGCCGGTGCCGGAGTTCGAGATGCAGGGTGTGTACGCGGTCGGCGTCGACACCCGCGGCGAGCGACCACGGCTGTTCGTCGGCGGCACGAGTGAGCACTGGGGGCCGGCGGTCTTCCACTCCGACGACCTCGGCGCGACCTGGGCCGAGCCGCCGGAGGGCTCGATCGGGTTCCCGGCCGACGCCGGCGCGTCGCTCGAGCGGGTCTGGCAGATCCAGCCCGCGCCGGCCGACCAGCCAGGCGTCGTGTACGCCGGGTCGCAACCGTCCGCGTTGTGGAAGTCCACCGACGGGGGAGTGACGTTCGAGCTGGTCCGCGGCCTGTGGGATCACCCGCACCGGACCGAATGGGACGCCGGTTTCGGCGGGCAGGCCGTCCACACCGTGCTGCCGCATGCGACCGACCCGGACCGGCTCAGCGTGGCGATGTCGACCGGTGGTGTCTATCAGACGAGTGATGGCGGAGCGACCTGGGCGCCCGCGAACCACGGCATCAAGGCGTACTTCATGCCCGATCCCGACCCGGAGTTCGGCCAGTGCGTGCACAAGCTGGCGGGGCATCCGGACGTACCCGAACGGATGTTCGCGCAGAATCACCATGGTGTGTACCGGTCGGATGACGGCGGGGCGATCTGGAAGTCGATCGCGGACGGGCTGCCGTCGGACTTCGGGTTCCCGATCGTCGTGCATCCGCACGAGCCGGAGACCGTGTACGTGTTTCCGCTGATCGCGGACGGGAATCGGGTTCCGCCCGACGCGAAGTGCCGGGTGTACCGGTCGCGGGATGCCGGTTCGACGTGGGAAGCGTTGACGGCTGGGTTGCCGGACGTGTCGTACGTGCCGGTGCTGCGGGATGCGATGACCACCGATACCGCTGATCCGGCGGGGGTTTACGTGGGGACACGGGACGGATGTGTGTACGCGAGCGCGGACGCGGGCGATACGTGGACCGAGGTTGCGCGGCATCTGCCCGACATCCTCACCGTGCGCGCCGCGGTCGTGTGACGGCGTTCTTGTGATGACGGTGCGATGCGTGATGGTGGTGGTGTGATGGGTGGGGAGCAGGCGGCGGTTTCGCGGGTTGTGGTGCGGTTGCCTACTGTGCTGCGGCCGTTCGCGGGTGACGTGGACCGGGTTGAGGTTGAGGTCGTGGGTGATGGCGGGGCGACTGTTGCCGGGGTGTTCGCGGCGCTGGAGCTGCAGCACCCGGCGTTGCGGCGCCGGCTGACCGATGAGCAGGGTGCTGTCCGGCGACATGTGAACATCTACCTCGGCAACGACAACATCCGCGACCTGTCCGGCCTCCAGACCCCGCTGTCGGCAGGCGACGAGCTCCTGATCCTCCCCAGCGTCGCCGGCGGCTGACAACCGCTCGTCGGCAGTCGAAGTCGAACGCGACTACCCCGCGGTCGAGGTGTGCGGGCTGTCCGCCACCGGCGCCGCGGGAGGAGGCTCCTGCTGGCGACAAAATAGGTGGGGGTTCCGCGGTTGGCCGGGCTAGCGTCTGGTCGCATGAGTGACGTACTGCTCCTGACCGGTCCGTCAGGTTCGGGCAAGACGACCGTGGGCCGGTTGCTGGCGACCGGGGCGGCGCGACCGACGGTGCATGTGACGACCGACGAGTTCTTCCGCGCGATCCGGACCGGGTTCGTGGAACCGTACCTGCCCGGTGCGGAGCGGCAGAATGAGATTGTCGTGGATGCGATCGTGGCGGCGGTGGCGGTGTACGCACGCGGCGGGTACGACGTGGTGGTGGATGGGGTCATCGGCCCGTGGTTCCTCGGTCCGTACCGCCGGGCGGCTGTCGAAGGGCAGTGGACGATGTCGTACGTGGTGCTGCGCCCGGACCTGGCCACCACCCTCCGCCGCGGCCAGGCGCGCGGCGGTGTCGAGCTGACAGATGCTGAGGCCCTGACCGGCCTGCATGGTCAGTTCGCCGACCTCGGTGCACTGGAGTCGCACACCTTCGACACCACCACGCTGGACGCCGCCGAGACAGCCGCTGCCGTACGCAAAGCAGTTGCCGCAGGCACCTACCTGCTCAGTGCCTGAAGAGTCGCACCCCGGTCGGTGACCAGGTGATGTTGTTTTCGGCGCACGCGGCCGCGACTTCGGCCGAGCGAATCGACCCACCCGGCTCCGCGATATGCGCGACACCGAACCGCGCTGCCTCCTCGACGTTGTCGGTGAATGGCAACGCGCCGTCGGACACCATCGACACCCCCGTCAACGGTTCGGCCGATCGGCGCGACCACCACAGCAACGCCTTCTCACCGGCCAGCCGAGTACAGTCCACCCGCGACTGCTGCCCCGCCCCGATCCCGATCGCCATCCCGTCCTTCACCATCACCACGGTGTTCGATTGCGTATACCGGGCAACAATCATCCCCAGCAACAGATCCTGCCGCGCGCCGTCCGGCACCGCCGCGTCAAACTGATCGACGGCCAGCGGAATCGCATCCCGCTCCTGCACCAACCGCACCCCGTACACCTCGCGCACCTCTTCAGCCGGCGGTTCAAAGTCTGGATCGGCCTCCAGCACGAGATACGTACCGCGCTTCTTCGCCGCCAGAACCTCCACCACCCCCTCGCCGTACCCAGGCGCGATGATCCCGTCCGACACCACCCGCTTCAGTACGCCGGCCAGCTCGAGGTCCACCGGATGCGACACCGCGACGAAATCCCCGTACGACGACTTCGGGTCGGCGTCGCGCGCCCGTTCGTACGCGGCGGTGACTGTCTCACCCAGCGCGGCCCCGGCCGGTGACACGTGCTTGTACGAGGCGGCTGCTGGTACGCCGAACGCACGCGCTGCCTCGCGTACGAGCTGCCAACCGGTCAGTGCGTCGAGGAGATTGATGTACGACGGCTCGCCCGCGACCACCTTGAACGGTGGACTGCCGACGGGGGTGAACGAAGCAGCTTGGTGGGGATTCATTCCGTAGCGCAAATGCATCAGAAACCTCCGACGAAATCGGAGGCGCCCAGGCGGACGACGCCTTGCAGGTAACCCGCTCCCCGGTGGTACTCCACCCTCGCCAGTCGCGGTACCTCCACCCTACTTCCGCGCGCGGACCACCAGCAGGCGGGACTCGTCCGTCAGCGCCTCCCCGTGCCAGCCGCCGTCGATCTTCACGTCCGTGAAACCAGCGCGCCGGAGATCGGTCGTGATCTCGGCGGGGGAGCGGAAGTGCAGCACGTTCCGGTACACGGCGACGGTGCCGTCCGGGAAAACGTTGTGGGCGTCGAAGACCACCCGTCCGTCGGCGACCTCGATCAGGTCGAGCCACTCGCGGAGCCGGCCGACCGGTGTGTCGCGCTCGCCGTCCGTTGCCTCGCGCGTCCACTGCTCCCACGCGCGCGCCGCCGGGTGCCGTGACTCGAAGGCGATCATCCCGCCGGACCGCAGCGCCCCCGCAAGCGCACTCAGCGCCGGTACATGATCCGCCCCGCTCACATGCATCATGGTGTTTCCACTGCTGACCACGAGATCCACGTCCCCGCCCGGCTCGACCGCGCGATAGTCACCGTCGATCCAGCGAACCACATCCGCACCCGGCCGGCGGCGCGCGTATCCGAGCATCGTCGGACTCGGATCCACCCCGATCACCACCCGCCCAGGCGCAACCAGCGAACGCGTCAGCAGCCCGGTCCCACACCCGAAGTCCAGAACCTTCCGCGTACCAGCCGCGAGCGCCCGGTAGTACGCATGATCCTCCCCGGCCGGATTGTCCAAGTCGTACAGCCCCACCAACCGCACATCCCCGTACGCATCCGCATCCACGCCGAAACCCTAAGCCTGCCCCCTGAACTGAAGGGTTGCCCCCTGAGAATCCGAGGGGGCAACCCTTCAGCTCAGGGGGCAAGCCAATGCGGGCGGGGCGAGCGCCCGCATCGGCTTGGGGTGGGCGGGGTTACAGGGCGGAGACCCAGCCGTAGATGTTGCCGGGGCGGCCGGCGTTCTTGGCGCGCTTCGGGTCGAACGGGCCGTACTTGGAGACCTGGTTGTTCGCGTTGCCTTCGACCGTGGTGATGTAGCCGTTGGAGGCGACGGCGACCACGACGCCGGTGTGCACGCTGGTGTCGGTGTTCTGCGGGCCGGTGCCGTAGAGCACGATGTCGCCGGGCTGCATGCCGGTGTTGGTGGAGTGGGCGCGGCCCTTGTTCTGGCCCCACGTGTAGATGTCACCGGTGAAGCCGTAGTTGGGGATGTTGATGCCGGCCTGGCGCCAGGTCCAGGTGGCGAAGTGCGCGCACCAGGGTTCGCACGGGCCGTACGGGTTGCAGTTGCTGCCGGGCGGCGTCTCCTGCTGGCCGACTTCGCCGTTGGCGGCGTTCACGATCGTGGTCCTGGTGTCGGCGGCGCTGGCGGTCAGCGGGCCGGACAGAGCCACCGAGCTGAACAACGCGATCAGCACAGCGGCGAGCAGTAGCCGCAGAGATAACCGGGGGCGGGAGCACTGGGCGAGTCGCATGGGTCACTCCGATCTGGAGAGGGGGCGGTATAAAACTTTCAAGCGATCTCTCTAAACCAGTATGTGACTAACCAACGATGAACCACCATTACAGTGGTATTAATTCGCCGAAGGTCCACCCATAAGACAGTGGTCTCAAAGTACGAGACGCTGAGCCGTTGAACTTGACCCGATCGCCGTCTGTCGGCGAATAATGCCTACATGCGATCGATTCTCCTCGTACTTGTGCGGCGCGCCGACTGACGCGACCACTGAGTCGAGCGCGCCCCTTCAGCCAACCGGCGGAAGGGGTTTTTTGTTGCCAATGCGACTATCTGGGACCCAGTAGCGCGGCGGGAACGGCCACGAGCGAGGATGGATCGGTCGCGAAAAAGCCATCAAGGCCACATCGTGACAGGACTGAGGGAAGGCACTCATGAGTGAGCAGCTGACCGGGGCACAGGCTCTGATCCGCGCACTGGAACATGCCGGAGTGGACACCGTCTTCGGCATCCCGGGCGGCGCGATCCTCCCGGCGTACGACCCGATGCTCGACTCGACCCAGATCCGCCACATCCTGGTACGTCACGAGCAGGGCGCCGGCCACGCCGCCCAGGGGTACGCCGCCGCGTCCGGCAAGGTCGGCGTGTGCATGGCGACCTCGGGTCCGGGCGCGACGAACCTGGTGACGCCGATCGCGGACGCGTACATGGACTCGGTGCCGATGGTCGCGATCACCGGTCAGGTGGCCGGTGCCGCGATCGGGACCGACGCCTTCCAGGAGGCGGACATCCGCGGCATCACGATGCCGATCACCAAGCACAACTTCCTGGTCACCGACCCGAATGAGATCGCCACCACGATCGCCGAGGCGTTCCACATCGCCTCCACCGGCCGGCCCGGCCCGGTGCTGGTGGACGTGACCAAGGACGCGATGCAGACCACGGGCGTCGACTTCCAGTGGCCGACCGAGCTGTCGCTGCCGGGGTACCGGCCGGTGACCCGCCCGCACCCGAAGCAGGTGCGCGAGGCGGCCCGGCTGATCGCCGCGGCCGAGAAGCCGGTGCTGTACGTGGGCGGTGGCGTGATCCGGGCGCGGGCCAGCGCCGAGCTGAAGGAACTCGCGGAGCTGCTCGGCATCCCCGTCGTCACCACCTTGATGGCGCGCGGCGCGCTGCCGGACACGCACGAGCTGCACTTCGGGATGCCCGGCATGCACGGCTCGGTGTCCGCGGTCGGTGCCCTGCAGCGCTCCGATCTGCTGATCACGCTGGGCGCGCGGTTCGACGACCGGGTAACCGGCAAGCTCGACTCGTTCGCGCCCGAGGCGAAGGTCATCCACGCCGACATCGACCCGGCCGAGATCGGCAAGAACCGGGCCGCCGACGTGCCGATCGTCGGCGACTGCAAGGAGGTCATCACCGACCTGATCGCCGCGCTCCGGACCGAGATCGCGAACACCGGCCAGACCCCGTCGTACGAGGCCTGGCGCAAGCAGCTCGAAGCCGTCCGCGCCCGGTACCCGCTCGGCTACGACGAGCCCGAGGACGGCACGCTGTCACCGCAGCACGTGATCCAGCGGATCGGCCAGATCGCCGGCCCGGACGCCGTGTACACCGCGGGCGTCGGCCAGCACCAGATGTGGTCCGCGCACTTCCTGCCGTTCGAGAAGCCGGGTCACTGGCTGAACTCCGGCGGTCTCGGCACGATGGGGTACGCGGTGCCGGCCGCGATGGGCGCCAAGGTCGCGCGCCCGGAGAAGACGGTCTGGGCGATCGACGGCGACGGCTGCTTCCAGATGACGAACCAGGAGCTCGTCACCTGCGCGCTGGAGGGCATCCCGATCAAGGTTGCCGTGATCAACAACCAGTCGCTGGGCATGGTCCGGCAGTGGCAGACGCTGTTCTACGACAAGCGGTACTCGAACACCGACCTGCACTCGACCCGGATTCCGGACTTCGCCAAGCTGGCCGAGGCGATGGGCGGCGTCGGGCTGCGCTGCTCGGACAAGGAGTCGCTGGACGCGACGATCGAGAAGGCGATGGCGGTCACCGACGCGCCGGTCGTGGTCGACTTCGTCGTGCACCGGGACGCGATGGTCTGGCCGATGGTCGCGGCCGGCGTCAGCAACGACGAGATCCAGATCGCCCGCGACATGGCCCCGGCCTGGGAAGGCGAGGAGCTCTAGTGACTGAGCGAAGCGAAGGCACCAATCCAACACAGCCCACTCGTGCCTCATCGGCGCCCGGAGCGAAGCGAGGACGTCGATGAGTAAACACACATTGAGCATTCTGGTCGAGAACAAGCATGGTGTACTCGCCCGGGTGGCGGCGCTGATTTCGCGGCGCGGGTTCAACATCGACTCGCTCGCGGTCGGGCCGACCGAGCACCCCGAGGTGTCCCGGATGACGATCGCGGTCACCGTGGACGAACAGCCGCTGGAGCAGATCACCAAGCAGCTGAACAAGCTGGTGAACGTGATCAAGATCGTCGAGCTCGAACCGGCCCAGACCGTACAGCGGGAGCTGTTGCTGGTGAAGGTGAAGGCGGACACCCTGACCCGCGGGCAGGTGCTGGAGACCGTCCAGCTGTTCCGTGCCAAGGTGGTCGACGTGGCACCGGACGCGATCACCATCGAGGCGACCGGCAATCCGGAGAAGCTCGAAGCGATGCTCCGGGTGCTGGAACCGTTCGGCGTCCGCGAGCTGGTGCAGTCCGGGATGGTGGCGATCGGACGGGGCAGCCGCTCGATCTCCGACCGGAACCTGCGGCCGGTCCCGGTGCCGCCGCCGCATGTCGCGTCCGGTCCGCCGAATGTCCAGGCCCGGCCGCCGGCCGAGCGCGAGCGTCCGCATCCGCATCACCCGGTCCCGGCGCCGCCGCCGGGCCGGACCGCTGCCGCCGTACCGAATCAACACTAAGGAGAAGTGCCCGAAGTGGCTGCTGAAATGTTCTACGACGACAACGCCGATCTGTCGGTGATCCAGGGCCGCCACGTGGCCGTGCTCGGCTACGGCTCGCAGGGCCACGCGCACGCGCTCTCGCTGCGCGACTCCGGCGTCGACGTCCGGGTCGGTCTGCCCGAGGGCTCGAAGAGCCGGGCGAAGGCCGAGGCCCAGGGCCTGCGGGTGGTCTCGCCGGCCGAGGCCTGTGAAGAGGCCGACGTGATCGTCGTGCTGGCTCCGGACCCGGCGCAGCGCAAGCTGTACAAGGAGGCCATCGAGCCGAACCTGGTCGACGGCGACGCGCTGGTCTTCGGGCACGGCTTCAACATCCGGTTCGGCTACATCAAGCCGCCGGCCGGGGTGGACGTCTTCATGGTCGCGCCGAAGGGCCCGGGGCACCTGGTCCGGCGCGAGTACTCCGAGGGCCGCGGCGTACCGGTGCTGGTGGCCGTCGAGCAGGACGCGACCGGCAAGGCGTGGGACCTCGCGCTCGCGTACGCGAAGGGGATCGGCGGCCTCCGTGCCGGCGGTATCAAGACCACCTTCACCGAGGAGACCGAGACCGACCTGTTCGGTGAGCAGGCCGTGCTCTGTGGCGGCGTGTCGGCGCTGATCCAGGCCGGCTTCGAGACGCTGACCGAGGCGGGGTACCAGCCCGAGGTCGCGTACTTCGAGTGCCTGCACGAGCTGAAGCTGATCGTCGACCTGATCTACGAAGGCGGCATCGCCAAGCAGCGCTGGTCGGTCTCCGACACCGCCGAGTACGGCGACTACGTGTCCGGCCCACGGATCATCGACGCGTCGGTGAAGGCGCGGATGAAGGAGGTCCTCGGTGACATCACCGACGGCACCTTCGCGGCCCGCTTCATCGCCGACCAGGACGCCGGCGCGCCGGAGTTCGCCGAGTTCCGCAAGAAGAGCCAGGAGCACCCGATCGAGGCCGTCGGCAAGGACCTGCGCGGCCTGATGGCCTGGGTCAAGTCGCACGACGACGACTACGTCGAGGGCAGCGCGGCCCGCTGACCCCCGCACCTCTCAACCGGGACCCCGGACAGGCACCTGCTTGTCCGGGGTCCCGGTTTTGTCACCAGGGTTTGACACAATGTGTTGCGGTCTGGACTGGTGAGTGGGGGTGAGTGGTGGTGGAGGACGGTAGGGGCGCGCTGCCGCGGCCGCCGCGGCACATCCCGGCCGGCGCCGGCGCCCTGACCCAGCTGGAGGCGCCGACGCGCTCATCCGGTGCGCCACCGCCGCGCGGTCCATGGGTCTTCGGGCGGTTCCTGGCCGGTCTGGTCGTACTGCTCGTGGTTGTCGCGGGCGGTGTGGGCGCGGGCTGGTACGTCCGGGCGCAGACGTTGCGGATCGACACCAGTCAGGTACTGAAGAACGTGCAGCCGGCTGTCGTACGCATCCTCGCGACCACCTGCGCGGGCACCGGTGAGGGATCGGGCGTACTGATCGACGGCGGCCGCATCCTCACCGCGAAGTCCGCGATCAGCCAGCCGTTGTCGATCGTGGTGATCAGCCCGGACGGGAAGATCCACCGCGCCAACCTGCTCGGTACGAGCAACGACGGCGTCGCGGTACTGCAGCCGATCGGCCAACTCGACGGTACGCCGGTCCAGCTCGCCCCGGCCGATCCCGAACCGAAAGCGGAGCGCGCGCTGATCGGGTACACGGCCGCCGGAAAGGCGACGATCCAGTCGATCGGATCGACCGCCCAGCCGAAGCCGCTCGAATCGGTGATGAACGCCGCCAAACTCGGCGGACCGGTCGTGGACAAGTCCGGTCGCCTGGCCGGCCTGGTCGTCGGCGACACCGTGCAGACCAGCACGATCGTTCCGCTCGGCACACTGCGCGGGTACGCGGCGACCGCGCCGACCGGAATCAGCGCGGCGGCCGGGGGATCGTGCGACCGGTCGCGCGGCCCGCAGAGCGCGGTCGCTCCGGAGCTCCAGGTCGCACGGACCGCGCTGGCCACCGAAGCGCAGCGCCTCCTCGGCAACTACCTGACCTTGGAGAATCAGCACGACTTCGCCGGACTGCAGTCGCTGTACTCCGACCGGCTGGCCAAGACCCTGACCGAGGCCCGCGACCAGCAGAGCCACCAGACGTCGTACTTCTTCGGCCCCAAACTCACCGAGGTGAGCGCCGACGGCGACGGCGCGTACGCGCGACTGGCCTACAACGTGCTGTTCTCGCCGACCGCCGCGGGCGCCAGCGGGCGGACCTGCAACCGGCTGGACGTGCGGTACAAGCTGACCCGGGCCGACGGGAAACTCGTCATCGACGAGGCCCGGCAGATGACGGACCCGGTGGCTTGCGACAGCTGATCAACACGCAGTGACCGGATGGTGGGTCCACCCGCGCGCCGAAAACCGGACGGGGTACCATCGACTCAGCGGGCACAGCGCGGTGCTCTGAAAATCATGAGCCCCTACCGCTTCTGCAGGAGATTCCTCCATGTCTCTGACTGACGTAACCCGGCCCGTCGTCCTGATCGCCGAAGAGCTCAGCCCCGCCACCGTCGAGGCGCTCGGCCCCGACTTCGAGATCCGCCACGCCAACGGCGCCGACCGCGCCGAACTGATCCCGGCCATCGCCGACGTCGACGCCATCCTGATCCGCAGCGCCACCAAGGTGGACGCCGAGGCGCTCGCCGCCGCGAAGAAGCTGAAGGTCGTCGCCCGCGCCGGCGTCGGCCTGGACAACGTGGATGTGAAGGCCGCCACCCAGGCCGGGGTGATGGTCGTGAACGCGCCGACCTCCAACATCACCAGCGCCGCCGAACTGGCCGTCGCCCTGCTGCTCGCCTCCGCGCGGCGAGTCCCGGCGGCGAACGAGTCGCTGAAGAAGGGCGAGTGGAAGCGCAGCAAGTACTCGGGTGTCGAGCTGTTCGAGAAGACCGTCGGCATCGTCGGCCTCGGCAAGATCGGCGTCCTGGTCGCGCAGCGGCTGGCCGCTTTCGGCATGAACGTGATCGCCTACGACCCGTACGTACAGGCCGGCCGCGCCGCGCAGATGGGCGTCCGGCTGGCGAGCCTGGACGAGCTGCTGGCGGCCAGTGACTTCATTTCGGTGCACCTGCCGAAGACCCCGGAGACCATCGGCCTGATCGGCGACGAGCAGCTGCACAAGGTCAAGCCCGAGGTCATCATCGTGAACGCGGCCCGGGGCGGCATCGTCGACGAGCAGGCGCTGTACAGCGCTTTGAAGGAAGGCCGGGTCGCGGGCGCCGGGCTGGACGTGTTCGCGTCCGAGCCGTGCACCGACTCGCCGCTGTTCGAGTTCGAGAACGTGGTCGTCACGCCGCACCTCGGCGCGTCCACCGAGGAGGCGCAGGAGAAGGCCGGCATCGCGGTCGCGAAGTCGGTCCGGCTGGCGCTGTCGGGTGAGCTGGTCCCGGACGCGGTGAACGTCCAGGGCGGCGTGATCGCCGAGGACGTCCGCCCGGGCATCGCCCTGACCGAGAAGCTGGGCCGGATCTTCACCGCGCTGGCCGGTGGCGTCGCGCAGCAGCTCGACGTCGAGGTCCGCGGCGAGATCACCCAGTACGACGTGAAGGTGCTCGAGCTGGCCGCGCTCAAGGGCGTGTTCGCCGACGTGGTCGAGGACAACGTCTCGTACGTGAACGCGCCGCTGCTGGCGGCCGAGCGGGGCCTCGAGGTACGCCTCGTCACCGACCACGACAGCCCGGAGCACCGGAACCTGATCACCCTGCGCGGCACGCTCGCCGACGGCGTCCAGGTCTCGGTTTCCGGCACGCTGGTCGGGGTCCGGCAGTCGGAGCGGCTGGTCGAGATCGACGGGTTCGACGTCGAGATCGAGCTCGCCGCGCACCTCGCCTTCCTCACCTACGAGGACCGGCCGGGCGCGGTCGGCCAGATCGGCCGGATTCTCGGCGACGCCGACGTGAACATCGCCGGCATGCAGGTCAGCCGGGACCGCAAGGGCGGCAAGGCACTGGTCGCGCTCTCGGTCGACTCGAAGATCGAGCCGGCCGTGCTGGACGACATCACCGGCGCGGTGCAGGCCGCGACCGCCCGGACGGTGGACCTCGAGGCCTGAGGAAACCGAACAACTGCTTTACTGAAAGCGGTCTGCCGCCCGCAGGCGCATGGCGGCAGACAAGGGCCCGAGCTCAATAGCTCGGGCCCGCTTCCGTTTCCGGCCGGTCCGCGTCGTGCGGCCGGTCCGCGTCGTGCGGCCGGTCCGTGCGGATCAGCGGCGGGTCGCGAGCAGGACGGCGGCGTCCGGGGCGACCATTACTTCGGCGGTGGTGAAGCGGTTGTCCATCAGCCACTCCTGGCGGAGCGTGTCGACGCGCCCTTCGTACATCGGCGGCCAGACCGCGGACGGGGTGAAGTCGTCGAGGACGACGAACCCGCCCGGCTCCACGACATCGGCGATCACGTCGCGGGCGGACAGCTTCGCCTCCCGCGCGTCCACGAACAGCAGCGCGAACGGCCCGCGCTCGATCAGCGCCGTCCAGTCCGCGGAGACGACCTCGATCCGCTCGTCGTCGGCGAACAGTTCGGCGACCGCCTTCGCCAGCTGCGGGTCGCTCTCCGCGGTGACGATGGTGGTCTGGTCGCCGGCGCCGCTGCGCAGCCAGGCGGAGCCGACGCCGCAGCCGGTCCCGAGCTCGCCGAGCAGGCCGGTCTTCGACGCGGCAAGGGTGGCCAGCAGCCGGCCGGTCTCGTTCCGGGTGGAGCTGACGAAGCCGCGCCGGCCGGACAGGCTGAGGGCCGCCGACACCAGCGGCGGCAGTTCTGGAGGAGCACTCACGGGCTGAGACTGGCACAGGTCGGGGCCGGTACCAGCACCGCCATCTCAAATCGTGGGATGTCGTGCCCGCATTGTGGTGAAATAGTCGGACGTCAGAGTAAATTCGTGCGCACCCTGCCGCCCACGTCGTCTTTGGGAGGAGCAGCATGTACGACATGTATCCAGCCAACTGGCCGGCGATCGACGCCCGCGAACGGAAGGCGACCCGCCGTCGCCGGACCGCGCGCCCGGCGCGCGACGAGGTCAAGGCTGTCCAAGAGGCCATGAACCGCCGTGACAATGGGGGAGAACCCAAGAAGTGAGCGAGACGAAGAACTTCACGCTGGCCGTCGTCCCGGGGGACGGGATCGGGCCTGAGGTGACCACCGAGGCGCTCAAGGTCCTCGACGCGGTAGCGGCGCAACACGGCGTGACGTTCGAGCGGACCGAGTACGACCTCGGCGCGAAGCGCTGGCACGCCACCGGCGAGACGCTGCCGGACGCCGAGCTGGCGGAGATCCGCAAGCACGACGCGATCCTGCTCGGCGCGGTCGGTGACCCGAGCGTCCCGTCCGGCGTCCTCGAGCGCGGTCTGCTGCTCAAGCTCCGGTTCACCCTGGACCACTACGTGAACCTGCGGCCGTCGAAGATCTACCCGTCCGTCGGCTCCCCGCTGGCGAACCCGGGCACCGTCGACTTCGTCGTCGTCCGCGAAGGCACCGAGGGGCCGTACGTCGGCAACGGCGGTGCGCTTCGGGTCGGAACGCCGGCCGAGATCGCCACCGAGGTGTCGGTGAACACCGCGTACGGCGTCGAGCGCGTCGTCCGCGATGCCTTCGCCCGGGCGCAGGCACGGCCGCGGAAGAAGCTCACGCTCGTCCACAAGAACAACGTGCTCGTACACGCCGGCCACCTGTGGAAGCGGACCGTCGACGAGGTCGCGGCCGAGTTCCCGGAGATCACCGTCGACTACCTGCACGTGGACGCGGCGACGATCTTCCTGGTCACCGACCCGGCCCGGTTCGACGTGATCGTCACCGACAACCTGTTCGGCGACATCATCACCGACCTGGCCGCGGCGATCAGCGGCGGGATCGGGCTGGCCGCGAGCGGGAACATCAACCCGGACCGGACCGCGCCGAGCATGTTCGAGCCGGTGCACGGCTCCGCGCCGGACATCGCCGGCCAGCAGAAGGCCGACCCGACCGCGGCGATCCTGTCGGCGGCGCTGCTCTGCGAGCACCTCGGCCTGACCGAGGCGGCCCGGGCGATCGAGGCGGCCGTCGAGGCCGACATCGAGGAGCGCACCGGCTCGGTCCGGAGCACCGCCGAGATCGGTGACGCGATCACCAAGCGCGCGGCGGGCTGACCGATGCCGACCTGTGACGCCGCTGGCCTTGTCCCCAGCCGCGCCGCCCACCGGCACGCTCGCCTGACCAGTTGGTCGAGAGGTACGGTGCGGCTATGAGCAGCGAGCTGCAGTTCACCGTTGAGCCAACCACCCATCCGGCCAGCGACGACCAGCGCGCCCGCATCCTGGCGAACCCGGGATTCGGGCAGTACTTCTCCGACCACATGGCGATCGCCACCTGGACGGCCGAGAAGGGCTGGCACGACGCTCGGATCACCGCCTTCGGGCCGCTGGAGCTGTCTCCGGCGACCTCGGTGTTCCACTACGCCCAGACCATTTTCGAAGGGATGAAGGCGTACCGGCATCCCGACGACTCGATCCACCTGTTCCGCCCGGAGGCGAACGCGGCCCGGTTCCAGCGGTCCGCGCATCGGCTCGCGCTGCCGGAGCTGCCGGACGAGGTGTTCGTCGACTCCCTGCGCAAGCTGGTGGAGCTCGACAAGGCCTGGGTGCCCGGCGGTGGTGAGACCTCGTTGTACCTGCGCCCGTTCATGTTCGGTTCCGACCCGTTCCTCGGCGTCCGCCCGTCGGCCCATGTCACGTACTGCGTGATCGCGTCGCCGGCCGGCTCGTACTTCGCCAACGGCGTGAAGCCGGTCCGGATCTGGCTGAGCGAGGAGTACACGCGGGCGGCCCCCGGCGGCACCGGCGCGGCGAAGACCGGCGGCAACTACGCCTCCTCGCTGCTCGCGCAGGCCGAGGCGATCGAGCAGGGCTGCGACCAGGTCGCGTTCCTGGACGCGGTCGAGAAGAAGTGGGTCGAAGAGCTCGGCGGCATGAACCTGTACTTCGTCCTGGACGACAACTCCGTCGTCACGCCGGAGCTGTCCGGCACCATCCTCGAGGGCGTCACCCGGGACTCGATCCTGAAGCTGGTCACGGACCTCGGCTACCACGTCACCGAGCGGAAGATCTCGGTCGACGAGTGGCGCTCGGGCGCGGCGTCCGGCAAGGTGCGCGAGGTCTTCGCGTGCGGTACGGCCGCGGTGGTCACCCCGGTCGCCTCCCTGAAGGCCAAGGACGGTGAAGTACAGATCGGCGACGGCAACGGCGGCCCGGTCACAGCTGCTGTCCGAAGCGCATTGCTGGACGTGCAGTACGGCCGTACGCCCGACCCCCACGGCTGGATGACCAAGATCTGAACCCGCACCACCCGAACGGCCCGGCGAACTCCCGCCGGGCCGTTCGCGTAGGTCGTGCTTTCACAGCATCTTTTCAGGTCTGGGGTGTGGACGGATGGTCGCTGACTGTCGCCGCGACCCGATAGGGTCGGGCGGCATGAGCAGCTTCCCGGACGAGGTCGAGGGCTACTACGCGGAGCTTGCCGAGCGGCGGGGCTGGCCGGCCGAAACCGTCGCGGCGATCCGGTCCACGGTCGAGCTGATCCGCGACCTGGACCGCGGCACCGCCTCCCGGACGTACGGCGCGGCCGTGGACGACTACGGCACGGACTGGCTGTACGAGGCGGTCTGGCACGAGCGTGAGTGGGTGGTCATCCGCCAGCTCGGCGTGGGCGAGGACGGCGAGCTGACCCGGTACTGGTGGCAGCGGCTCGAGGACGACGAGGGCATGCTCACCGACCAGGCCCTGGACCGGGAGAACTGGGGCCTCAGGCCCCTGTCCCGCGAAGACTTCTACACCGCCTGGGACGACCCGGGCTGGTCCCTGACGGCATGACGGCGGTCTGAACTCCAGTACGGGTCGGCGTACTGAATGTTCGTGATGCGAGACGTACTCGTCATCGGGCGGACATTCTGTGGCAGACTGCAAAACGTCATGAAGCACTATCGGGTGATTATTACCTAAGCGCGCTCAGCATGCCGTACCTGAGCGCGCAGACCTCTCGCACCTTGCGGGAGGTTTTTTGTTTGCCTCAAATTTCTGCACCGCACCCCTCCGGAAGGCCGACCCCCATGACTATCTCGGACGAGTTCCACGTCTACGACACGACTCTGCGCGATGGCGCGCAGCAGGAGGGTCTGGCCCTGTCGGTGGCGGACAAGATCGCCATCGCGCAGTACCTGGACGAGCTGGGGGTCGGTTTCATCGAGGGCGGCTGGCCGGGCGCGGTGCCCAAGGACACCGAGTTCTTCGAGCGGGCGAAGACCGAGCTGCACCTGCGGAACGCGACCTTCGCCGCCTTCGGCGCGACCTGCAAGCCGGGGACGACGGCCGCGGACGACCCGCAGGTGGCCGCGCTGCGGGAGTCCGGCGCCGACGTCGTCACACTCGTTGCCAAGAGCCACGATGCACATGTGGAGCGGGCGCTCCGGACCAGCCTGGACGAGAACCTGCGGATGATCACCGACACCGTCTCGCATCTGCGGGCGAACGGGCAGCGGGTCTTCCTGGACACCGAGCACTTCTTCGACGGGTACCGCGCGAATCGTGCGTACGCGCTCGAGGTGGTACGAGCGGCGGCCGCGGCGGGCGCGGATGTGGTCGCGCTGTGCGACACGAACGGTGGGACGCTGCCGCGGGAACTCCAGGAGATCGTCCGGGACGTCCTCGAATCCACCGGGGCCCGGCTCGGCATCCACTGTCACAACGACGCCGGCTGCGCGGTGGCGAACTCGATCGCCGCTGTCGAAGCCGGCGTCACGCATGTCCAGGGCACGGTCAACGGATACGGCGAACGTACCGGCAACGCCGATCTGCTGGCGATCGTCGCCAACCTGGAGCTGAAGCGCGGCCTGCAACTGCTGCCGCCGGGCAACCTGGCCGAGTCGTTCCGGACCGCGCACGCGATCGCCGAAGTCACCAACGTGCCGCCGTCGGCCCGGCAGCCGTACGTCGGGGTTTCCGCGTTCGCGCACAAGGCCGGGCTGCACGCCAGCGCGATCAAGGTCGACCCGGATCTGTACCAGCACACCGACCCGGGGCTGGTCGGCAACGACATGCGGATGCTGGTGTCGGAGATGGCCGGCCGGGCGAGCATCGAGCTGAAGGGCCGCGAGCTCGGTTTCGATCTCGGCAACGACCGCGAACTGGTCAGCCGGGTCGCGGACCGGGTGAAGGAAATGGAGGCGCGCGGGTACACGTTCGAGGCGGCCGACGCCTCGTTCGAGCTGCTGCTCACCGAAGAGGTCGAAGGCAAGCGGCCCTGCTACTTCGACGTCGAGTCGTGGCGGGTGATCACCGAGTCGCGCGCCGACGGTGAGGCGGTCTCCGAGTCGACCGTGAAACTGGTCGCGGGCGGCGAGCGGGAGATCGTCACCGGCGAGGGCAACGGCCCGGTGAACGCGCTCGACCACGCGCTGCGGGTCGCGATCGAGCGCGCGTACCCAGTGGTGAACAAGTTCGACCTGGTCGACTACAAGGTCCGCATCCTCGACCAGGGGCACGGCACCGACGCGGTGATCCGGGTGCTGATCGAGACCGCCGACGGCGAAGGCTCTTGGGTCACGGTCGGCGTCGGGCACAACATCGTCGAGGCTTCGTGGGAGGCGCTGGTCGACGGCTTCACGTTCGGCCTGCTGCGCCACAAGGAGGTCGTGCGATGAGCCTGCTCGCGGTCGAACGCACGCTGACCGTTTTCACCGCGCGGGTGGTGGAAGTGGATGGGCTGCTGGCCCGGGTGGCCGTGCTGCTCAACCCGTACGACGTTCGTGAGCTGGAGGTCTCGCTGGACAGCGGCGAGCTCCGGGTAGTAGTCGAAGGCAACGGCTTCGACGCCGGCCGGGTCGCGGCACGGTTGGAGAAGGTAATCGGCGTACTGGACGTAGCCGTCAGCTGAGGCCAGCACTTCGAAGCCGTCGGTGAGTTTCCGGGCGGTCAGTTCGCCGCCGACGAGCCGGAGCCGCTCGGCGATGCGGCTGGCCGGCTAGGCGATGGTACTGAACAGGCCAGGCTGATCAGTTTGGGCTGGACAGTTTGGGCTGACTAATTTAGGCTCGAAGGGTGAGCGAACGGTTTTCGGCGTCTGCTGGGCAGGCGGCGGCGCAGGTGCGGGTGGTGTTCGGGCGGGTCAAGCGGCGGTTGAAGGAACTCGCCGAGACCGACGACCTGACGCCGTCGCAGTCGTCGGTGCTGAGCCGGATCGACAAGGACGGGCCTGCGTCGGCGAGCGAGCTGGCGGCGGCCGAGCGGATTCGGCCGCAGTCGATGGCGGCGATCCTGGCCGCGCTGCGCGAGGCCGATCTGATTCAGCGGCACCCGGATCCGGAGGACGGTCGCCGGCAGGTGGTCTCGCTGACCACCGGCGGCCGGCACCGTTTGCAGGGCGACCGCAGGGTCCGCCAGGAGTGGCTGGCCCGTGCCCTCCAAGACCACTGCACCGAAGCCGAACGCCAAACCATCATCAAGGCCCTGTCCCTCCTGGACCACGCAATAGAAGCGGCAACAACCCGCTGAGACTCGGACGAGGGTGGTTTGGTGACGGGGGAGTTGCGGTTCGATCGGCGGCTCGTGGCGCCGATGCTGGTGGGGTCCGTACTGAATCCGATCAACTCCTCGATGCTCGCGGTGGCGTTGGTGCCGATTGGGGTGGCGTTCGGGGTGCCGCCTTCGCAGACGGCTTGGCTGGTGACCGGGCTCTATCTGGCGACAGCGGTTGGGCAGCCTGTGATGGGGCGGTTGGTTGACCTCTTCGGACCACGCCCGCTGTACCTATTCGCCACCTCGCTCGTCGGCATCGCCGGTCTGCTCGGCGCGCTGGCACCAAACCTGGGCGTACTGATCGCCTCGCGAGTCCTCCTCGGTTTCGGGACCTCAGCGGCGTACCCAGCAGCAATGTCCTTGATCCGCAGCGAAGCCGATCGCACCGGGATGGACACACCGGCCGTCATCCTCAGCAGCCTCTCGATCGCGAACCAGGTGATCGCGGTGATCGGCCCGACCCTCGGCGGTCTGCTGATCGGCCTCGGCGGCTGGCACCTGATCTTCACCATCAACGTGCCACTGTCGGTCATCTGCGTAATCCTCGGATCACTCTGGCTGCCCCGCACCACCCGCGCACGCGGCGCCGGCGAACTCGACTACCCGGGCGCAGCCCTGTTCGCCGCCACGCTGGTCGCCCTGATGCTCTTCCTGATGCACCCACAGCTGTCCAGCTGGTACCTGCTCGTACTCGCCCTGGTCCTCGGCACCGCTTTCGTCATCACCCAACTACGAGTGATGGAACCGTTCATCGACCTCCGTGTACTGGCCGGCAACCGACCGCTGATCCTCACGTACACCCGTCAGGTGCTCGCCTACGTCGGCGCGTACTCGTTCCTCTACGGCTTCACCCAATGGCTCGAGGAATCGCGCGGCCTGAAAGCATCATCAGCCGGCCTGCTACTACTCCCACTGTCCCTCGCAGCCGTGGTTGTCACCGCGATCACCGGTCGACGAGCGCAGATCCGCGGCAAGCTGGTCTTCGGCTGTGCCTTCCTCGTGTTCGCCGCAGTCGCACAGTTGTTCATCGGCACCAGTACGCCGATCTGGTTGCTGGCTGTTGTCGGCGTGATCGCGGGCGTTCCGCAAGGCCTGAACAACCTCGCCAACCAGACCGCCCTGTACCAGCAGGCCGATCCGGCCCGGATCGGTTCGTCCGCCGGACTGCTGCGTACCTGCGTGTACGTCGGCGCACTCATCTCCGCGGCGGCGAACGCCCACTTCTTCCAGCACGGCGCGACAACAGCCGGCCTGCACGAGATGGCGATCTTCCTGCTCATCATCTCCGGCTTGCTCGTGCTGGTCACCTCGATTCGCCTCCCCAAGTAGAGAACGCCCAAGTAGAGAGGTACCCCCGTGCCCGTCACCACGCTTGACCCGAAGACCGCGCTGGTCATCGTCGACCTGCAGAACGCGGTCGCCGCACTTCCCGGCGAACCACATCCCACCGCTGACGTGATCAACCGGACCGTCGAACTCGCCGATGCCTTCCGGAAGCACAAGCTGCCGGTGGTACTCGTCCGGGTCAGCTTCGCCGCCGATGGTGCCGATCGGGTTCCTGGCCGTACGGAGCGCGCGCCTCGTACGGCCGGTGGAACGCCGCCGCCCGGAGCCGATCAGATCGTCGGGCAACTGGCAGGCCATGCCGAGGACATCGTCGTGACCAAGCGGAACTGGGGTGCGTTCCACGGCACCGACCTGGACGTACACCTCCGCCGCCGCGGCATCACCCAGCTCGTCCTGACCGGCGTCGCCACCAGCATCGGGGTCGAGTCCACGGCACGGGCGGCGTACGAGCACGGCTACCACGTCACGCTCGCCACCGACGCGATGACCGACCTCTCGTCCGACGCCCACGCGAACTCGCTGACCCACATCTTCCCCCGCCTCGGCGAAACCGGCACCACCCAACAAATCCTCACCCTGCTCGACTGACCCCGAACCACGGGCGAGCGAGAACGCCTCGCCCGCCTGAACCCGAACCACGGCCGGACGAGGACGCCTTACCCGGCTGAAGTGACCCGTCGGGCCAACGCTGCTTGCTTGCAGCGCCCGCGACGTCTCAGGGGCCAGCCCCTGAGCCGATGGGTTGACCCCCGAAATTCTGGGGGGCCAACCCATCAACTGCGGGGCTGACCCCTGAGACGGCGCGGGCTGGGGGAGGTTCGGCGGGTGGGTGGTGGGCTCGGCGGGTGGGTGGTGGGGTCGTGGGGGACGGTTGGGCGGACGGTTGGGGGGCTGGTTGGGGGAGCGGCTGGGGGAGCGGGGGTTGGTAGCATCGATCATGGTTGGGATGGGTGGGGGAGCGGACGACGGTGGCCTGGGTCGGCGCGGGCGAGCTGGTGTTGTTGGCCGGATTCATGGTGAGGCGGCTCGGTTGGTTGCTGAGCGGGCCGATGGGTTGCCGTCGGTGGGGGAGTTGCCGGTTGCATCCGAGCTGGATCGGGCGTTCGTACTTCGGCCGGACGAGCAACCGATCGCCGGGATCGAGCTGACTTATCGGGCCCGGGGCAACGAACAGCTCGTGTACACGGCCGACCAGTACCCGGGCGTGGCTTTCAAAGTGCACTGGTTCGACACGAAGCTGGTGCTCGAAGGGCTGGGTGTCGAGGCTGGATCGCACTGGCTGGACGGGACGATCGGTGCGGCCGGGCGCAACGCTCTGCTGGCGCACGCCGAGCAGACGGCTCAGCGGCTGCGCGCGATGGAGGCGGCGTTCGGTGAGGGTCATTCGCTGCCACGATCCTGCGGCGCGATCGAGTTTCCGTTTCCGGGGCGGGTGTTGCGCGCGCTCAAGTTCCCCGAGGTGATCGATCCGGACAGGTCGTACCCGATCTGCACGCCGATCACGGTGCAGGAGTGGCGGTCGCTGGAAGGGGGCATTGACTTCGCGACCGGTATGCAGCCGCCGAACGAACTGTCGGCGGCCGACGTCACCCGGGCGGGGCAGAAGTGGATCGAGCGATCATTGCCGCCGGGGTTCGAGCCGGAGTTGCTGCGCCGGCTCGCCCCGGACAGTACGGTGCCGGCGTTCCTCGACGCGGTGCGCAACCGGCCGGAGCTGGCCGCGTCGGCCCGGGCGTTCGTCGATTCGGCCCGCGAGTACACCCGCGACACCGGCGAACTGTTCGCGCTGCGCGGCCGGAAGAACCTGTACTTCGACGCCGACGGGACCTTCCGGATGATCGACACGATGGGGCGTCCGCCTGCGCAGAACTCGATCGGCAAGGTGCACGACCGGTTGCTGTGGATCAAGGAAAACGAACGGCCGCTCCCACTGGGCGTTGGTCACCTGGCCCCGGTTGTCAGCACGATCGCTGCGCTGAATGCGTTGGCCGACGAGGTGGGTACGGGGCCGTACTGGGAAATGCCCGATGACCTCAAGCCCTACCCGTGGGACACCTACTTCAACTGCATCGACTGGCAAACCGACGGCCTGCCGCACGAGAAACAGTCCGCCGAGAAGCGGCAGGCCGAGGCCGACGCCCGTCGCCCGCGCTCGGCCACCCCGATCCGTCAAGACGGACTGAGCAAGTAGCCCGGAGAGTCCCGGTGGTGAGCCGGGGGAGTGGGGCGCGGTGCCGCGGGCGGTTTGCGGTAGGCGGGTGGGTCGGGCAGGTGGAAGGCCCGCACTGCGGCGAGTTGCGGCGCGGGCCTTCCGGATCGGGTCAGTTCGGCTTCGGCTCAGCGCTGGGCTCAGCTGAGGCTCAGCTCAGTCCCAGCTCAGGCCGCCGGCGGACTGGTACTCGATCACGCGGGTCTCGAAGAAGTTCTTCTCCTTCTTGAGATCCATCACCTCTGACATCCAGCCGAAGGGGTTCCGCGTTTCAGCAAAGATCGGATTGAGGCCGATTTGTTCCGCTCTGCGGTCGGTGATGAAGTGCATGTACTGCTCGCACAGCTCCGCGGTCAGGCCGAGCATGCCGTCCGGCAAGGTGGCGCGACCGTACGCGACCTCCAGCTCGCACGCCTCGGTCAGCATCTGCCGCACCTCGGCCTGGAACTCGGTTGTCCACAGGTGTGGGTTCTCCTGCTTGATCTGGTTGATGCAGTCGATGCCGAAGTTCAGATGGATCGATTCGTCGCGCAGGATGTACTGGTACTGCTCCGCGATGCCGACCATCTTGTTCCGCCGGCCGAGCGACAGGATCTGTGCGAAACCGGTATAGAACCACATCCCCTCGAACACCACGTAGAACGCGATCAGATCGCGCAGGAATGCGGTGTCGGTCTCCGGCGTACCGGTGCGGAAGTCCGGATCCTCGAGGTGCTGGGTGTACTTCAGCGCCCACGCGTCCTTGTCGGAGATCGACGGGACTTCGCGGTACATGTTGAACAGCTCGCCCTCATCGAGACCGAGCGACGTACAGATGTACTGGAAGGTGTGCGTGTGCACTGCCTCCTCGAAGGCCTGGCGGAGCAGGTACTGCCGGCATTCGGGGTTGCTGAGCTGTCGGTAGACCGCGAGCACGATGTTGTTCGCGACCAGGGACTCGGCGGTCGCGAAGAACCCCAGATTGCGCTTGAGCATCAGCCGCTCGGCTTCGGTGAGGCCGTCGCGTGACTTCCACAGCGAGATGTCGGCCTGCATGGACACCTCGGTCGGCATCCAGTGGTTGTTGCAGGCGGCCAGGTACTTCTCCCAGGCCCAGGTGTACTTCAGCGGCAGCAGCTGGTTCACGTCCGCGCGCGAGTTGATCATCGCCTTGTCGGTGACCTCGACGCGGGACGCGCCGACGGTGAGGTGGTTCAGTCCGGTGGTCACTGGCAGGCCTCGCAGTCGGGATCGTCGATGGAGCAGACCGCTCCGGTCGGTTCGGGCAGCGGCAGATCATCAGGCACCGGCACAGCAGGCACAGTCCCAGGCACAGTCCCAGGCACAGTCCCAGGCACAGTCCCAGGCACAGGCGGCGCGACCGTGACGGCGACCGCGTTCAGCCGCCCGTCGGTGCCCTGCAAAGTGGACTTCTCCACATGGGTGGCCGACTGGGAGCGCAGGTAGTACGTCGTCTTGAGCCCGTGCCGCCACGCGGAGCGGTACAACTCGTCCAGGGCGCGACCGGACGGCTTCGCCATGTACAGGTTCAGTGACTGCGCCTGGTCGATCCACTTCTGCCGGCGTGACGCCGCCTTGATCAGCCACTGCGGGTCGATCTCGAACGCGGTCGCGTACAACTCGCGGACGTCCGCCGGGATGCGCTCGATCCCGGTCAGCACACCGTCGTGGTACTTCAGGTCGGACACCATCACCTGGTCCCACAGCCCGCGGGCCTTCAGCTCGGCGACCAGGTACGGGTTGGCGACGGTGAACTCGCCGGACATGTTCGACTTCACGAACAGGTTGCTGTACGTCGGCTCGATCGACTGGCTGACGCCACAGATGTTGGAGATGGTCGCGGTCGGAGCGATCGCCATCACGTTCGAATTCCGCATGCCGTCGCGCTGTACCTTCGCGCGCAGAGCGTCCCAGTCCAGGCGCGTGGTCCGGTCGATGATCACGTCGCCGCCGCGCGCCGTGTCCAGCAGGTCGAGCGAGTCGATCGGCAAGATCCCCTGGCTCCAGAGCGATCCGTCGTACGTCGAGTAGCGACCGCGCTCCGCGGCGAGATCGCTCGAGGCCTCGATCGCGTGGTAGCTGATCTGCTCCATCGAACTGTCCGCGAACTCGACCGCGGCGTCAGACGCGTACGGGATGCGCAACGCGAGCAGCGCGTCCGCGAAGCCCATCAAACCAAGACCGACCGGGCGGTGCCGCTGGTTCGCGCGCTCGGACTCGGGGGTGGTGTAGAAGTTGACGTCGATGACGTTGTCGAGCATCCGGACCGCGGTCTTCACCGTGTCGCGGAGCAGGTCGGTGTCCAGGCCGCCGGCGGTGAGGTGCGCGACCAGGTTGACCGAGCCCAGGTTGCAGACGGCGGTCTCGTCGACGGTCGTGTTCAGGGTGATCTCGGTGCACAGGTTCGACGAGTGGACGACGCCGTCGTGCTGCTGCGGCGACCGCAGGTTGCAGGCGTCCTTGAAGGTGATCCACGGATGCCCGGTCTCGAACAGCACGGTCAGCATCCGCCGCCAGAGATCAACGGCCTTGATCCGCTTGAACACCTTGATCTCGCCACGATCAGCGGCCGCCTCGTACCCGGCGTACGCTTCCGCGAACGCGATTCCGTACAGATCGTGCAGCTCGGGCACCTCGTCCGGCGAGAACAACGTCCAGTCCGCACCCGCTTCAACCCGCTGCAGGAACAGATCCGGCACCCAGTTCGCCGTGTTCATGTCATGGGTCCGCCGCCGCTCGTCCCCGGTGTTCTTCCGCAGCTCCAGGAACTCCTCGACATCCACATGCCACGTCTCCAGATACGCACAGACCGCGCCCTTCCGGCGGCCGCCCTGATTGACCGCGACGGCGGTGTCGTTGGCAACCTTCAAAAATGGCACGACGCCTTGGGACTCGCCGTTGGTACCGCGGATCTTGGCGCCGATGCCGCGGACCGGCGTCCAGTCGTTGCCGAGGCCGCCGGAGTACTTGGCCAGGAGGGCGTTGTTGCGGATGCCGGTGAAGATGCCGGCGAGGTCGTCCTGGACGGTGGTGAGGAAGCAGGAGGACAGCTGCGGGCGAGTGGTGCCGGCGTTGAACAGGGTCGGGGTCGAAGACATGAAGCGGAACGAGCTGAGCAACTCGTAGAACTGGATCGCCCGCGCCTCCCGGTCGTCCTCGCGCAGCGCCATCCCCATCGCGACCCGGAGGAAGAACGCCTGCGGCAGCTCGTAGCGAACCTTGTCGAGGTGCAGCAGGTAGCGGTCGTAGAGCGTCTGCAGGCCGAGGAAGGTGAAGTTCAGATCGGCGTCGGGGTTGATGGCCGCGGCCAGCCGGTCCAGGTCGAAAGCGGCCAGCTCAGGGTCGAGCTGCCCGGCCTCGATCCCGGTCCGGATGTAGGCCGGGAAGTAGGTCCGGTACGCCGCGGCCATGTCCGCCTGGCTGGCCTGCCGCGGCTCGCCGTGGACGCGGCCGAGCGCCTCCCGGCGGATCTGGTCCAGCAGCAGCCGGGACGCGGCGAAGCTGTACTGCGGCTCGGTCTCGACGTATGACCGGGCGGCCATCACCAGCGCGAGCTCGACCTCGTGCTGGGCGATGCCGTCGTAGCAGGCGCCGAGCGTCTCGTTCAGGATCAGCTCCGGGTCGACCGCGTCCAGCCCGGCGGCCGCCTCCGCGACCACCACCCGGAGCCGGTCGACGTCGAGCGGGCTCCGGCTGCCGTCGGCGCCACGCACGGTCAGCACCGGCGCCGCGGCGGCATCAGCGACACCGGAGGCGTCAGCAGGTGTACGGGCCTTGGTCCGCTCTTCGCGATACAGCACGTACGCCCGGGCGACCTGGTGTTCGCCGGCGCGCATCAACGCCAGCTCGACCTGGTCCTGGATGTCCTCGACCTGAAGGCTCCGGCGGGTCGCGCCGCGGCTGGTCAGCGCCCCGACGACCCGGCCGGTCAGGTCGGCGACCAGGTCGCGGACCCGGTGGGTGGCGCCGGCCTCGGCGCCCTCGACCGCGAGGAACGCCTTGGTCACGGCGACGGAGATCTTGGTGGCGTCGAACGGCGTGCTGCTGCCGTCCCGCCGGATGACGGTGAGCTCGGGGGGCTGATCGATCGGCAGGGACGATGACGCAGCCGGTGAGGAAGCAAGGGTCACAGGTGTGCTCTCCACAAGAGTTCGGAAGGCCGGGACCAGGCGGACGGGCGCATGACGGGACCGGGCAGCACCGGCCGGGAACACTGCCGTCACGCCCTGCGACCCGCTCCGCGAGGTCTCGAACCGCGTGCACCGGCGGTACACGCGCCGGTGGCGAAGATCCCACATCTTGTGGTGTAGGCCGCTTCGAACCACCAGCACCAGCGATGCTAGGCCTCGAAAACTAGATCTTGTGGTAACGCCACGCCGCGCGGCATACATGTTGTGATCCTCACGCGGCTTCCGCGTACAGATCCTGGAGCGTCATGATCTCCGAGCCGTGGTGGATCAGCTCGCGATTCAGCCGGAGCACGACGTGGCCGAACGGTTCGCTCGCGTCCAGCTCGTTCGCCTGGCTGAGCCCGACGGTCATCACCTCGTCCTCGTCCAGGGCGGCGATCGCCTGCTGCCAGGTCTCCACCCAGTACGTCAGCCAGGCGACCGCGTCCTGCGCGTTGCCGTGCAGGGTGATGTCCGCCCGGCCCTGCCGGCTCGGGCCGAAGGTCCACTCCCAGCGCTCGAAGAACGTCTCGGTCAGGTGCGCGATCAGCCAGGCGATCGTCCGTGGACCGCGATGATCCGGCTCGTCCGGCCACTGCGCGACCCACTCCCCGGACCCGAGCGACCGGAACTGCCCGGCGTAGTGCCGCCGGACCACGGTCAGGGCCTCGCTGCTCGGCCGCCAGAAGTACTGCTCGTCGGTCAACCGGGCGAGCCGGCCGGACAGCACCATCCAGCTGAACCCGAGCTGGCCACGGACCATCGCCATTGCCGACGGCCGGTGCAGGATGTCCCAGTCGAACGCCTCCGACATCACATCTCCCCTGTACGATCGAACATGTGTTCGAATCATTGCTTGCACCGGGACGGAAAGTCAAACCGCGATGATCGCTATCCGCGTGTCGGTCCTGGCCTTGACGGGACAGGTCTGCTAGGTGGCTCGATACCCGTGTCGGCGGCCGGGCTGGCGAAGCGGCGTTCGAGCAGGGTGAAGGCATCGATCAGCTCCGGCGCCTCGTACACCCGGTTGCGGCGTCCGTCGGTGACCTCGCGGAGAATGCGCGCTTCGACCAGGCGGGCGAGGGCTTGGTTCGCGGCCTGCTGCGAGCGGTCGATGAGTCGTGCCGCGGCGGCCAGGGTGAGGACGGGCGCGGCGGGCAGCGCCTCGATCAGCAGTTCGGTCGCCGAGCCCGCGCGAACCGGGTTAGCGCGCTCCCGCCAGGCGTCCTTGAGCTCGGTCGCGGTCTGTTCGAAGCGGGCCGCTTCAGCGGTCGCATGGGTGCACGCCATCGCGAACATCCGCAGCCACGGATTGGCGGCCGCGCGTGCCTTCGCGGTCGTCGCGCGGCCGACATACCGGAAGGCGGTCAGCGCCTCCACATACTCCGCGGCATGAGTCGCGAGCGAGAGCGACACCGGCGGTACCGTCCGCGCGACGAGGCCCTCGGCGCGCAGGATCAGGTGAATCAGCGCCCGCCCGGTCCGCCCGTTCCCGTCGGCGAAGGGGTGGATGGTCTCGAACTGCGCATGCGCGATCGCCGTCTTCGCCAGCACGGGCAGCGGCGACTCGCGGACGAATGTCATCAGATCGGCCAAAAGTTTGGGTACGAGGTGCGCGGGCGGCGGCACGTAGTACGCCTCGGCGGGGGAGCGGCCGCCGATCCAGTTCTGCAGGTAGCGGATCTCGCCGCCGTACTCCGGGGTCGGCGACTGTGCCATCAGTTGCCGGTGCGCCTCGAGTACGTGCTCGACCTCGAGCTTGTCGCCGGCCTGGACGGATTCGGTCACCCAGGTCATCGCGTCGACCGCGCCGAGCACTTCCTCGGCGGTGACATCGCGGGCCCGATCACGCAGGACATCGGCCTTCAGCAGCCGGCGTGCACCGACGACGAGGCCCTCGATATGCGACGACCCGACCGCTTCGGCGCGGAGCAGGAGCCGGGCCAGCGCCTCGCTGTTCGTCAGTACGGCGGCCGTCGCGTCCAAGCGGGCGAGATCGCCGGCGGCATCCTCCAGTACCGCGAGTACGTCGTCGCTCAGGTCGAACGCACGGCCGGTCAACGGATCCGGGAAGTACAGCTCGTACGACCCGCCGAGCCGCTCCGCCCGAGTGAACCCGTCCGGATGACCGGGCCACCGGTGCAACTCCACACGTGCCATGTGTATATTCAAGCTTATCCACAAACCTTGAACAAGTGCCGCAAGTAGCGGCAGACTGCTGTAGGTGACCCTGGACGAGCAGACCCAGCAGCAGGTAGCCGCCAACGAAGCCGACTGGAACGCCCGCGCACCACTGCATGCGGCGAGCGACTTCTACGACCGTCCGGCCGACTTCTGGTTCGCCGACTACGAGTGGACCGACCTCGGCGAGCTCGACGGCCGCGACGTACTGCACCTGCAATGTCATCTCGGCACAGAAACGATCGCCTTCGCGCAGCGCGGCGCGCGGACCACCGGCCTCGACCTGTCCGCGGCATCGCTGGCTGAAGCGCGGCGGATCGCTCAAGGTGCGGGGGCGGACATCCAGTACGTGCACGCCAATGTGTACGACGCGGTGGATGCCCTTCACAACAAGCAGTTCGACATCGTGTACACGGGCAAGGGCGCACTGTGCTACCTGCCCGATCTGCAACAGTGGGCCGAGGTCGTACGGGACCTGCTCAGGCCCGGCGGGATGCTCTACATCGTGGAGTTCCACCCGCTGCTGAACGCGCTCCGCGAGGTGTCACTGCCCGGTGAGACCGATGAGTTGATCCTCCGCGCCGACTACCTGGAAGGACGCGGCCCGATCGCACACGACTCAACCGTCACCTACACCGGCGACGTGGTCCCCGGCCGCCAGACCAGCTACGAATGGCGGCACGGCCTGGGCGAACTCACCACCACGCTGGCGACCGCCGGCCTCCAGATCACGACGCTGCGCGAGTCCGAAGTCCTTCCATGGCCCCGCTGGTTCACCATGCAGCAAACCCCCACCGGCTGGTGGCGCCTCCCCGACAGCGCCCCTCGAATCCCACTTCTCTTCGCCCTCAAAGCCCTGAAGCAGTAGAACTTTCAGCGCTTCTTGGGCCCCCGGAACGCCACATAGATCAGCGCCACCCCAAACGCCGCCACGATCGGCCCAACAGTCGCCCACAGCGTGCTGCCGGTCATCGAGCTGCCCTTGAGATAACCCAGCCCCTGAAACGTCCACACGCCACCGATCGCGATCAACAGCGCGGCAAAAGCGATGGCGACGATCTTTCCCATACCCGCAGGCTAGCCGAGAAGTTCGTCGCAGAGTTCCACGAGCCGGTGGCGAAGCGGCCGCGCTCGATCGGCGAACCCACGCTGCGCGGCCGTGTAATCGGCTTTGCCCGAGGCAGTTTCGATCCGCACCGGCGTGTACCCCAGCGAGGCGAGGTCGTACGGCGACGCCCGCATGTCCAGGGTACGGATGTCCCGCGCGAGCTCGAAGCACTCCAGCAGCAACGCGCTCGGCGTGAACGGCATCAGCTTGCCAGCCCACTTGTAAATGTCCATGTTCGCGTGCAGACAGCCGCCCTGCTCCAGCAGCGGCTGTGATTCCCGCGTCGGCTGCAGCGTGTTCCGCGGTCGCGCCTCGTCGGTGAAGAACCGGAACGCGTCGAAATGCGAGCAGCCGATCTTGTGCGACTCGACCACCTGATCGGTGCCTGAGGCTCCCAACCGCAACGGCCAAGCCGCATGGCGTACCTCAGGTGTCCGGTAAACCATCGCCCATTCGTGCAACCCGAAACAGCCGAACTGTGGTTGCCGATCGAGCGTGGCAGCCAACAGCCGTCGAATCCACCTGATGCTGTCGGTACGACGAGCGATCTCCGCACTGTCCAGCGAGGCAACGCCATCAACGACCCGATAGCCGCGCCGCTCCGCATAGGACGCCGCATCAAGCAGCCGTACGCCCGGTCCGGGATGCCACACGCGCAGCTGATTCGGCCGGATCGGGTAGTACGTGAACAGGAAGTCCTCGACCGGATGAGCTTCCCGGCGACGCCGGCGGTCCAGGTGGCCGGACAGCAATGCATCCACGCGGGCAGCGTGCGAGGCGGCGTACGAAGACCACTCGCCCAACGTGAGAGTGATGGTCATAGCTCGAGCGTGAACGCGTACAGGTTGATGCCTGGAATCGGAGACCAGTCGCGTTCGGGGAGGCGAGTGAAACCGAGGCGCTCGTACAGGCGGTGGGCAGTGGTCATGTACTCGGCGCTGCTCATCACGATCCGCCGCTGCCCGAGTTCACGCGTACGGGCGATGCACCGCTCGGTCAGCGCCGTACCGACGCCGAGGCCACGCGCCCGCCCGGCCACACCGAGCATGCGGAACTCGCCTTCGTCGTCCCGCGCGATCTCGCGGTACACCGAGCCGGGCGGACAGTAAGTAACAGTGCCCAGCAGACCGGACTCGTCCGCCACGACCCACAGCTCGGCTTTGGCGGCACGGTCGGCGGCAGCACGCAGCGTCAGCGCGTAGTCACCACGAACGAAACCGTCATGGGAGTACGCGTCGACGGTCAGCTCACCCACGGCCTCGTACTCGGCTTCCCGCGCCAGCCGGATCTCATACGTCACCGCACAACTGTCTCATCACCGGACGCTAGTAGGCTCGGCCCGTGCGTATCGCCAGATTCTCCGTGGACGACGAGCCCAAGTACGGCGTCGTCGAGACCGACGACCCCGAGGGACTCGTCGGTACAGTCAACGTTCTCGACTCGGACCCGCTCTACCGGTCCGCGCAGTTCACCGGGGAGAAGCTGCAGCTCGCGGACGTGCGGCTGCTCGCGCCGGTGATCCCGCGCAGCAAGGTGGTCTGCGTCGGCCGGAACTACGCGGCCCACGCCGCCGAGCTCGGCAACGACGTCCCCGAGCAGCCGATGATCTTCCTGAAGCCGAACACCAGCGTGATCGGCCCGCGGGACGGCATCGTGTACCCGGAGCAGACGAACGACCTGCACTTCGAGGGCGAGCTCGCGATCGTGATCGGCCGGATCTGCCGGGACCTGCCCAAGGAGCGGGCCGGCGAGGTGATCTTCGGCTACACGATCGCGAACGACGTGACCGCCCGCGACCTGCAGAAGTCCGACGGGCAATGGGCCCGGGCCAAGGGGTACGACACGTTCTGCCCGCTCGGCCCGTGGATCAGCACCGAGCTGGACGTGTCCGACCTGCGGGTCAGCACCGAGCTGAACGGTGAGCCCAAGCAGGACGGGCGGACGTCGCAGTTCATCTTCGACGTCCCCGAGGTGCTCGCCTACATCACCTCCTTCACCACGCTGCTGCCCGGCGACGTGGTGCTCACCGGTACGCCGGCCGGGGTCGGCCCGATGCTGCCCGGAGACGAGGTATCGGTCAGCGTCGAAGGAATCGGAACTCTGACGAACAAGGTGATCGTGCGTGACTGACCGCTCCGGCAGCGATGTGCTGGGCGAGCTAGAGCCGAGCCAGGTACGGGTGCGGTTCCCACCGTCGCCGACCGGGCTGCTGACCGTCGGCAACATCCGCAGCGCGCTGTTCAACTGGGCGTTCGCGCGGCACTACGGCGGCAAGCTGGTGCTGCGGATCGAGGACACCGACACCGCCCGCAACACCGAAGAGAGCTACCGCTACACCTACGACGCGCTGCGCTGGCTCGGCCTGAACTGGGACGAAGGCCCTGAGGCCGGCGGCGAGCTCGGGCCGTACCTGCAGTCCGAGCGGATGGACATCTACGCCGATGTCGTGACGAAGCTGCTCGCGGCCGGCAAGGCGTACCACTGCTACTGCTCGCAGGAGGAGCTCGACCAGCGCCGCGAGGCAGCTCGGACGGCCGGTCAGCACAGTGGGTACGACGGGCATTGCCGCGATCTCCCACCCGAGCAGCTCCAGGCGTACGTGGATGAGGGCCGGCGCCCCGTGGTGCGGCTGCGGATGCCCGACCATCCGATCGTGTTCGACGACCTGGTCCGCGGCGAGATCACCTTCCTGCCGGAGAACCTCGGCGACTACGTACTGGTCCGCGCGAACGGCTACCCGCTGTACCCGCTGGTGAACCCGGTCGACGACGCGCTGATGGAGATCACCCACGTACTTCGCGGCGAGGACCTGCTGTCGTCGACGCCGCGGCAGATCGCCCTGTACGAAGCGCTTGCCGAGATCGGTGTCGGCAGCGGCCGGACGCCTCGGTTCGGCCATCTGCCGTTCGTGATGGGTGAGGGCAACAAACGGCTGTCCAAGCGGGACAAGGGCTCCGGCCTGACCGAGTACGTCGAGCGCGGCTTTTTGCCCGAGGGCCTGCTGAACTACCTGGCCCTGCTCGGCTGGTCGATCGCCGAGGACCGGGACGTGTTCACGATGGCGGAGATGGTCGAGGCGTTCGACATCCGCAAGGTGAACTCGAACTCGGCGCGGTTCGATCCGAAGAAGTGCGAGGCGATCAACGCCGCGCACATGCGGATGCTGCCGCGGGACGAGTTCGCGGAGCGGATGATCCCGTTCCTGGCAGGCGCCGGGCTGCTGCCGGAGCAGCCGACGGAAGCGCAGTTGGCCGTACTGCATGCTGCCGTGCCGCTGGTGCAGGAGCGGATGAACATGCTGTCCGAGTCGGTCGACATGCTCGGCTTCCTGTTCGTCGACGATGCTTCGTTCACGATCGATCCGGACGCGGCAGCGAAGGTGCTGACCGGCGACGCGAGCACCGTCCTGGACGTGTCTGCCAAGGCACTCGCGGACGTCGAGTGGACCACGGAAGCGATCGAGGCCGCGTTGCGGGCCGCGCTGATCGAAGGGCTCGGACTGAAGCCGAAGAACGCATTCGGCCCGGTCCGGGTCGCGATCTCCGGCCGAAGGATCTCGCCACCGCTGTTCGAGTCGATGGAGCTGCTCGGCCGGGAGAAGTCCTTGCACCGGCTCGAGCTGGCCCGGCGTACGTCATGACGATGCCGACGAAGGCCCGTGACGTCACCCCGGGCCGGACGAGGTACCAAGACCTGCTCCGGGTGCCGGAGGCGCCGCGCGGGTACGTCGTGCTCGGTGCGCTGACGATCCTGGTCGGCTGGATGCTCGCGACGGTCATCATCGTGACCATCCAGGTGTCGATCCGGAAGGACCCGGAAGGCACGATCTCCTGGCTGGGGCTGCTGGCCACCAACCTCTCGCTGATCGTCCTGATCCCGCTCAGCATGCTGGTCGCCCGCAAGCTGAACCGGCAGCCACCAGGGCTGCTGTCCTCGGTGGCCGGCGGCCTGCGCTGGCGGCCGCTGGCCTGGTTCGCGCTGGCCGCGATCGTGATCGAGCTGCTGGCGCTCGTCGTCGTCCAGGTCGGCAACATCGAGCTCGCGACCGGCGAACGGCACGGCGGCGGTGCGGCACCGGATGTGATCGCGGTGATCGTGGTCACGCTGCTCACCTCGACGTTCCAGGCGGCGGGGGAGGAGTACTACTTCCGCGGCTACATGCTGCAGGCCATGGGTGCGCTGGCCCGGAGCACGGTCGTCGTCGTCCTCACCACCTCGATCCTGTTCACGATGGCGCACGGGATCTGGCCCTGGCAGAGTCCGGCGCTGTTCGTGGACCGGCTGGCCTTCGGTCTGGTCGCCGCGATCCTGGTCGTCCGGACCGGTGGGCTGGAGGCCGGTATCGCCGGGCACGCCGCCAACAACGTGGTCACGTTCGTGTTCGCGGCGCTGACGAACAGTGTCGGCGCGAGCCTCGGAGTCAAGGACGCGCCATGGTCGCTGGTGACCGTCGACGTGCTCAAGTTCGCCGCGTTCGGCGCCGCCGCACTCTGGATCGCGGGCCGGCTCAACCTGACGTCACCGGGTGTGAAGAGTCAGGTGTGACGGGAGTGACAACGCGCGGGCGGGGGCCCGTTTTGCTCCTCGGTCCCTGCCTCGGGTAAGCTCTCCGAGCCGGGTTGATGAGGGCGGAAACAAACTCCCAGCACGGTGAAAATGCCTTTGGGGTATGGGGTAATTGGCAGCCCGTCTGATTCTGGTTCAGTTAGTCTAGGTTCGAGTCCTAGTACCCCAGCGGATTGGACCGCACCGGTGAAAATCGGTAGAGTTCAACCTCGTTGCCCGGGCTGAAAAGCCCGGCTGACACACCTCTGGCCCCGTTGTGTAGCGGCCTAGCACGCCGCCCTCTCAAGGCGGTAGCGCGGGTTCGAATCCCGTCGGGGCTACCAGAGTAGAAGACCCCCGTCCGTCTGGACGGGGGTCTTCGTGCGTTTCGGCCCTTGAGGACAGGCACAGCTCGGTAACACCTGCTGGACACCCTTTGTCTAACCGCTTAGAGTCTAACCGCTTAGACCCTGCAGGCCGGGACTCCGGCCGTTCGTGGAAAGGGGAGCGCCGTGCGGCGGAACCTCTTCGCAGTACCGGCCGCCCTGGTGGCCACCGCGCTGCTGGTGGCCGGATGTGGTGGCTCGTCCGAGACCCCGGCCGCGACCGACTCCGGTCCCGCCACCGGGACCGTCAACTTCGCCGGCACCGACAACGCCGAGACCTACCAGCCGGTGATCAAGGCCTTCGAGGCGAAGAACCCCGGGATCAAGGTGAACTACACCCAGATCCCGTTCGACCAGTTCAACGCGACCATGCAGCAGCGGCTGAGCGCGAAGGACACCGGCATCGACGTGTACACGGTCGACGAGCCGCGGGTGTCCCAGCTGGCCGCGAAGGGGTTCCTGGTCGACCTCAGTGATCTCGACGCGAAGGTGAAGACGTCGTTCAGCGCGGCGGCGTACAAGACCAACCACTTCCGCGACAAGCTCTGGTCGCTGCCGATGTGGAACTCCACCCAGTACCTCTTCTACAACAAGACCGCGCTGGCCAAGGCGAAGGTGACGCCGCCGGCCGCCGACCCGCAGCAGCGCTGGACCTGGGAGCAGGTCGAGGCCGCCGGCCGGAAGGCGATGCAGTCCGGCGGCACCAAGTACGGCCTGTTCATGGAGCAGCCGGAGGCGTACTACCAGCTGCAGCCGCTGGCCGAGTCGCTCGGCGGCGGATCGGGAATCGAGGGCGACGACGCACTCACGCCCGCGGTCGAGACCGATGGCTGGAAGAAGGCCATGCAGTGGTACGGCAAGACGTACTCGAGCGGTCTGTCGCCCCGCGGGATCGGTGGGTTCCAGACCGGCCCGGTGTTCGCGAACGGTGGGGTCGCGTTCTTCGTCGGCGGCCCGTGGGACCTGAAGATCTTCGGCAGCTCCAAGATCGACTGGGGCGTCGCGCCGCTGCCGTACTTCCAGGGCGGCAAGCCAGTCAGCCCGACCGGCTCCTGGTCGCTCGGCCTGAACCCGGCGTCCAAGCAACTCGGGATGGCCCGCAAGTTCCTCGAGTTCGCCACGCTCGATCCGCCCGGCAACCTGGCCACCACGAGTACGACGACGATCATCCCGGCGAACGTCGAGGCGCAGAAGCAGTACACCCCGAAGATGGACAGCTTCTCCGGCGCCAAGACGGCCGGTGCCGCGGCGATCACCTCGGACCAGAGTGAGCACACCGCGGTCTCGCGGCCGGTGAGCGTCGGGTACATCCAGTTCGAGGAAGTGATGGGCAAGGCGTTCGCGGACATCCGCAACGGCAGCGACCCGGACGCGCGGTTGCAGGAGGCGACCCGGCAGCTGACCGAGGCCTGGAAGTCGATCAAGTGAGCAGTCGCCAGGAACGCAAGGGCCGGCAGGGGCTGATCGCCCTTGCCTTCCTGGCGCCCGCGTTGCTCTGCCTCGCCGTGCTGCGGATCGTGCCCGCGATCTCCGCGGTGGTCGAGAGCTTCTACAGCGAGAGCCTGTTGCGCGGTGGCCGGGTGTTCGCGGGGCTGAGCAACTACGGCGACCTGCTGGCCAGCAAGGACTTCCGGCAGTCGGTCGGCGTGACACTGCTCTTCACCGTGCTGGTCAACCCGATCCAGGTCGTGGTGTCGTTCCTGCTGGCCGTTCTGTTCACTCAGAAGGCGGCCGGGTCGCGCCTCTGGCGTACGTTGGTGATCCTGCCGATCGCCACCCCACCTGCTGTCTCCGCAGTGATCTGGAGCGTCATCTACCGGCCGGACGGTCTGGCGAACGGCGTACTCGAACGGCTCGGCATTTCCGCTCAGCCGTTCCTCACCTCGCCCAGTCAGGTACTGCCGTCGCTGATCGTGCTGCTGTCGTGGATCGGCGTCGGGTACTGGATGCTCTTCCTGATCGCGGGCATCCAGGAAGTACCGGAAGAGGTACGAGAAGCCGCACTGCTCGACGGTGCAGGTGCTTGGCGCCGGATGATCTCGGTGACGCTGCCCTTGGTGCGCCGCCCGCTGGCGTTCGTACTGGTAGCCGACACCGTCTCCAACTTGCTGGTGTTCGCACCGGTGCAGATCCTCACCAAGGGCGGACCGAACGGCAACAGCAACCTCCTGATGTACGACGTGTACAACCGGGCGTACGCGCTTGGCGACATCTATGTCGCGCAGGCCGAGGTGGTCATCCTGGTCGCGCTCACGCTGGCCATTGTGGCCGGTCAATTCCGGTTGTTGCGAGGTGACCAGTGAGGCGCGTCAGTCTGTCGGTGCTCGGCGGTGTCGTCGGCATCCTGTTCTTCCTGCCGCTGCTCTGGGTTGTCACCAACTCACTGCGCCCCGGCTCGGAGACGTTCGCCCACCTCAACCCGCTGTCCTGGTCGACGTTCTTCGAGCTGCGGCCGACGCTGCGCAACTACTCGGCCCTGCTGAGCAGTGAGATCGGCCGTGCGACGCTCAACTCGATCCTGGTCAGTGTCGCGACGGTGGCGATCGGCCTGGCGGTCTGTGCATCGGCCGCGTTCGGACTGTCCGCGTTCCAGTACCGGGGCCGCGGGCTGGTGTTCGGCGTGGTGGTGCTGAGCTTCCTGGTGCCGTTCGACGCGATCGCGATTCCACTGTCGACCATGTTCCGGGACTGGCACCTGACCAACACGTTCACCGGCCTGGTACTACCCGGGATCGGCAACGGGATGGCGATCTTCCTGCTGCGACAGTTCTTTCTCGGCATCCCGACCGAACTGGTCGAAGCCGGACGGCTGGACGGGCTGAACTGGTTCGGCGTCTTCCGCTGGATCTACTTGCCGCTGTCCAAGCCGGCCCTGATCGGCGCAGGGCTGATGCTGTTCCTGTTCCAGTGGCAGTCGTACGTCTGGCCGCTGCTGATCGGCACCGACGCCAAGCACATCCTCGGTCCGGTCGCGCTGTCCAACCTGCAAGGCCAGAACTTCGCCGACTACGGTCTCGTCTTCGCGGGCGCCGTCGTCCTCACCGTCATCCCGCTGGTGGTCATCGCCGGCTTCCAGCGGTACTTCGTCCAGTCCGTGTCGAGTAGCGGACTCAAGTAGGGAGACCATGCGATCCATCATTCTGGACACCGATATCGGTTCCGACGTCGACGACGCGATGGCGCTCGCCCAGCTGATGGGCAGCCCGGAGCTGGAGCTCGTCGAGGTGCACACGGTGTACGGCGACACCCGCTTGCGCGCCCAGCTGGCCCGTAGGTACGCCGCACTCGCCGGGCGCGACGTGGACGTCGTACCAGGTGTGGTCGAGCCGATCTCCGGCCGTGAAGTCTGGTGGGCCGGGCACGAGGGCACGCTGCATGCGGGCCTGGATGCCGAGACCATCAGCGCCGACAGCGCGCCGGAGCGGCTGGTCGCCCGGCTGCGCGCCCGGCCGGGGGAGCTCGACGTCGCAGCGATTGGGCCGCTGACCAACCTGGCGGCCGCGTTCGCGCTCGAGCCGGAGGCGCCGGGCTGGATTCGGCACCTGTGGGTAATGGGTGGTGGATTCGGTGCTGAGGAAGGCGCTGAGCACAACTTCAAGTCCGATGACGTTGCGGCACAGGCCGTACTCAATGCTGGTGTTCCGACCACGATCACCGGTCTGGAGATCACGCGTCAGGTCACCATCGAGGCCGCGCGGCTGGAACGCATCCGCGCCGCCGGACCGCTCGGTGCCGCGCTCGGGGCGGACATCGAGCAGTGGTGGGCGTTCTGGAACGAGACCTGGAACGTGCCGCACGACCCGGTCGCGCTGCTCGCGCTCAGCCGGCCGGAGCTGTTCACCTTCTCCGAAGCCGGCCGGGTGACGATCGCCCTCGGTGGCGAGGATGCCGGCCGCAGCACCTTCACGCCGGACCCCGAGGGCAGCGTGCGGATCGTCACCGGTGTCGACGGTGAGCAGGTGGCCGAGGAGATCACCAGCCGCATCGTGACAGCCGGGACGGCTTACCCTGCTCGCCATGAGGGGATCGATGGCGACCGCGCGTGACGTCGCGGAGCGGGCCGGAACGTCCACCGCGGTGGTCAGCTACGTCTTCAACAACGGCCCCCGGCCGGTGTCGGCGGAGACCCGCCGGCGGGTGCTGGAGGCCGCGGCGGAGCTGGACTACCGGCCGAACATTCTGGCCCGCGCGCTCAGTGCCGGGCGTACGTACTCGCTCGGGTTGCTGATCCCGCAGATCCGCAACCCGTACTTCGCGACCCTCGCCGAGCACCTGGAGAGTTTCGCCCGGCAGCACGACCATCTGCTGCTGATCGGCGACTCGGCCGGTGATCCGGAGCAGGAGTCGGCGCACATCAGCTCGTTCATCGAGCGGAAGGTCGACGGCGTCGTACTCGTCTCGCTGCTGGTCGAACCGGCGATCCAGCGCTTCGCGGCGGCCAACGTACCGGTCGTGGCGCTGCATCCGGTGCCGGACGGGGTCACTGTTTCCACGCTGTCGATCGACTACGTCGCGGCGGCCGCGGCGTCGACCGATCACCTGCTGTCGCACGGCTACCGCACGATCGGCGTGGTCACCGGGCCCGAGGATTCACCGGGTACGGCGGAACACCGGCGCGGTATCGAACAGGCCTTGGCAGCGCACCCGCGGGCCTCGGCGCGCTATGTCGCATCGCCGGTTTCGCGGTTCGCCGCGCGCGATGCCGTACGCCCGTGGTTCCGCCAGAAGCGTCCACCGCGGGCGATCTACTGCTCTACCGACGAGCAGGCTTTCGGCGTCCTGTACGCCGCCTGGGAAGCCGGCTTGCACGTACCGGATGATGTCGCGGTGATGGGATTCGACGGCACCAGCGAATGCACCGTCACGGTCCCACCGCTCGCGAGCGTGCGGCAGCCGATCGAGGACACCGCACGCCAAGCGGTCGAACTGTTGCTGGACCGCTCGAACCGGACAGCGACGCGCCATGTCCTCGACTACGGGTTGGTTCCCAGCGCTTCTTGCGGCTGTCAGGCTGGTGACGGGCTACCGGTCTCGGACTGAGCCGGACCGGCCGCCGCACGCCGTACCGCCAGGGCGACACCGATGAGTACGGCACCCCAGACCAGTGCGGTGATGCCGAGCAGGACAGCGATCTTGACCGCACTGGGACCGGGCCGCGCGGCGAACAGGATACCGATCAGCAGCGACAGCAGACCGTTGAGCACCAGCAGCCAGCGCGGTACGAGGAGCTGACTGCTGAACGCCCCGGCCAGTTCGAAGATGCCCCGGACGATCAGCCAGATGCCGAGGATCCAGGTCAGCGTCACCGCCGTCATGCCCGGGTGGATGATCGCGATCAGCCCCGCCAGCAACGCGATCACGCCGAGCACGATCAGCCAGGCCCGGCTGCCTCCCGACTCCGGCTGGAACGCTTGGGCGATCGAGCCGATCCCGTCGGTGAGTGCCCAGACACCCCACAGCACCGCGAGCGCGATCGCCGTGGAAATCGGCCAGGCGATCGCCAGGATTCCGAACACGATGCCGATCGCGCCCCGGACGAGCAGCATCTTCCAACCGAGTGTCAGCCAGTCCCGCTCCATGCCAGACCACATGCCAGACCTCCTCGAGGGATGTACTCCTCATAGTCGTCTTGGCAACGCAGTGTGACAACAACCCCGGCTGATTACTCCGAAGCGCGTCGCAGCGCCTCGGACAGGCGCTCCGCGGCGGCCATCACGGCCGGGGCGTGCATCCGGCCGGGCTGACGGGACAGCCGCTCGATCGGGCCGGAGACCGAGACGGCGGCGATCACCTTGCCGCTCGGGGAGCGGACCGGCGCGGACACCGACGCGACGCCCTGCTCGCGTTCGCCGACCGAGTGCGCCCAGCCCCGGCGGCGTACGCCGGCGAGCGCGGCCGCGTTGAAGGTAGAACTGTGCAGACCGCGGTGCATCCGCTCCGGGTCCTCCCAGGCGAGCAGGATCTGCGCGGCGGACCCGGCCGCCATCGTCAGCTGGCTGCCGACCGGAACCGTGTCCCGGAGGCCGGACGGACGCTCGGCGGCGGCGACACACACCCGGTACTCGCCCTGGCGCCGGAACAACTGCGCCGACTCGCCGGTGATGTCGCGCAGTCGCGCCAGCACCGGGCCGGCGGTCGCGAGCAGCCGGTCCTCACCGGCGGCGGAGGCCAACTCGCTGAGCCGCGGGCCGAGCACGAAGCGTCCCTGCATGTCGCGACCGACCAGCCGGTGGTGCTCGAGCGCGACCGCCAGCCGGTGGGCCGTCGGGCGGGCCAGTCCCGTGGCCGCCACCAGACCGGCCAGGGTCGCCGGCCCGGACTCGAGGGCGGACAGAACGAGAGCTGCTTTGTCGAGAACGCCGACTCCGCTAGAGTTGTCCATGGGACGATATTGCCGTCTCGAATCGTGGAACGCAAGTCGCTTCGAGGGTCCATTCCGGAGCACTGTGAGCGAGAGCACTCACCACATCATCTCCCGACCGGGCCGGTGCGGTGGGAAATGAATCCAACGAGAGGAAGTCTGATGGGTAGGACGTTGTCGGAAAAGGTCTGGGATGCGCATGTCGTGCGCCATGCCGACGGAGAACCCGACCTCCTCTACATCGACCTCCACCTGGTCCACGAGGTGACCAGCCCGCAGGCCTTCGACGGCCTCCGGCTGGCCGGCCGCGCGGTCCGGCGCCCGGATCTGACCATCGCCACCGAGGACCACAACGTCCCGACCTTCGACGTGGACAAGCCGATCGCCGACCCGGTGTCACGGACCCAGGTGGACACGCTGCGGAAGAACGCCGAGGAGTTCGGCATCCGGATTCACACCCTCGGCGACCCGGACCAGGGCGTCGTGCACGTGATCGGCCCGCAGCTCGGTCTGACCCAGCCCGGGATGACCGTGGTCTGCGGTGACAGCCACACCTCCACCCATGGCGCGTTCGGGGCGATTGCCTTCGGCATCGGTACCAGCGAGGTCGAGCACGTGCTGGCCACCCAGACGCTGATGCAGGCCCGGCCGAAGACGATGGCCGTCACCGTCGACGGCGTGCTGCCGGACGGTGTCTCGGCCAAGGACCTGGTGCTGGCCCTGATCGCCAAGGTGGGTACGGGCGGTGGCCAGGGGTACATCGTCGAGTACCGCGGTGAAGCGATCCGGGCACTGAGCATGGAAGCCCGGATGACGATCTGCAACATGTCGATCGAGTGGGGCGCGAAGGCCGGCATGATCGCGCCGGACGAGACCACCTTCGAGTACCTGAAGGGCAAGCCGCACGCGCCCGAGGGTGTCGACTGGGAAGCCGCGGTCGAGTACTGGAAGAGCCTCGCCACCGACGCGGACGCCAGCTTCGACCGCGAGGTGGTGCTGCGCGCCGACGACATCACGCCGTTCGTCACCTGGGGCACGAACCCCGGCCAGGGCGTACCGCTGGCGGCCACCGTGCCGTCGCCGGACGACTTCGACAACGAGAACGACAAGGTCGCGGCCGAGCGCGCGCTGGAGTACATGGGCCTGACCGCCGGGACGCCGCTGCGCGAGATCCGCGTCGACACGGTGTTCCTGGGCTCCTGCACCAACGGCCGGATCGAGGACCTGCGGGCCGCGGCAAGCGTACTGGCCGGGCGGAAGGTTGCCGAGGGCACCCGGATGCTGGTGGTACCGGGCTCCGGCCGGGTCCGGCTGCAGGCCGAGGCCGAGGGCCTGGACACGATCTTCAAGGACGCGGGCGCCGAGTGGCGGGGCGCCGGCTGCTCGATGTGCCTGGGGATGAACCCGGACCAGCTGGCTCCGGGGGAGCGCAGCGCCTCCACCTCGAACCGGAACTTCGAAGGCCGGCAGGGCAAGGGCGGACGGACCCACCTGGTGTCGCCGCTGGTCGCCGCCGCCACCGCGGTGACCGGAACTCTGGCCGCACCGGCCGACCTGCCGCCCGTCGCCGTCCCCGCGAACGCCTGAGGAGCAAGGGAATCATGGAAGCCTTCACCCAGCACATCGGTACCGCGGCCCCGCTGCGCCGCAGCAACGTCGACACCGACCAGATCATCCCGGCCGTGTACCTGAAGCGGGTCACCCGGACCGGCTTCGAGGACGGGCTGTTCGCCGCCTGGCGCAACGATTCTTCCTTCGTCCTCAACCAGCCCGAGTACGAGGGCGTCTCGGTCCTGGTCGCCGGACCGGACTTCGGCACCGGATCGTCGCGGGAGCACGCGGTCTGGGCCCTGCTCGACTACGGGTTCCGGGTCGTCGTGTCGTCGCGGTTCGGCGACATCTTCCGCGGCAACTCCGGCAAGGCCGGTCTGCTCGCGGCCCTGGTCACACAGGATGTCGTCGAGCAGCTGTGGTCGGCGATCGAGACCGACCCGGGCACGAAGGTCACGGTCGACCTGGAGAACAAGACGATCTCGGTCGGTGACGTGTCGGCACCGTTCGAGATCGACGACTACACCCGCTACCGCTTGCTGAACGGTCTCGACGACGTCGGCATCACGCTCTCGCACGCCGACGACATCACCGCGTACGAAGCAACCCGCCCGTCCTTCAAGCCGGCCACCCTTCCGGCAAAGGCCTGAGCGCACTCTCAGAGTTGTCGCCCTCGTAACACTTCGGTGCGCGAGGGCGATAACTCTGGTGTTACCCTTGCCGGGTTGCCAGGGGGCATCTTGGACAAGGCTTGCGAGACCGAGGAGGTGAGGACGCATGAACAGCAGCGATCCCTCCAGACATACCGGTCTCGCTCGGCCTTCGGGGGACTGACTTTCCTCCAGTAGTCATGGGGTCGGGCAGACGTGTGCTCATCACTCGCCTGAACCACCGCATCTGGAGGACTCATGTCCGACCTGCGCCTGCGCACCTTCCGTGCGTTCAGCCGTAACCCGTCACTGCGTGCCGCCGCGCGCAAGCACGCCGCATCCGCTGCGACCGCGACCGCGACCGCGCCGGACACCAAGCAGCCGCGCGATCCGCAGAAGCCCAAGGGACACAGCGTCGTCGACAGCGCGATCTACTGCGACGGCCGCCGGGTCTCGTCGCCGGTTTCGCTGGCGGAGACGTACGGCGCGCTGCACGAAGCCCCGCACAGCCTGGCCTGGATCGGCCTGTACCGCCCGGACCGGCGTGAGCTGGCGTCGCTGGCGGACGAGTTCGACCTGCACGAGCTGGCGATCGAGGACGCGAACGAAGCGCATCAGCGGCCGAAGCTGGAGCGCTACGGCGACACGTTGTTCGTGGTCCTGAAGGCCGCCCGGTACCGGGACGCGACCGAGCAGGTCGAGTTCGGCGAGGTGCACGTGTTCGTCGGGCGGGACTTCGTGGTGACCGTCCGGCACGCCGAAGCGCCCAACCTGGCAGCGGTCCGGCGCCGGGTCGAACGCGATCCGGAGCTCCTCAGCCGCGGCGCCGAAGCCGTTCTCTACGCGATCATGGACAAGGTCGTCGACGGGTACGCGCCGGTGGTGGCCGGCCTGGAGAACGACATCGACGAGATCGAGACCGAGGTGTTCCGCGGCGATCCGTTGGTGTCCCGGCGGATCTACGAACTGTCCCGCGAGGTGATCGAGTTCCAGCGCGCCACCCGGCCGTTGACCGGCATCCTCGAGCAACTCCGGGGTGGCTTCGAGAAGTACGGCGTGGACGAGGAACTGCAACGTTCACTGCGGGACGTGGCCGACCACGTCACCGAGGTGGTGGAGAAGGTGGACGGCTTCCGCGAACTGCTCCGCGACATCCTGACCGTGAACGCGACCCTGGTGGCCCAGCAGCAGAACGAGGAGATGAAGAGCCTCGCGATCGCCAGCAGCGAGCAGAACGAAGAGGTGAAGCGGATCTCTGCCTGGGCGGCGATCCTGTTCGCGCCGACCCTGATCGGCACCGTGTACGGGATGAACTTCGACAACATGCCGGAGCTGCACTGGCAGCTCGGATACCCGTTCGCGATCGGGCTGATGGCCTTGGTGTGTGTCGGTCTGCACCAGATCTTCAAACGCCGCGGCTGGCTCTGAAACTGCCGCCACACCCCGGTTTTGGGGCGATTCGGCCCGATTTGTGGCCCGAATCGCCTAAAACAAGGCCAAATTGCCGCGTTGGTGTTTGTGCACGGCCGTGTGAGTCCATAACGTTCCTGTGAGATCGAGCGCTGTGCTCGACGCCTAGTGTTCACGGAGGGAAGCAGTGAACAAGAGCCAGTTGGTCGAAGCGCTCGCAGTGCACTTCGACGGAAACCGCCGCCAGGCCCAGCACGCGTTGGAATCGGTGATCGACACCGTCCAGCGGGAGCTGACCAAAAAGGGTGGCAAGGTCGCCATCACCGGTTTCGGTGCCTTCGAGGCCATCGAGCGTGGCGCGCGCATCGTGCGCAACCCGCGGACCGGTGAGACCAAGCGCGCCAAGAAGACGACGGTGCCGAAGTTCCGCGCGGGTGCGGAGCTGAAGGCCGTTGTCTCCGGTGCGAAGAAGCTGCCGAAGCTGGTGGCCCCGAAGCCGGCCGCGACCGCCACCAAGGCGGCTGCCCCGGCAAAGAAGGCCGCGCCGGCGAAGGCCGCCGCGACCAAGACCGCTGCCGCGAAGAAGACGGTCGCCAAGAAGGCCCCGGCCAAGGCGGTAGCCAAGAAGGCGCCGGCCAAGACCGTTGCCAAGAAGGCCCCGGCGAAGAAGGCCCCGGCCAAGAAGGTCGTCGCGAAGAAGGCACCGGCCAAGAAGGCCCCCGCCAAGAAGACCGCGGCGAAGCGTACCGCTCGCTGATCTTCGAGCACTGCGGCACCAGTAAGTACAGCGAAGGCCGGGCAACCCACACCAGGGTTGACCGGCCTTCGCCGTTGCTCAGGACCTACAGGTGGGTGCCGAACTCGACCTTCGTGACCGTCGTCGTCGCGCCCGTTCCGGTGGTCTCGATCCGGACCCGCTGGCCGACGCGCAGGTGCCGCACCGGGGTGTCGGCGACCGCGTGCACGGTGAACGGAAGCTCGATCCCGGTGTCGGTCAGCACCGCACCGGAGAACGTCTCGGCGTCGTACGCGCTCACGGTTGCTTGCATGTCAGCAGGCTAGCCCTTCGGTACCGGTCGCGGCACCGAGCACGAGGGACATCACGTCGGCGGTGGCCGGGCCGACACCGAGCTGGATGGCATGGGCGAGATCGGCGGCCGTGTCGACATCGCGACGGACCGACTCGATGCCGGTCAGCTCGATCGGTGCCGCGCCGGAAGCCTGATGGGCGAGCGCGGAACCCACCCCGAAACGGGGATCCAGCGGTACGCCCGGAGCCGCCGCGAGCAACGTGGTCCCGCTGCCCGGTAGATCGATGACGAACGAACGTGGTGCCGTACACGCCGCCAGGACCGCGGTCAGCTCGGCCGGCCGCAGCGCGGGCAGATCGGCCGACAGCGCCGCGACGCCGTGCTCAGGGGACTCGGCGGCGGCCACGGTCGCGCCGTGCAGGAGAGCCTCGTTCAGCCCTGTTGCCGGGAGATCCGGGACCACCAGTGCACCCGCGGCAGTGACGTCCGCGGCCACCAGCGGATCGTCGGTGACGACCAGAACGGCACGCACCAGCGGAGAGGCGAGGGCGGCCGCAGTAGTGTCGACAGCGAAGGCCCGGGCGAGCTCAGGGCGGTGCTGAGGGTAGGCCGGAGCGAGCCGGCTCTTCGCGATCGCCGTACGCTTCACCGGGATCACCAGGGTCCAGGGAGCGACCTGTAGGTCTGCCATCAGGCAGGATTCTCCCATGACGGATGGCCGGAACGAGCACCAGGAGGCAGCTGTGGACGCGAGGCAGGCGGATCCACGGCCGCCGCGTGGATTCTGGTTCGGGGTGATTGTCGCGATCGTCAAACCGTTCATGATCGTGTTCACCAAGTGCCGGTTCAGCGGCCGGGAGAACATGCCCCGGACCGGCGGGGTCGTGTACGTGCCGAATCACCTCTCGCACTTCGATCCGGTGCTGCTCGGGTACTTCATCTGGGAATGCCGGCGGATTCCGCGATTCCTCGGGAAGGCGTCGTTGTTCAAGCTGCCGGTGATCGGCAAGATCATCACCAGCGCCGGGCAGATCCCCGTGTACCGGGATTCCACTCAGGCCGCGGATGCGTTCCGGGACGCGGTGGCGGCGGTCGAACGCGGTGAGTGTGTGGGCGTTTACCCAGAGGGCACGATCACCCGCGACCCGGAGATGTGGCCGATGACCGGCAAGACCGGTGCCGCCCGGATCGCGTTGATGACCGGCTGCCCGGTCATCCCGGTGGCGAACTGGGGCGCCCAGGAGGTGATCAAGTCGTACTCCGGCAAGCATGTGCGGATTCGGCTGCTGCCCCGCAAGACACTGCTGGTCCGCGCCGGCGCGCCGGTCGACCTGAGCGCGTTCGCGGGCAAGCCGCTGACCAACGAGCTGTTGCACGAGGCAACCGAGGTGATCATGGCCGCGGTCGCCGAGACGCTGGGCGAGCTGCGCGGCGAGACCCCGCCGAAGGAGCTCTACGACCTCCGCAAGGCCCGCAAAGCTCAAGGTGAGGAGCCTGCATGACGAAAGTAGCCGTCTTCGGTGCCGGGTCGTGGGGTACGGCGTTCGCCATGGTGCTTGCGAATGCGGGGAACCAGGTTTCGGTGTGGGCGCGGCGGGAGGCCCTGTGCGAGGTGATCAACACCGAGCACGCGAACCCGGAGTACCTGCCTGGGCTGCGGTTGCCGGATGCGATCAGCGCGACCCACGACCCGGCCGCCGCGGCTGACGGAGCGGAGGCGATCGTGCTCGCGGTGCCATCGCAGTCGTTGCGGGCGAACCTGACCGACTGGGCAGGTGTACTGCCGAACGCGGTGCCGCTGGTCAGTCTGATGAAGGGCGTCGAGCTCGGGACCACGAAGCGGATGAGCGAGGTGATCGCGGAGCTCACCGGCGCCGGTCCGGAGCGGATCGCGGTCGTCTCCGGGCCGAACCTGGCGCGGGAGATCGCCGAAGGGCAGCCGGCCGCGGCTGTTGTCGCCTGTACGGACGAAGGCACCGCGGCGCGGTTGCAGAAGTTGTGCCATTCACCGACGTTCCGCCCGTACACGAACAACGATGTGATCGGGTGCGAGGTCGGTGGCGCTTGCAAGAACGTGATCGCGCTCGCGGTCGGGATGGCGGTCGGGCTCGGGTTCGGCGACAACGCGCGGGCGTCGGTGATCACGCGTGGGTTGGTCGAGATCGCGCGGCTGGGGCGGGCGCTGGGCGCGGACGAGCACACGTTTTCCGGGCTGGCTGGGCTTGGTGATCTCGTCGCGACCTGTTCGTCGCCGCTGTCGCGGAACCGGACGTTCGGCGAGAAGCTGGGGCAGGGGTTGTCGGTGGCGGAGATCTCCGGTGGGACTCGACAGGTCGCCGAGGGTGTGAAGTCGTGCGAGTCGGTGACTGAGCTGGCGCACCGGCACGACGTGGAGATGCCGATCGCCGAACACGTCACGAAGGTGGTGGCGGGCGAGATGACGCCGAAGGACATGCTGTTCAGCCTGGTTTCCCGGTCGGCGAAGTCGGAGCGCTGGTGATCCCAGCGGCCTTCGCCAAGGCGACCGTCGATCGGGAAGGCGCGGCGGGTACGGCTTGGCTCGCGGCGTTGCCGTCGATCGTCGACGACCTGCTGACGCGCTGGAAATGCGAGCGCGCCGGCGAGGTCATGCACGGCGAGGTTGGGGTCGTGGTACCGGTCCGCGGTGCGGTGCTGAAGGTGTCGTTCCCGCATCCGGGCAATGTGCACGAGCCGGACGCGTTCGCTGCTTGGGACGGTCGCGGCGCCGTCCATTTGTACGAACGCGACGACACGCACTACGCGATGCTGCTGGAACGCACTCACCCCACCACCCTCGCCAACCACCGCCCCGCTAGCCTCGCGGTGGACGCTGGTGAGATGGCGACGATTGCCGGGAGCCTTCTCCGGCAGTTGATGATTCCGGCGCCGGACGGGTTACCGCGGATGTCGGATCAGGCGCCGGCTTGGGCCGAGAGTTTGCGCACCGACGCGGCCGAGCTCGACCACGCGTTGCCTGCGACGGTCGTGGATGAAGCGCTTGCGGTTGTCGACGAACTCTGCCGCAAGCAACCGCAGACCTTGCTCCATGGCGACTTCCACCCGCGCAACATCCTCCGCGCGGACCGCGAGCCCTGGCTGGCGGTCGATCCGAAGGGCTACGTCGGCGACCCGGCCTACGACGCGGCGATCTTCCTCCGCACCCGCGCCTACTACCTGCACGTCGGCGACGGCCTCACCGGCAACGACCTCCTGCAACGGCTGCACACCGAGCTCGACCACTTCGCCGAAGCGGCCGGCCTCGACGCGGACCGGATCCGCCGCTGGACCCAGCTCATCGCCGTCCAGTCCGCCTTCGGCGTCCGCCGCCAGGGCAGCCACCACCGCGCCCACGACAACGCGCAGCTGGCCCGCCTCCTCGACTTGATCGACCACCTAGCCGTCGCCCTCACCACCTAACCCGCTCGGCCGCGGGTCGACTGGTAAAGCCAGCTGGCGGGTTGTTTCGCCGCTGGCGTGCTACAACCGGCCAGCGGTGAAACAATCCGGCAGCGGCGAAACAACCGGCCAGCTGATCCGGCCTAGCCGACTACTTGGCTGCAGACGAGCTTCGCGGCGCCGAGCAGCGCGGCGTCGCGGCCGGTGCGGGACGGTACGACGTGCAGGTGGGTCGTGGCCAGCGGCAACGAACGGGCGTAGACGGTTTCGCGCAGACCGGCCAGCAGACTGTCGCCGGCCTGAGCGAGTGAACCACCCACGACGATCACCGACGGGTTGAGCAGACTCACCGCCGCAGCCAGGACTGTTCCGATCTCACGGCCGGCCTGGCGGATCGCGGTGGTCGCGTCGGTGTTTCCGGCGCGGACGAGTTCGACGATGTCCTGGCTGGTGCCGACGTTCAGCCTGGCCGCGAGCGCCGCCGCGGAGGCGATCGTCTCCAGGCAACCACGATTCCCGCAGCGGCACAGTTCCGTACGCCCGAGTACTTGGATGTGCCCGATGTCGCCGGCCGCGCCCTGGGCGCCGCGATGCAGCCGGCCGCCGCTGATCACGCCGGCGCCGATGCCGGTGGCAACCTTCACGAAGAGCAGATGCTCGACCTCCGGGTACGCGGTCGCATGCTCGCCGAGGGCCATGATGTTGACGTCGTTGTCGACCAGCACCGGCCCGGGCAGATCGCGGCTGAGCCGGCCGGCCACGTCGTACGAATCCCAGCCCGGCATGATCGGCGGATGGTTCGGCCGCCCCGTACTGTGCTCGACCGGACCGGGCAGCCCGACGCCCGTACCGGCGAGGTCCGCGGGGGAGCGGCCTGCTTCGCGCAGCAGCTCATGCGCCGCCCGGACGAGCGCGTCGAGTACGACCCCGGGCCCTTCGTCGATCCGTAGTTGAGTAGTGGATCGATGGAGGATCTCGCCGGTCAGGTCGGTGAGTGCGACCGACAAGTGCGTCGCACCGACGTCGGCGGCCAGTACGAGCCGCGCGGTCGGATTGAACCGGAACCGCGCCGGTGGCCGGCCGCCGGTCGACGCGGCCTCGCCGGACGGTACGACGAGACCGGACGCGAGCAGCGCCTCGATCCGGCCGTTCACCGTCGATCGGGCCAGGCCGCTGCGGTCGATCAGCTCGGCGCGGGTCTGCGGCTGCCCGTCGAGCAGCAGGCGCAAGACCACATCCGCCGTACCCAGATCGCTCAATGCACCGGACTTTCGTCGTACCGACCGCGGACTTTTGCTTGACAGGGTTCAAAAGCCTGCCATAGCGTCCTTCGACGTGTCCACCAGTGCGCGCAAGCTGAAGGTCGGGATCGTCGGCGGCGGCTTCATGGGCCGCGTACACGGCAGGGCCGCGCTGGTCTCCGGCGCGACCGTCGTCGGTGCGGTCGGCTCGTCGCCCGAGCGCGCCGAGGCAGCCGCGGAAGCGTCCGGCGCCGAGCGCGGGTACGCGACCCTGGACGAGCTGCTCGCCGCGGACCTCGACGTCATCCACGTCTGCACGCCGAACAACACCCACCGCGACGTGACCCTGCGAGCGCTCGAAGCCGGCAAGCACGTCGTCTGCGAGAAGCCGCTGGCCACCTCCGTACCGGACGCGACCGGGCTGCAGGCCGCAGCGGCCGAGGCGGGGCTGGTCGGCGCCGTGCCGTTCGTGTACCGCTACCACCCGATGGTCCGCGAGTTGCGGACCCGGATCGCGGCGGGGGATGCCGGCGAAATCACCAGCCTGCACGGCTCGTACCTGCAGGACTGGCTGGCAGGCGCCGACGATCAGAACTGGCGCGTCGATGACAGCACCGGCGGCCCGTCGCGAACCTTCGCGGACATCGGCTCGCACTGGTGCGATCTGACCGAGTTCGTCACTGGTGACCGGATCGCCGCGATCAGCGCTCAGCTGCGTACGGTGCGGGCGCGGCGCGGCGGAGTCGACGTACGGACCGAGGATCTTGCCACCGCGCAGTTCCGGACCGAGGCGGGTGTGGTCGGGACGATCGTGGTCAGCCAGGTCGCGGCCGGCCGGAAGAACCGCCTGTACCTGGAGGTGTCCGGGACCGAGTCGAGCTTCGGCTTCGACCAGGAGGACCCGGATCGCCTGTGGGTCGGTCACCGCGCGGGCAGTCAGCTGCTGACCCGCGACCCGGACACGCTCAGCCCGTCCGCCGCGCGAGTGAACCGGCTGCCGGCCGGGCACGCGCAGGGGTACCAGGACGCGTTCGACTCGTTCGTCGCCGACAGCTACGCCGCCGTCCTGGGCGACCAGCCGGACGGCCTGCCAGATTTCGCCGCCGGAGCACGGTCGGCCCGGCTGATCGACGCCGTCCTGCGATCGGCCGCGAGCGACTCCGCCTGGATCACCGTCGACAACTCTTAGGAGCCCGTGAGATGCCTCGTCCGATCACTCTCTTCACCGGCCAGTGGGCCGATCTCCCGTTCGAAGAGGTTTGCCAGTTCGCGTCCGAGGCCGGGTACGACGGCGTCGAGATCGCCTGCTCCGGTGACCACTTCGACGTCCAGCAGGCGGTCGACGACGACTCGTACGTGCAGGGCCGCAAGGACATCCTGGAGAAGTACAACCTGCAGGTGTTCGCGATCTCCAACCATCTGGTCGGGCAGGCGGTCTGCGACGACCCGATCGACTTCCGGCACCAGGCGATCGTGCCGTCCCGGATCTGGGGCGACGGTGACGCCGAAGGGGTCCGGCAGCGGGCTGCCGAGGACCTGAAGAACACCGCCCGGGCGGCGAAGAAGCTCGGCGTGAACACCGTCATCGGCTTCACCGGGTCGTCGATCTGGCAGTACGTGGCGATGTTCCCGCCGGTGCCCGCGGAGCGGATCGAGGCCGGCTACCGGGACTTCGCCGACCGCTGGAACCCGATCCTGGACGTGTTCGACGAGGAGGGTGTCCGGTTCGCGCACGAAGTACACCCGTCCGAGATCGCGTACGACTACTGGACCACGACCCTCACCCTGGAGGCGATCGGCCACCGGGAGGCGTTCGGGCTGAACTGGGACCCGTCGCACATGGTCTGGCAGGACATCGACCCGGTCGCCTTCCTGTGGGACTTCAAGGACCGGATCTACCACGTGGACTGCAAGGACACCCGGATGCGGGTCGGCGGCGGTCGGAACGGGCGGCTCGGCTCGCACCTGCCGTGGGGCGACCCGCGGCGCGGCTGGGACTTCTACTCCACCGGGCACGGCGACGTGCAGTGGGAGGACTGCTTCCGCGTGCTCAACTCGATCGGCTACGACGGCCCGATCTCGGTCGAGTGGGAGGACGCCGGGATGGAGCGCAAGGTCGGCGCGGCGGAAGCGGTCAACGTGATCCGCGCCCTGGCCTTCGACAAGCCCACCGCTGCCTTCGACGCGGCCTTCGCCACCGACAAGTAATCAGCGATTGTCGCGGCCGGCGACGAACCCGAGTGTGACCTGGGTGGCTGCGAGGACGGCGAACACGATCAGGGTCGTCCTCCAGCCGCCGGTCGCCTGGGTCAGGTAGCCGGCCAGCACCGGGCCGGACGCGGCCAGCGTGTAGCCGACGGCCTGCGCCATCCCGGACAGCTGGGTGGTCTCGTGGTGACCGCGGCCGCGGATGCTGATCAGCGAGAGCGCGGCGACCAGCCCGGCGCCCTGGCCGAGCCCGCCGACGACCGCCCAGACGATCGCCAGGTGCGGCGCGAACAGCAGACCGAGCAACGCGATCAGAATCGGCGTACTCGCGGTCATCAGGCCGGCGCGCTGGTTGGTCGGATGCTTCAGCAGGAACGGGATGCTGAGCCCGCCGATCAGCCCGAACACCTGGAAGACGAACAGGTGTACGCCGGTGGATCGCTCCGAAACCCCACCAGTCGTGATCTCGATGGTGGGCAGCCAGTTCACGAACAGGTAGAAGCTGGTCGACTGCAATCCCATGAAGCCGGTCACCAGCCAGGCCATCGGCTGCCGCCAGACGCTCACCGGCGGATTCTCGTCCTCGGCCTGGGGCGCGGGCATCGGCTCCGGGGACAACGTCCGCGGCAGCCAGACGATCGCCACCAGTACGGCGAGACCGCCCCAGACCGCGAGGGACAGCCGCCAGTCGACCGCGTCCGCGATCGGTACGGCGAGGATCGACGCGACGGCCGCACCGCCGGTGATGAACGCGGTGTAGATCCCGGTGGCGCGGGACACGTTCGCGGAGTAGTCGCGCTTGATGATCACGGGCACCAGTACGTTGCCGACGGCGATCGCGGCGCCGACCACGGCCGTACCGATCCAGAGCCCGGCCGGACCCGTGTACGGGCGGAGTGCACTGCTGGCCGCGAGCACCAACAGCGAGACGAACACCGCCCGCTCCATGCCGAAGCGGCGGGACGCGAGGTGCACCAGCGGCGAGGCGACCGCGAACGCGAGCAGCGGGAGCGTACCGAGCAGACCCTGCGCGGCCTCACCGAGCTGCAGATCCTGACCGATGCGCGGCAGCACCGGACCGACCGCGGTCAGCGCCGGCCGCAGGCTCAGCGCCACCACGAAGGCGGTCGCGGTGATCAGGCCCGCCCGCCCTCGAGTCATTGGATCGGTCATGACCGCCACAACACACCTCTTTCCACATGCCTTTGCAGATGTCCTACATTTACACTGTACGCTCCTGGTACGAGGAGGTCGTTGGTGGTGTCACTTGATGGACCGGTGCGGCAGGTGCCGCTCGTACTGCAGGTGTCCGAGCAGTTCCGGGCGCTGATCGAGTCCGGGGCGTGGCCGCGTGGGTCGCGGATCCCGGGGGAGAACCAGCTCGCCGCCGAGCTGGGGGTCAGTCGCGGGACGGTGCGGGAGGCGCTGCGGTCACTCAGTCTGACCGGGCTGCTGGAGCCGCGCGTGGGCGACGGCACCTATGTACGCGCGACCAACGAGATCAGCGGCGTACTGGTCCGGGACGAGCTGTCCGCGTCGTTGACGCATGTCCTGGACGCCCGAGCCGGGATCGAGGCGGCGGCGGCGCGGCTGGCCGCGCTGCGTCAGGACGAGGAGAGCCTGGCCGCGCTGGCGGCTGCGTTCAACGCTCGCGGTCCGGCGGTTGACAGCGGTGACATGGACGAATTCGTCGCTGTGGACGCGGAGTTCCATCGGCAGGTGGTCGTCGCGAGTGGGAACCCGTTGTTGCTGCGGTTGTTCGACGCGATCGCGGAGGTGCTCACCCAGTCCATCCACGAGACCGCGACGATCCCCGAGGACCATCGGATTCCGGACGCGCACCGGGTTGTCGTGGAGGCGATTCGTTCGGGCGATCCGGAGGCGGCCAGCCGGGCGTCGTACGCGCTGATCGAAACGGTCAAACAAGCGCCGCGGGATCAGGCCAGTAGTACCTGATCGCTGCTGGTGTGCCGTTGAGCCGGTGTGGTTCGCCGCCTGGTGCGGTGACGGCGCGCCGGTCGCCACGGATGCCGCCGCGGGCCGCGTAGAAGCCTTGGGCAGCCGTGTTTTGTTCGAGCACCCAGAGGAAGATGCCTTCGTTCTGTACGGTCTCGGCGGTGCGGGCGAGTAGCTGGGTGCCGAGCCCTTGGCGCTTCACGGACGCGCGCACGTGCAGGTTGTCGACCAGTGCGCCGTACTCGGGGTCTGCTCCGTAGATCACATGCGCCAGGCCGATCAGTTGCCCTTCGTACTCGGCGAGGGTGGTCCGCGTACCTTCGCGCGCCGCGAGCTTCTTGGCCCAGAGTGCGCCCAGATAGGCACCCGATTCGTCATCAAGGAACGCATCCGTGTACGCGCCGCGGTAATGCCGCTGCCAGCTGTCACTGTGCAACGCGGCCACTGCCGGCGCATCCTCCAGCCCAGCCACCCGAAAGTCAATCACGTCTTGATTCCTATCACCGTCATCGGCTGCCTCCGCTGCGGTGTCCACAGGGCGGGCTCAGACGCCGGTCACGCCGTGCCGTCCCAGCCGGCCGCGGATCATGGTGTCGAGTCGCTGCCACGCTGGTGAGGAGTCGTTCACGGCGCCTTGCAGGAGCTGATGGATGGTGGGATCGGTCGAGGACATGCCGGGCGGTTCGGTGCCGTAGCGCTCGATGCTGGCGGCAACGATCCGGTCCGCCAGTGCCTCCAGTTCGGGGTCGGTGGGGTCGAGGTCGTGGGCCTGGTCGGACGCCAGGTACAGATCTCGGAGCGCGGGATCGGTCAGCGATTGGGTTTGGTCACGGAAGAACGTGTCGGCGAGATCCGGCTGGGTCGCGTACAGGATGATCCAGAGGTCGCGTTCCATCGCGATCCAGCGGGCGCTGAAACCGAGCGCGGGTAGGCCGTCGAGGTGGTCGTCGACTTCCGCGGGCAGGAAGCGGAGTTCGCCGCCGGCCAGTTCGCGGAGGCGGGCGCGGATGGCGCGGAGCTGTTTGATCCGGGTGGCCAGGTCGGCGTCGATTTGCTTCAGTTCCGTGCCGAGGTTCGCGGGGGTCAGGTCGCGGATTCGCGCCAGCGGGACGCCCGCATCGGCGAGGGTGCGGATGCGGAGCAGGTCCACGACGGCTTGGGCCGGGTATCTGCGGTAGCCGGAGGCGTCGCGTCCGGGCTCCGGGAGCAGGCCCTTGGCGTGGTAGACGCGGACGGTTTTGGTGGACACGCCGACGTACCGGGCGAGCTGTCCGATGGTGAGCACGGGTCCATTGTTGACCTTGTCCTAAGGGCAAGGTTGCAGGATCGGGGTATGACCGACTGGGACACGTTGCGGACCCTCGCGGACGAGGGCAATGAGAAGGCGCTGGACAAGCTTGCGGATCTCGCGGACGAGCGCGACGACACTGCTGCTCTCAGCGAGTTGCTGGATGAGGGTTGTGAGCGGGCAGGGGAACACCTCACCCGCAGAGCAGCCGCCGCGAAAGACCTGCTGGAACTCCAGCGCATCCGCGATGCCGGGTACGACGAAGCGGGCGAGGTGCTGGATCAGCTACTGGGTTGAGGCTATGGGACTAGCGCGGGCGTCAGCCGGCCCGTCCTTCTGCCGTGGTTGTCGCGGCTGGGCGGGTGGCCAGGACGCGGGCGAAGATCGCCAGGCCGGCGGCCAGGGCGGTGACTACTACGAACGAGGTGGTCAGGCTGCTGGCTTGGGCGATGCCGCCGATGATGGAGGGCGCTACCAGGCCGGAGGCGTAGGTGATGGTTGCTACGCCGGCGATTGCCTGGCTGGCGTTGGTGCCGGTGTGGCCGGCGGCGGCGAAGGCGAGAGGTACGACGACCGCGATGCCGATACCGATCAGGCCGAAGCCGATCATCGCCACGATGGCGTGCGGCGCGATCACCACGAGCAGCCCGCCGAGCATCGCGATCACCCCGCTGCAGCGCACCGTGCGTACGGCGCCGAACCGGTCGACCACCGCGTCGCCGGTGAGCCGGGCGATCGCCATCGTCAGCGCGAATCCGGTGGTCGCACCGGCCGCGACACCGGCCGAACTGTCCAGGACGTCCCGCAAGTACACGGCCGACCAGTCCAGGCTCGCACCTTCCGCGAACACCGCACAGAACCCGACCGCGCCGATCAGCAGCGCCGACTTCGGCGGCAGCGCGAACCGCGCGGGCGGCTCGGTGTCCTCTTCCGGATGCAGATTCAGTACGAAATGGCAGAGCACCGCACCGATCAGCGTCAGTACAACAGCGGCGACGGCGTGGTGTACCTGGGCGCTGACGTTGGCATGCGCGGCGACCGTACCGACCGCGGAGCCCAGCAGCGCGCCCGCACTCCACATGCCGTGCAGGCCGGACATGATCGACTTCTTCAGCCGGTGCTCGACCTCGATGCCGAGTGCGTTCATCGCGACATCGGCCATCCCGGACGTGCCGCCGTACACGAACAGAGCCGCGCACAGCGTGAGCAGGCCGGGGGCGAGCGACGGCAGGATCAGGGCGAGGGTCCAGAGCGCGAGCAGGCCGCGGAGCGCGGCCCGGGTGCCGAACCGGTGGCTGACCCGGGCGGCCAGCGGCATCATCACCGCGGCGCCGAGCGCCGGGAACGCGAGCGCCAGCCCGAGCTGACCGGCCGACACCCCCGCATGCTCCTGAATCCAGGGCACCCGGGTCGCGAACGACCCGGTGACCGATCCGTGTACGCAGAAGACGGCGGCGACGGCGTACCGCGACCGCTTGACCAGGGCGGTGTCATTAGTCACAAGCAAACACACTATCTGTTTGAACGATCAGGCGGATGGTAGTTTTCTGCGCATGAGAAGTGCGGAACGGCACCAAATGATCGTAGATCGCCTGCGTGCCGCCGACCGAGTCACCGTCCATGAACTGGTCGAGGTGACCGCGGCGTCGGACATGACGGTGCGGCGCGACCTGGACTTCCTGGCCGCGCAGGGGGTGCTGAAGCGCGTCCACGGCGGCGCGGTGTCGGCGATGCCGTCCGGCCTGGAGCCGCCGTACTCGCTGCGGGTCCAGGAGGCGCTCGCGGCCAAGCAGGCGATCGCTCAGGCCGCGGCCGCGCACATCCGCGACGGCGAGACGATCGTGCTGGACAGCGGTACGACGGCGCTCGAGACCGCGAAGTTGCTGCACGACCGCGCGCTGACGGTGATGCCGCTGTCGCTGCACATCGCGCACGAGCTGTCCGACGCGCCGCGGATCCGGCTGCTGGTGCCGGGTGGCGAGGCCCGCAAGGGCGAGTTGTCGCTGGTCGGTCCGCTGACCGTGGCGTCGTTGCGGGCGCTGCGGTTCGACACCGCCGTACTGAGTCCGTGTGCTTTCAGTCTGGACGCCGGGCTGACCGCGTTCGACCTCGGTGACGCGGAGGTGAAGCAGGAGGCGATGAACGTCGCCGCCCGCACCATCGTGCTCGCCGACGGCACCAAGTGGGACCGCGCCGCGCTCGCCTATGTCTGCCCGGCCGACCGCCCGGACCTGCTCATCACCGATGACTCCGCCCCCGAAGACCAACGAACAGTACTGGCCCAGCGCGGCGTACTTGTAGAGGTGGCCCAGTGACCGCAACAGATGTCCGTGTAGCTCCGCCCAAAGCTGCCCGGGTTGCCACCTGGATGTACTTCGGGTTGAACGGGTTTGCGATCGGGATGTGGGTGGTGCACATTCCGAGCATCGAGCACGCGACGGGGATCACGCACAGCACGCTCGGGCTGCTCTTGCTGGTGCTGGGTGCGGCCGCGTTCACGGGCATGCAGGTCGCGGGTCCGCTGGTCGACAAGATCGGGCAGCGGCGGCTCGTACCGGCGGCCGGCATCGTGCTCGGTGCGTCGCTCGCCGGACCCGGCCTGGCGACGAACTGGTGGACGCTCGGGCTGGCGCTGATCCTGGTCGGCTTCGGCAACGGCGCGATCGACGTCGGGATGAACGCGCAGGCCGTCGTGGTCGAGCGCGGTTACCCACGGCCGATCATGGCCGCGTTCCACGCCATGTGGTCGATCGGCGGTGCGATCGCCGCTGTCATCGGCGCGGCGACGTTGCGCGCCGACGTACCCACCGAGCTGACCCTCGCGCTGGCCGGCCTGCTCTGCATCGTGCTGTCGCTGATCGCCAGCAGGTTCTTGCTGGAGGCAACCATTGAGGAGGAGGACAGCACGGAGGGCGAGCGGACGAAGCCGCCGGCCAAGCTGGTCTGGGCGCTCGGCGGACTCGCCTTCGGGCTGATGCTCTCCGAAGGGGTGGCCAACGACTGGGCCGCGCTGCACTTCCGCGACATCCTCGGCACCACGGTCAGTACGGCGGCGTTCGCGTACGGCGCGTTCGCGGTCGCGATGACCGTCGGGCGCTTCCTCACCGACCGGGTCGCCGCCAAGGTCGGGCCGGCCGCGATCGTGCGCTGGGGCGCGGCGATGGCGGCGGTCGGGCTGACCGTGGTGATCGTCGTCCCGTGGGTGCCGGTCGCCCTGGTCGGCTGGGCGATCTTCGGCCTCGGCCTGGCCGGCGGCGTGCCGCAGCTGTTCACCGCCGCCGGCAACCTCGATCCGCGGTCGTCCGGCGCGCTGATGGCCCGGGTCGTCGGCCTCGGGTACGTCGGGTTGCTCGCCGGCCCCGCGCTGATCGGCGGCCTCGCGCACTGGATGCCACTGAACATCGCGTTCATCCTGCCGGTCGTGCTGTGCGTGCTGACGTTCTTCGGTGGGCCAATCCTCAAGTCGAAGAAGTAAGGGCCTGCTCGAGGTCGGCCCAGAGGTCGGCCGGGTGTTCGATGCCGACCGAGAGGCGGATCAGGTCTTCGGGGATGGTGGGGACCTCGATCGCCCAGCGGCGGCGGCGTTCGAGCAGCGACTCGACGCCGCCGAGGCTGGTCGCGTGCACCCAGAGCTTGGTGCGCTCGCAGACCTGCTGGGCGCCCGCGGCGTCGCCGCCGAGCTCGATCGAGAGGATCGCGCCGAAACCGGACATTTGTGCGGCAGCGCGCGCGTGGCCGGGGTCGTCCGGGAGGCCGGGGTAGCGGACGCGGCTGATGCGCGGGTGCTGGAGGAGGCGCTCGGCCAAGTACGCGGCGTTCGACTGGGCGCGGTCGAGGCGGAGCGCGAGCGTACGCAGTCCGCGGAGGGCGAGCCAGGCGTCCATCGAACCGGGGATTGCGCCGAGACTGCGGCGGCGGAGCTCGATCGCTGACCAGAGGGTGTCGTCGGCGGTGATGACTGCGCCGAGGATGACATCGGAGTGGCCGGCGATGAACTTGGTGGCCGAGTGCATCACGATGTCCGCGCCGAGCTTGAGTGGTTGCTGGAGCAACGGGGTGGCGAAGGTGTTGTCGACGACGACGGTTGCGCCGGCCGCGTGCCCGGCCGCGGCGAGCGCCGGGATGTCGGCGACCTCCATCGCGGGGTTCGTTGGGGACTCGATCCAGAGCAGGTGGGCGCCGGCGAGGGTTTGGGTTACCGACTCGGTGTTCGCGATGTCCACCCGGTCGACGGTGAGGCGGCCGGTTTCGGCTTGCTGGTCGAGGAGTGCGAGTACGCCGGAGTACGCGTGCTGTGGCGCGATGACGCGACCGCCCACGGGGACCAGGTCGATGACGGCTGCCGCCGCGGCCATGCCGGACGCGAACGTGAGGGCGCGGCCGCCTTCGAGTTGACCGAGGGTGTCCTCGAGCGCGGTCCAGGCGTCGTTGCCGAAACGCCCGTAACCACGGTCACCACCGGCTACGTACGTCGAGCTGAACACCGGCGATCCGCCGACTGGTGCGTTGGGTACGCGCTCCGGGCGGCCGGCGTGGACGACGACTGTGGACGGGTCGAGGTCAGGAGTCATAGCCGGATTGTCGCCGCCCGGCCGGAGGCGGGAGTCGGCGGGTCGCGCCCCGGCGGGGTCAGTGGGGGAGCGGGCGGGTGGCGCCCTGGCGCGGTGAGCGGGGGTTGGTGGGGGAGGTGGGGAGGGGAAGGCCGCCGGTGGTGAGGAGGTGCATGGCTTGGCGGGCGAGGGTTTGGGCTTCGACGGTGCCGGGGTGGTCGACCCAGACTCGGACGACGCTTTCGATCACGTTCATGGTGATCCCGGCGGACAGCGCGGCGATGAACTCCGCCCGTTGCGGCTCATCCGCCCGCAACCGCTGTACCAGCGCGTCGGCGAGGTCGTCGCGGAACCGCCAGATCAGATCGTTCAGATGCGCGCTGACCGAGCTGTTCTGCTCGGCGAGGTCGAACACGGCGCGGACCCGGTCCGGGTTGCTCTCCAGTTGCTGGAGCACCTGCTCGATCACCGCCCGCAGACCGTCCGGCAGGTCCAGCGCGGGCTGTTCCCGGAACCAGGTGACCGCGTCGGCCAGGGAGTCCTCGACGAACTCGAGAACCAGCGTCTCCTTGGTCGGGAAGTACCGGTAGAGGGTGCTCGGCCCGACCTCGGCCGCCGCCGCGATCTGCTCGACCGTGGTCCGGCCGAAGCCGTTGTCGCTGAACAGCTCGAACGCCTTGTCCGCGATCAGCCGGCGGGTCCGCTCCCGCTTCACCTCGCGCAGTCCCATCAGCACCCTCCACACCGCCACAGCACACCGGCACAGCACACCGCCCGATCAGCAGCTCCGCGGGCAGCGTAACGCCTCCGCCGCGCCGAAGCCGGTTCCGAATCGGAAGAATGAGTCATATGGTAGTCACTACCAAATTCTCTCGCCCAGGAGGTACGCGATGACCGAGCGCTTCCCCGTCGGCCGCCCGTCCGGATGCCCGTTCGATCCGGCCCGGGAGTACGCCGCGTACCGCCAGGCCGACGGGCTGACGAAGGTCTCGACCCCGGCGGGCGTGGACGCGTACGTGGCCAGCCGGTACGACGAGGTGCGCACGCTGCTCCGGGACAGCCGGCTGAGCTCCCGGTTCGCGCCGTCGGACCACGTCGTGCCGAACGCGGACCTGAGCCAGGAGGCGGAGCCGGGATCGCTCCTGCAGGCGGACGGCGCGGAGCACAAGCGGTTGCGGCGGCTGCTGGCGACCGAGTTCGCGGTGAAGCGGATGGAGGCGCTGCGGCCGCGGGTCGCCGCGATGATCGAGGACCGGCTGGACGCGATGCTGGCCGCCGGCGGTCCGGTCGATCTGGTGCAGGAGTTCGCGCTGCCGATCCCGTCGCTGGTGATCTGCGAGCTGCTCGGCGTGCCGTACGCGGACCGGGACGAGTTCCAGGCGCGGGGTGCTCAACTGGTCCGCGTCGATGGCTGGACCGAGGAGTCGCAGCGGGCGAGCGACGAGCTGAACGAGTACATCGTCGGGCTCGTACTGGCGAAGCAGGCTCATCCGGAGGACGACATCCTGTCGCGGCTGATCACCCGCGGCGAGGAGCTGGGTACGCCGTTGACGCTGGAGGAACTGGTCTCGGTCGGCGTCACGCTGCTGATCGCCGGTCACGAGACGACCGCGAACATGATCGCGCTCAGTACGCTCGCGCTGCTGCGGCACCCGGAGCAGCTCGCTGACCTGCGCTCCGATCCGTCGAAGGTGCCGGCCGCGGTCGAGGAGCTGCTGCGGTACCTGTCGGTGGTGCACTACGGCCTGTTCCGGGTCGCGACCGACGAGGTGCCGGCCGGATCGTCGACGATCGACCCGGGCGAGTACCTGATCGCGGCGTTGTCGTCGGCGAACCGGGACGAGCGCGTGTTTCCCGACCCGGACCGGTTGGATCTGGAGCGGGACGCGACCGCGCATGTCGCCTTCGGGTTCGGTCCGCACCAGTGCGTCGGGCAGCAGCTCGCGCGGCTCGAGCTGCAGGAAGTGCTGACCCGGCTGTACGCGCGAATCCCGACGCTGCGGCTGGCCGTACCGTTCGAGGAGATCGACTACCGGGTGAACACACTCGTGTACGGAGTGAAAGCGCTGCCGGTGACCTGGGACGCCCCGATCTGAAGACTTCTTAACCGAACCCCGATCGGATCCCGATCTCGGGACCGCTACAGTCGAGCCGGTGAGTGAGTTCTCGGAAGAAAAGCGCAAACCCCGCGTCGCCGTCGTGTTCGGTGGCCGGTCGAGCGAGCACGCCATCTCCTGTGTGACCGCGGCGAACGTGCTGCAGGTGATCGACCGCGACAAGTACGACGTGGTTCCGGTCGGGATCAGCACCAGCGGGCACTGGGTGCTGGAGAGCGGCGACCCGGAGCGGCTGTCGATCACCGACGGCAAGCTCCCGGAGGTCGACGTGACCGCGCTGCCGGTGCTCTTCGGCGCGAACCGTGAGCTCGTGATCAGCGAACCCGAGCAGGTGCCGAGCACGCTCGGTCAGGTCGACGTGGTGTTCCCGCTGCTGCACGGCCCCTGGGGCGAGGACGGCACGATCCAGGGCTTGCTGGAGATGTCGGACATCCGGTACGTCGGTTCCGGGGTGCTCGCCAGCGCGGTCGGGATGGACAAGCACCACATGAAGGTCGTCTTCCAGGGCGCGGGGCTGGACGTCACGCCGTACGTGCTGATCCGGGACCGGGACTGGATTCGTGACCCGGAGGCGTGCCGGACGGCCGTGGACGCGCTCGGGTACCCGGTGTTCGTGAAGCCGTGCCGCGGCGGGTCGAGCCTCGGGATCAGCAAGGTGAACAGCCTGGCCGAGCTCGACGACGCGATCGCCGAGGCGCGCGCGCACGACCCGAAGGTGATCGTCGAGGCGGCCGCGAAGGACCCGCGCGAGATCGAGGTCGGCGTCCTCGGTGGGCTGGACGGCGCGCTGCCGCAGGCCAGTGTTTGCGGCGAGATCGCGATCTCGGGTGGCGGGCACGACTTCTACGACTTCGAGACCAAGTACCTGCCGGAGGGTGAGGAGTACACCGCGCTCTCGGTGCCGGCCGACCTGCCCGAGGAGCTCGCGGCGGAGGTGCGGGCGAAGGCGCTGATCGCGTTCGATGCGATCGACGGGGAAGGGCTGGCGCGGGTCGACTTCTTCGTCGATGCCGATGGCAAGGTGATCATCAACGAGATCAACACGATGCCTGGGTTCACGCCGACCAGCATGTTCCCGCGGTTGTGGGCGGCGTCGGGCAAGGACTACCCGGCGTTGGTCGAGCACCTGCTCACGCTGGCGATGACCCGCAAGACCGGGCTGCGCTGACGAGCTGACATGGCGGCAAGCACACGATCCGGGCCGGCATGACACTGGCAGACACCCAGTACGGCCCGGTTCGCGGCACAACCGTCGACCCCGACGACCGAACCGCGTCGAGCGGGTCGTCCAGTCGCTCCACCACGAGCTCGTCCGGCGACTGGTCCGCGAGCCCGTCGGATCGTTCCACCGCCGGTTCGCCGAGCGGCTCGCCGGCGAGCTCGTCCTCGGGTGCGTCCGAGGTGCTGGTGTTCAAGGGGATTCCGTATGCGGCGGCGCCGGTGGGGGTGGATCGGTTTCGGCCGCCGCGGGCGCCGGAGGTGTGGGACCGGCCGCTGGATGCGACCGACTACGGGCCGACCGCGCCGCAGAGCCGGGCCGAGGGTGATCTGGCCGACTTCGCGCCGCGGATGGTCATCCCGGGCGACGACTACCTGAACCTGAACGTCTGGACCCCAGGCCTGACCGGCAAGGCACCGGTCATGGTGTTCATCCACGGCGGCTCCTTCACCAGCGGTTCCGGTGCGTTGTCCGTGTACGATGGCACGCACTTCGCCCGCGACGGCGTCGTACTCGTCACGATCAACTACCGCCTCGGCGCGGACGGCTTCCTCTGGTTCGGCGAAGGCAGCCCGAACCTCGGCCTGCTCGACCAGGTCGCCGCACTCACCTGGGTCCGCGACAACATCGCCAACTTCGGCGGCGACCCTGGCAACGTCACCGTGTTCGGCGAATCGGCCGGCGCGATGAGCGTCTGCACCCTGCTCGCGATGCCCGCCGCCGAAGGACTGTTCCACCGAGCGATCGCCCAGTCCGGCGCCGCCGCCAACACGATCGGCCCGGACACCGCGCGGATCGTCGCCAACCGCCTCGCCGACGTACTCGGCACCGCACCGACCCGCGAGGCCATCGCCGCGGTGCCGATGGATCGCCTGATCGCCGCCCAAGAACAACTCAGCCAGCAGGCCGCAGCGAAACCCCGGGCCAAAGTGTGGGGCGACGTGGCTCGTACGTTGCTGCCGTTCAGCCCAGTCGTCGATGGTGACGTACTACCCGCGCCGCCACTCGACCGCATCCGCGCCGGCGCCGCCGCGAACATCGATCTCCTGGTCGGCAGCAACAGCGAGGAAGCACGCCTGTTCTTCGTACCGACGGGTGTCGGTGCCCGGATCAACGTCCCACTGCTGTACCTCGGTGCGGCGATGCGCTTCGGTTTGCCGGCGCGTGGCGTACGCAGGTACCGCGCGAACCGACCCGGCGCCACCCCGGGCGACGTACTGGCCGCGATCATGACCGATTCGTACTACCGCATCCCTGCCCTTCGTCTCGCCGAGGCGCAACCCGGTACGTACGTCTATGAATTCGCCTGGCGATCACCCGCCTGCAACGGTCAACTGGGCGCCAGCCACGTTGTTGAACTTCCTTTCGTCTTCGACAATCTCGACGATCCGGCGACGGCAACCCTGCTCGGTCTCGCCCCGCCGCAACACCTGGCCGATCTCGTCCACAAGTCCTGGATCGACTTCGCAACCACCGGCAACCCCGGCTGGCGGCCCTACACCTCCGGCAACCGCCTCAGCCGCCACTTCGCCAGCGCCTCCGGCACGACAACCAACGACCGCCCGACGGAACGCCGCTTGTGGACCCACAGGCGGTAGGAAGTAACTGTTGGGGTTGCGCGCCGTACCCGGAGTCCAGGGTCCATTCAGTCACCAGGGCCGGGTTCTCCACTGCTGTTGTGGGTTCTCCACCGTTACAACAGTCGAGAACCCACAACAGCAGTGGAGAACCGAGCGCCTCCGCCGGTTTCGTCAACCGGCTGCTGCGCTGAGTCGATTGACCACCCCCAAACCGGTTTGGGGGTGGTTGTGTACGTGGAGTGGGGCGGGTTGTACGCCTGGAATGGGCAGTTGGGTACCCCAAACCGGGTGGCCGGCGCATCCGGTTGGATACGGAGCGCTCAACCTGCTCCTGCCATCCCCGGCCCACCACCTCACCCGCGCTCACCCGCGGCTCACAGTGGTCACATAACCCGCCAGCCGCCAGCCGCCAGCCGCCAGCCGCCAACCCAAAGACACCGCTAGGTGTGCGCTGTGCGGCATCGGTGGTGCGCGGGGTGAGCGGGGCTGGGGGTTACAGGCGGCTCGCGCGGGTGTGGAGGTAGCGCTGTTGGGGGAGGCTGGTTGTGCGGGTTGCGGCCAGTTCGTAGGCGGCGCGGGCCGCGGCTGGGTCGCCGGACATTTCGAGTAGGTGTGCCCGGACCGCCGGTACGCGGTGGTCCTTGGCGAGCCGGGCGTCGTCGGCCAGCGCATCGAGCAACGCGAGACCCTCGGCCGGGCCGCGGGCCATGGCTACAGCTACTACGTGGTTGAGGGCAACCATCGGGTTGTCCGTCAACTGCAGCAGCACTTCGTAGAGCGCGACGATCTGCGGCCAGTCGGTCTCTTCGGCGGACGGCGACTCGTCATGGACGGCAGCGATCGCGGCCTGCATTTGGTACGGGCCGATCGGTCCGTGCGGCAACGTGGCGGTGATCAGGCCGACTCCTTCCTGGATCAATTCGGGAATCCACAGTGAGCGGTCCTGCTCCGCCATCGGAACCAACTCACCGAACGGCCCGGTCCGCGCCGGCCGGCGGGCATCGGTCAGCAGGAGCAATGCCAGCAGGCCGGAGACTTCGGGATCGTCCGGCAGCAGGCGGTGCAGCATGCGGGCCAACCGGATCGCCTCGGCGGCCAGCTCGACACGCTGCAGGCTCGGCCCTGCGGTGGTCGTGTACCCCTCGTTGAAGATCAGGTACACCACATGCAGCACCGCCCCCAGCCGCTCCTCGCGGTCGGCCGGGAGCGTGAACCGGGCGCCGCTCTCCTTGACTGCTGCTTTGGCACGGGTGATGCGCCGGGTCATCGTGGCCTCCGGCACCAGGAAGGCCCGGGCGATCTCCAGGGTGGTGAGACCGCCCACTGCCCGCAACGTCAACGCGATCTGCGAGGCCGGTGAGAGCGACGGATGGCAACACATGAACAGCAGGACCAAGGTGTCGTCGGTGTCCGCGACCGGCTCACCCTGCAACGCCCACTGCGCGACCCGCTCCTCTCGCCGTAGCCGGGACTGCTCCCGCCGCAGCAGATCCGTCAGCCGCCGGGAAGCCACCGTGATCAACCAGCCCCGCGGACTCTCCGGCACCCCGTCGACCGGCCACTGCTGAGCCGCCGCCAGCAACGCTTCCTGGACCGCGTCCTCAGCCGTGTCGAAATGCCCATACCGCCGGACCAGCGCACCGAGCACCTGCGGCGCCAGCTCCCGCAACTGGTCCTCGAACGCGCTGGTCATCGCGATCAGCCCACCAGCTCGTCGCGTCCGTCGACCAACGGGCGGATGTCTGCGTACGCCGTCGCGCGGACGAACTCCGGCGCCGGCGTGTCCGCGAGCCTGGACGCGATCTCGGTGGCCCGGTCGAACGATTCGCACTCGACGATCCAGTAACCCGCGAGCACCTCCTGGGTCTCCGCGTACGGCCCGTCGGTGACCACCGGCTGCCCGTCCTTCGACCCGAGCCGCCGCGTCAGCACCGGCGCCGACAGCGCGCGCGTCTCCACCAGCTCACCGGACTCGATCAGGTCGTTGTTGAACTTCTCCATGAAGGCGCCCATCGCCGCGAAGTCCTCCGGCTGCCAGGCCGGCTTCCCGGTGTCCTTCCCCGCCATCCCGTCGTAGTCCTGCTGCGACGCGTACGTCAGGATCATGTACTTCATCGGTCACTCCCGTCGTCCGGGCATCCCCTCCAGGATGCCTCCACCCGAAACGTCGCCCCCGCCGCCCGGAACCGGACACGATCAGCACGAGGACCAGCAGGCGAGTTTCGTTCTCGCCAGGGAGTATGCAGTCGTCAGGTGCAGGGAGTGACGAGTTTGTCGTGGCTGTGGACAACTTCCGCGACGTCGGTCAGTGCGTTCGCCTCGGGGGAGTACTTGTCCGGGACGGCCAGCTCCACGTACAGCTCGCGCCCGATGGTGGTGAAGATGAAGCCGTTCTCGACCTGCTTGGCGAACCAGCCGACGCCGTTCACCTCGAAGCACTGGGACTGCGCCTCGGCCATCCCGGCCGGTGGCGCGACGCCGCAGGTCACCTCGATCGGCGGGTCGCCGTACGCGGCGGTGAGCGGGCTCTTCGGGCTGGTGTCGCGGCGTTTCGCGTCCAGGATCTTGTCCGGCAGCGCCTTGACCAGCTCGGTGCACGCGGCGGTGACCTCCGGCCCGGGGGAGGGGACCGGCACCGGCGCGGCGCCGGGGCTGCACCCGGCGAGCACGATCAGGCCGAGCGCGGCGAGCAGGATTTTGGGCATACCGAAGCCGGACCGGTCCCCGTTCCCGGCGATCAGATGTGGACGACGGGGCAAGTCAGCGTGCGGGTGATGCCGGGAACGTTCTGGACCCGGGCGACCACCAGTTTGCCCAGCTCGTCGACGTTGCGGGCCTCGGCGCGGACGATCACGTCGTACGGACCGGTGACGTCCTCGGCCAGGGTGACGCCCTGGACCTCGGCGATCTGCGCGGCGACGTCGGCCGCGCGGCCGACCTCGGTCTGGATCAGGATGTAGGCCTGGACCACCACGTCGTTCTCCACTCAGTCGTCCTCAGCTGGCTCCGGCTGTACTCCGCTCGCAGTCCCAGCGGATACTGGGAGCGTACTGCGGACCGGCCGGGCGTACTCTTCGTTGCCTGGTCACGGTACCGCCTAGACTCCCGGTGGGTACATGGGAGGTCTGTTGACGTGACAGAGACGTTGGGGAGCACGGGTGAGTTCGGCCTGATCGCGGCCGTCACCAAGGGGCTGTCCACAAGTGAGGACGTCCTGGTCGGGCCTGGTGACGACGCTGCCCTGATGGCGGTGCCGGACGGCCGGATGGTGATCACCACCGACCTGTTGATCGAGGGCCGGCACTTCCGCCAGGACTGGTCCTCGGCGTACGACGTGGGCCGCAAGGCCGCCGCGCAGAACCTGGCCGACGTGGCCGCGATGGGCGCCCGCCCGACGGCGCTCGTGGTCGGTTTCGGAGCGCCCGCCGAGCTGCCGACGGCCTGGGCGCTGGAGCTGAACCAGGGCCTGGTCGACGAGTGTGAGCTGGTCGGCGCGAGCATCATCGGCGGCGACACCGTCCAGTCGGACAAGATCGTGGTCTCGGTGACCGCGTTCGGTTCGCTGGACGGCCGGGCGCCGGTGCTGCGGTCCGGCGCGCGCCCAGGAGACGAGGTCGCGTACGCGGGACGGCTCGGTTGGGCCGATGCGGGCTGGACGGTGCTCGCCCGTGGATTCCGGTCGCCGCGAGCCGTCGTCGAAGCACACCGCCGCCCGCAACCCCCGTACGCGGAAGGTCCGCGGGCCGCGCTCGCCGGGGCGTCCTCGATGTGCGATGTCAGCGACGGGCTGCTGTCCGACCTCGGTCACATCGCGGCGGCGAGCCAGGTGATCATCGACCTCCACACCAAGGCGCTGACGGTGCCGGAGCCGTTGCAGGCGGTGGCTGCCGCGACCGGTGTGGACGCGCTGAAGTTCGTGCTCACCGGCGGCGAGGACCACGCGCTGGTCGGGACCTTCGAGCCGGCCGACGTGCCCGAGGGCTGGACCGTGATCGGCTCGGTTGCCGAGGGCAACGAGGAACGCCCGGCCGGGACCGTGACCGTGGACGGCGCGCCGTATGCTGCGGACACCGGACACGCCCATTTCAGGAGTTGAGGATGCCGCCGCCAAGAGTGCTGACGATCGCCGGTTCCGACTCCGGTGGCGGAGCCGGAATCCAGGCGGACCTGAAGGCGATGCTCGCCAACGGCGTCCACGGCATGAGCGTGCTGACCGCGATCACCGCGCAGAACAGCCTCGGCGTACAGGGTGCGTGGGAGCTGCCCGCGGAGCAGGTTCGGGCGCAGTTCCACAGTGTCGTCGGCGACATCGGGGTCGACGCGGTGAAGACCGGCATGCTCGCGTCGGAGTCGATGGTCCGGGTCGTGGCCGAGCTGCTGCGGACGCTGCCGGACGACGTACCGATCGTGGTCGATCCGGTGTCGGTGTCCAAGCATGGCGACGCACTGCTCGCCGCTGACGCGATGGACGCCGTACGGTCGGAGATCGTTCCGCTGGCGACTGTCCTGACCCCGAACCTCACTGAGCTTGGTCCAGTGTCCGGGGTGGAGCTGGAGACACTCGAAGACCGGGAGACCGCGGCCAAGGTGCTGATGGACGCCGGTGCGACCTGGGTGCTGGTGAAGGGTGGCCACGACGTCGGTACGGCTGCTGTGGACGTGCTGCACGGTCCCGGCGTACGGCGGTCGTACAGTGCGGTCCGCGCCGACAACAGGCACACGCACGGCACCGGCTGCACCTTGGCCAGCGCCATCGCGTCGTACCTGGCTCGTGGGTACGACGTACCGGGAGCTGTCGGCGCCGCGAAGGAGTATGTGACCGGAGCGATCGCCGCCGGGTTCGCGCTCGGCGACGGCATCGGTCCGGTTGATCACGCATGGAGATTTCGAGGGAGTGGCAGTTGAGCGAGCGGCCCCCGGTCGACGGGTACTGCGAGCAGTGTGGCTTCAACTACGACACCGGTGATCTGCAGGGGACTGTGACCCTGCTGATCCGCCAGTCGGCCGACTGCAGCATGGCACTGACCAAGGCAGCCGCCGGACCGGACCAGAGCGTCGTCCGGCTCCGGCCGGAGCCGGAGGTCTGGTCGGCGATCGAGTACGCGTGCCACGTGCGCGACGTACTCGAGGTGCAGCGGCTCCGGATCGCGCAGTGCCTGGCGGAGGACCGCCCGGTGTACGCGCCGATGGACCGGACTGGCCGGGTGAAGCAGGAGAAGTACGAGACTCAGGACCCGGCGGAGGTCGCGGCCGCGCTGGTGCGGAACGCACGGGAGTTCGGCGCGGCGGCGCGGGTGCTGCAGCCGCACGAGCTGGGGAAGCTCGGCCTGTACAACTACCCGGTCCGGGCACCGCGCACGCTGGGCTGGATCATCCGGCACACCGCACACGAGATCCAGCACCACCGCCACGACATCATCGAGATCCTGGCGAAGGTGGAGCCCCCGATCGTCCCCAAGCCCAAACCCGAACCAGCCCCTGAGGACGAGTCAGCGGAAGGCCCCCAGGACGGTGCCGAGGGCCCCGCAACAGCCGGCCCAGCGGCAGCCGGCCCAGCAGCAGACGGCCCGGCAGCAGGCGGCCCAGCTGGAGGCGGCTCGGCGGAGGTTGGCGAAGGGGTTTCGGTCGACTAGTGCCGGGCGGCCCAGGCGGCGATGGCCGGCTCGCTGGTGAGCTGATCCAGCGCCAGCGCGGCCGCCCCCCGGAGCGGTCCGTCCACCTGATGCGTCGCAGCCAGCACCGGCGGCGGCGCACCACGGTGGAACGTCATCAGCCCACCCCGGTACGCCTCGTCGAACGCATCCGGCGCAGCAGCCCGCAACGGGATCGCCAGCCCACCTATCGTCACCACATCCGGGTCATGCGCATTGACCAGCCCCGCGATCCCCGAAGCCAGTGCCGACACCACCTGGGCGACCGCCGCAAGAGCAGCCCGGTCAGTACGCCGTAGCACCGCTTCGGTGTAACGCACCGGATCGTCCGGCGTCGCTTCCCCAAGCTGCCGAGCCAGTGCACGCCCGTCGATCTCCAGATCCCAGCACCCACGCGCACCACACGGACAAGTACGCGCGCGGTCTCCGAACGGCATATGCCCGTACTCACCACCCGCACCGGATGCACCGTGTGCTGGTACCCCATCGATCAGCAGCGTCCCGCCGATCCCCACCTCGATGATCAGATGCACCGCCGTACCGGCACCAGCCGCCGCACCAGTCCGCGCTTCTGCCACCCCACTCAGCGTCGCGTCGTTCCCCGCCAGCAGTGGAAGCTCGCCGGCAACAGCAGTCAGGTCCAGCTCCGCCCACTCCAGCGTCGGCGCCTGCAGCAGGTGGTTGTCGCGGACAGTGCCTGGTACGGCAAGACTCACCATCTGCAGGCGTACGCCGTACTGCTCTTGTGTCTGCTCCACCTGTCGTCGCAGGTTGTCCAGTACCACCTGAGCGCGCCGACTCCGATGCCGCTTGTACTGGTGGTTCTCCAGCGACCCGTCCAACGTGACGATGGCAGTACGCCAGTTGCTCTGCCGCAGGTCGAGAGCGAGCACCACAGGTCCTTCCGGATGCGCCCGCAGCAGTGTGGTCGGCCGCCCGCGCCCCCGGCTCGGTGCGGGCTCCTCGGTCAGCAACTGCACGTCGCGCAGCCGAGCAGTCACCTCCGTCGCCGACCCAGTACTCAACCGGAGCGCCCGCGCCACACCAGCCCGCGTAATCCCCGGCTGACGGGCAACTTGGGTCAAAACGTCCGCAGCCGTCTGCCATTGCCCCCGCCGCACTGGAGTCATCGCAACCTTCCGCTTATGCTCGGAGAACGAGTATATGAGGGTGTCTGAGGACCCTCGAACGGGAGGGTGAATGGACATCCGGGACATCCGCGCGGTGCTGTTCGACATGGACGGGACGCTGGTCGATTCCGATGCGGTCGTCGACCGGAGCTGGGGCCGGTGGGCGGTCGAGTACGGGCTGTCGCCGGCCGAGGTGCTGGCGGTCGCGCACGGTAATCCGGCCGAGGCGACGATCGCGCAGTTCCTGCCGGACGCGACGCCGGCCGAGCGGGCCGCGGCGTGGCAGCGGGTGTACGACCTGGAGGTCAACGACGTCGAGGGCATCGTGGCGACGCCGGGCGCGGTGGAGCTGATCGGCACGCTCGAGCGGATCGGAATGCCGTGGGCTGTCTACACCAGTGCGCCCGCGCAGCTGGCGAAGGTCCGGCTGAACGCGGGCGGGATCGAGCCGCGGGTCCTCGTCACCATCGACGACGTCGAGAACGGCAAGCCCGACCCGGAGGGCTACCTGCGGGCTGCGGGCATCCTCGGTGTACCGGCGGAGCACTGCCTGGTGGTCGAGGACACCGTCGTCGGCCGGACCGCCGGGGAGGCGGCCGGCGCGCGGACCGCGGGGCTGAAGGGCATCGAAGCCGACCTCGAACTGCCGGACCTGCACCGGCTCGACGGGCTTTTCAAAGGTCTGGAATGACCGCCGGCTCGGCGACCCCGGTGGACGCCGGCGCCCGGGACGACGAGGTACGCATCGGGATCGCGCTGTCGGCGATGGGATTCGTCCTGGCCGGCCTCGGCGCCTGTGTGGCCATCCTCGCCCGCGACCTGAACGAGCCGACCAGCCGGCTGACCTTGCTGTCCTCGGGGTTCGCGATCGGGCTGATGCTGGTCGCGTTCGCCGGGCCGTGGCTGCTGCGGCGATGGCCGGTGCCCACTGTCCTCGGCTTCGGATCGGTTGTCTGCGCGATCGGTGCGGTGCTGATCGCAGTCGGCCCTACGTACGCCGCGGTGATCGGTGGCGGGCTGTTGGTTGGACTGGGCGGTGCACTGCTCGTACTGGTCGCTCCACTCATGCTGAACGGTCCGATGGCCGACAAGCGCCTCAGCCGGGTCAATGCAGTTGCGAGCGGGATCGGCATCCTCGCACCGGTCACCATCGGCGTACTGGACGGGCTAGGTCCCTCCGGTCGACTGGCGATGCTGCTAGCGGCACCACCACTTCTGTACCTCGCCCTACGCACCCGGCGGCGCCCAACAGCTCAGCCAGCAACAACGCAAGCGCCGGTCCCGGTGCTGATCGACTCCGCGCCGGCCGTAGGGCTGGGCCGGAAGTGGCGGCGGGTAGGACGGCGCGTGGTGGTGGACGTAGGAGTCGGCTGGCTGCGGGTCGTGCTGGCCGTCTCAGTGGAGTTCTGCTTCGTGGTTTGGGCAGTAGCGCGACTGGTGGCGTCCGGCCTGCCCACTGCCACGGCGGCGTTGCTAGGCAGCTCGTTCCCGATCGGCATGGCGGTTGGTAGGGCGATAGGTCCGATCCGGTGGCGCGGCTGGTCGCCGGTTCTGCCGTCTGGGGCGCTGGCCGCGTGCGGCACGCTGCTGGTCAGCCTGTTCGACTCCCCGGCCGTGGTGGCTCTCGGTCTGGTCGTGGCCGGCCTAGGCGTCGCTCCGCTCTACCCGGTGACAGTGGCGGCGCTGGTTGCGCTTCCTGGACTCAGCTCAGCCCGCCTGGCCGCCATCGGCGCGCTCGCCTCGGGTACGGCCATCCTGCTCGCACCAGCAGCCCTAGCAGTGCTGGCCCGGGTACTAGACCTGCGCTTGGCGTACTTGGTGACGCTCCCGCTGATTGCTGTTCTTTTCGTTCTCAGCCGTCGATCCGGTCGTTCCTCGTTCGTGTAGTGGGTAAAAGACCCGACACGAACGAGGTGACAGGATGAAGGTCCTACTTGACGGTCTAGGGATCCCCGAGTCGGCTCGCTGGCACGACGGCCGGTTGTGGTTCGCCAACTGGATCGACCAGCAGGTGGTGGCTGTCGACGCGAACGGCAGGGCGGAGTACGCCGAGGTGCCGATGGGACGCCTGATGGGCTGGTCGATCGACTGGCTGCCGGACGGCCGGATGCTGACGACCGGCGACAAGCTGCGCCGCTACGAGCCGGACGGTACGGTCACCGTGCTGTCCGAGCAGGGTGCGAACGAGCTGGTGGTGGATGCCCAAGGCAACATCTATCTGAACGGTGCCGACTTCGATTTCGCCGGTGGTGAGGCGCCGAAGCCGGGGTGGATCAAGCTGGTCACGCCCGATGGGCAGGTCCGGCAGGTCGCGGACGACATCCAGTTCCCGAACGGGATGGTGCTCACGCCGGACGGCCGTACCTTGGTGATCGCCGAGTCGCTCGCCGGCCGGCTGACTGCGTTCGACGTCGAGGCGGACGGTGGCCTGTCGAACCGTCGCACGTACGCCGAGAACCTCGGTCCGGACGGGATCTGCCTTGATGCCGAGGGCGCTATCTGGGTTCAGACCGGCGGTACGGCGGTTGTCCGGGTGGCCGATGGCGGCGAGATCCTGGACCGCATCGAGCTGTCCGAAAACCGGGCGCCGTTCGCGCTCACGCTGGCCGACTTCGACGGCCCGACGCTCTGCGTCCTCACCGCCGAGTGGCGCATGAACGACAGCATCACCGACAACCTCACCCGCCTCACCACCGACCCCCGCACCGGCCAGGTGCTGGCGGTCCCGGTCGCCGTTCCACCGGCCGCCCGCTAGCATCACGTCCATGGAGTGCTTCGCGGCCGAGCGTACTCGGCGCTGATCCCGGCTCACGACCCGTGCTTGCGCGCGGGGTGGGCCGGTCGCGCCTGCCCGGATTCTTCTTCACTCGCGAGAGGCACTTTCCATGGACATTCGTCCGTATGTCAGCTCTGACCTGAGCGCGCTCATCGACCTGACCATCGATACGTTCGGCCCGTTCTTCGAGGAGTCGTTTCGGCCGTTGGTCGGGGAGCTGATCTTCGCTCGCCAGCACGGTGACTGGCGTGGGGACTACCGCAAGCAGTTGCCCGGATTGCACGACCCGGAGCAGCACAAGTACGTCGCCGTGGCCGAGCAGGACGGCGTACTCGCCGGGTACGTCGCCTGGCACGTCGACCTGAGGCGTGAGCACGGCACAATCGAGATCCTCGCCGTGGACAGCGAGCAGCGCCGGTCGAACCTTGCGACCACGCTCTGTGAGCACGCCTTCGCGGCGATGCGGGCCGCGGGCGCCCGGTATGTCGAGATCGGCACCGGCGGGGACGCGTTCCACGCCCCGGCCCGTGCGTTCTACGAGAGCCTCGGCTGCGTCAAGCTGCCGGTTGCCGTGTACTTCAGAGAGCTCTAAACCGGCAGGTCGTACCGGCGGAGGAGGTCCCGGAGCGCGGGGACGCCGGTGGACAGGTCGTACGCCTCGGCCCGAAGCCCCACGGACGCGGCGCCGGCCACGTTCGCCTGGTTGTCGTCGATGAACAGGACCTCCGGCGCCGGTACGTCGATCGCGCTCAGGATCGCCCGGAAGTACGCCGGGTCCGGCTTGGCCAGACCCAGGTCGCAGGAGTAGAACGTCTGGTCGAACCAGGCCCCGTACCCGCGCTCGTCCTGCATGATCGCCCGCCGGTACGCGTGCTGGTTGGTGGCGAGGTGGCACTGCACGCCGGCGTCACGCAGCGTGCCGATCAGCTCGATCACCTCGGGTTCGGCGGCGAACCAGGTCCACGGCTCGAACGCCTCGTCGACGGTCGAGGCCGAGTTCCAGCGCCGGAGGACGTCGGCGAGAGCCTCCCGGAAGTCGCCCTTCCCGACCATCGCGGGCCGCTCCGCCGCCATCAGGTCGGCGATGAAGGCCTCGGAGTCGGCCGGCACGAGCGAGCCCAACCGGGCGAACCAGTCGAAGGTGGCTCGCTGGAGCACACCGTCGGCATCGAACAGCACAGCAACAGGGGTCATGGGCCTCATCTTGTCATCGGAGCCTTGACCGGTTCAGTGGGTATGCGCTTACCTAATGGCTACGTAAACATCGGTGAACACCTTCCGGCGAAATCCAACAGAAAGCGCCAGGTGAGGCTATGACCCTGAGCAGAAGGAAGTTCCTCGCGGCCGGCAGCGCCCTGGCCGCCGCGGGTCTCACTGGCTGCGGCTCGCGCAGTTCGCTGGGCGGATCGAACGAACTCAGCATGTGGACCTGGACCGGGTCGGTGAACGACGGCCTGATCGGTCAGGCGGAGAAGGCGATTCCCGGGTACGACGGGATGAAACTCGCGATGACCCGGATCGGCTCGAACTACAAGACCAAGGTGCTGACCGCCCTGGCCGGGAAGTCGCTGGTGCCGGACATCGTCGCGATCAACGACGACGTCGCCACCTACTTCCCGAACGCCGACCAGTTCCACGACCTGTACGAGCTCGGTGCCAAGGAGTTCGAGAAGGACTTCCTGCCCTGGAAGTGGAAGTGGGGTGTCACACCGGCCGGCAAGATGCTCGGGTACCCGATGGACACCGGTCCGACGGCGCTGTTCTACCGCACGGACGTCTTCCAGAAGGCCGGGATCGACGTCGACCCAGGCGCGGTCGCGCAGCTGGCGCCGGACTGGGACACCTTCATCGCGCTCGGCAAGAAGCTCAAGCAAGCCGTACCCGGCTCGGCGATCACCGACAACATCACCGGCATCTACGGGTACCGGATGGCCCAGTTGCCGAAGCGCTACATGACGTCGGACGGGAAGTACATCGGCGATCAGGACCACGTCCGGCAGTCTTTCGACCTGGCCGTGCGCGTGGTCAAGGAAGGACTGTCGGCGAACGCGCAGAACTCCACCGACAAGAACGCCGTGGTCACCAACGGCAAGCTGGTCGCGTACAACGGGGCGGTCTGGTGGGCGCAGCTCGGCCCGAAGAACGCCGCGCCGAAGACCAAGGGGCTGTGGAAGGTGACGGCGGCTCCTGGTGGCGCCGGCAACAAGGGCGGTTCGTTCCTCGGGATCACCAAGTACTGCAAGAACCCGAAGGCCGCGTTCGCGTTCATCAGCTGGCTGGAGTCGGCGAAGAACCAGGCCCAGTCGTTCCTGGACCCCGTGCTGTTCCCGTCCACGCCGGCCAGCTACACCGATTCCCGGCTGGCGGCACCGGATCCGTTCTTCGGTGGACAGCAGATCGTCGACGTGTTCGCGGAGTCCGCCAAGAAATACCCGGGCGCGTTCTTCTCGCCGTACGACAGCATCATCGACAACCCGATCAGCTCCGAGCTGGTGAACGTCGAAGCGGCCGGCAAGAACCCCGATCAGGCCTGGGCCGACGCTCAGCACCAGATCGAGCGGGAACTCACCAGGGCGGGGGCGATCTGAGATGGCCGTGACCAGCAAAGCCGTACCCGCCTCCGTCGCGGCCGCCACCGCGAGCGCGGACAAGCGGCCGAACAAGTACCGGCAGGCGTTGCCGCAGTACACCGCCGTCGCGCCGTTCTTCATCCTGTTCGCGATCTTCGGCGCGTTCCCGGTGCTGTTCTCGATCTGGATCTCGCTGCACTCCTGGGACGGCATCGGCCCGATGAAGTGGGTCGGCCTCGCGCAGTACCAGTACCTGCTCACCGACGCCACGTTCTGGAAGACGATCGGCAACACCCTGATCATCTGGGTGCTGTCGACCGTCCCGATGCTGCTGCTCGCACTGGTGATCGCGAACGCGCTGCACAACGCCACCCGGCTGCGGACCTTCTACCGGATCGCGTACTTCATCCCGAACATCACCTCCGTGGTCGCGATCACGCTCGTGTTCGGCTCGATCTTCAGCAACAACTTCGGGCTGCTGAACGCGTTCCTGCAGTCGATCGGCCTCGGTCAGGTCGACTGGCTGACGCAGCCGTGGGGGATCAAGATCGCGATCGCCACCATCGTCACCTGGCGCTGGGTCGGCTACAACGCGATCATCTACCTGGCCGGCCTGCAGGCGATCTCGGCCGACGTGTACGAGGCCGCGAAGGTGGACGGCGCGAGTCCACGGCAGACGTTCTGGCGGATCACCGTACCGATGATGCGGCCGGTGATCCTGTTCACCGCGGTCACCTCGACGATCGGCGGACTGCAGATCTTCACCGAGTCCCGGGTGCTGTTCGGCGACACCAGCAACATCGGCGGACCGGGCGACGCCGGCCTGACCATCGTCTCGTACCTGTACCAGAGCGCGTTCATCAAGAACCAGTTCGGGTACGGGGCCGCCGTCGGCTGGGCCCTGTTCATCCTGATCGTGCTGTTCAGCATCATCAACTGGCGGCTGATCGGCGGCCGGGACGAGGACCGGCTGACCCGACGCGCCGCTCGGCGGGTGGAACGCAAGATCGCAGCCCAGAATGCGAAGAGGGAGGCCGCAGATGTCCATTGAGCGAATCCGCACCGCGGTGGGTCACGTCGTGCTGATGTTCGGTGTGCTCGTCTCGCTGTTCCCGTTCTACTGGATGGTGGTGATGGCCTCCAACACCACCCCGGACATCTTCAGCTACCCGCCGAAACTCTGGATCGGTTCGCACCTGTTCGAGAACATGGGCAAGGTGCTGGACAACATCGACTTCTTCGGCTCGATGCTGCTCACCCTGATCGCGTCGCTGGGCGTCACCGTACTGGTGCTGTTCTTCGACTCGCTGGCCGCGTTCGCGTTCGCGAAGTACCGGTTCCCGGGCCGGAACTTCCTGTTCGGGCTGTTGCTCGCGACCTTCATGATCCCGGCCCAGCTGTCGCTGGTCCCGCAGTTCGTCACGCTCGCCGAGTTCGGCTGGATCGGGTCGCTGAAGGCGCTGATCATCCCGGGCGCGGCGAACGCGTTCGGGATCTTCTGGATGCGCCAGTACGCCAGCGGCGCGATCCCGGACGAGCTGATCGCGGCCGCCAAGGTGGACGGCGCCGGGTTCTTCCGGCAGTACCTGACCGTCGGCCTGCCGGTGCTCCGGCCCGGCCTGGCGTTCCTCGGGATCTTCACCTTCATCAACACCTGGAACGACTACCTCTGGCCGCTGATCGTGATGACGGATCCGAACCGGCTCACCCTGCAGGTCGCCCTGGACCAGCTCAACGGCGTGTACGGCACCGACTACTCGATGGTGATGGCCGGTGCGTTGATGAGCGTCATCCCCCTGATCGGCGTCTTCCTGATCGGCGGCCGGCACTTCATCGCCGACCTCGCGGCGGGCGCCATGAAGTTCTGACCTGACCACAACGACAACGGGACTCCTTTTGACTGACACCAAGCTCCGCTGGGGCATCATCGGCACCGGCAACATCGCATCCCGGTTCGCCTCGCAGGTGCCGACGTCGAAGACCAACGAGGTCGTCGCCGTCGGCAGCAGGTCCCTGGATTCGGCGAACGCCTTCGCCGACAAGTGGGACATCGCCAACCGGCACGGCTCGTACGAGGACCTGCTCGCCGACGCGTCCGTCGACGCCGTCTACATCGCCACCCCGCACCCGATGCACGTCGAGTGGGCGATCAAGGCGGCCGAAGCCGGCAAGCACGTGTTGTGCGAGAAACCGCTGGCGATCAACCGGGCCTGGTCCGAGGCGATGGTCGAGGCCGCGGTCCGCAACGACGTCTTCCTGATGGAGGCGTACATGTACCGGTGCCTGCCGCAGACCAAGCTGATCGCCCAGCTGGTCCGCGACGGCGAGCTCGGCACCGTGCACCAGATCCAGGCCACGTTCGCGTTCGCCGCCGGATACCGGCCGGAGAGCCGGATCTTCGCCGACGACCTGGCCGGCGGCGGCATCCTCGACGTCGGCGGGTACCCGGTGTCGATGGCCCGGCTGATCGCCGGCGCGAACGTCGGCGAGCCGTTCCTGGATCCGGCCGCGGTCACCGCGGTCGGGCACGTGGGCGACACCGGCGCGGACGAGTGGACAGTGGCGACGCTGTTCTTCGACGGTGGCGTGACCGCCCAGGTCAGCACCGGCGTACGCCTCGCCGATCAGAACCAGGTGCGGATCTTCGGCAGCGAGGGGTACCTCGTGGTCGAGGACCCGTGGTTCGGCGGCGACGGCAAGCCGACCCACGTCACCTTGCACAAGGTGGGGGAGGAGGCGCGGGAGATCTCCGCGGAGCCGGCGCTGATCTACGCGGCCGAGGCCGAGGCGGTGCAGGCGGCGATCCAATCCGGGTCGAAGCAGGCGCCGGAGATGAGCTGGGCCGACACGTTCGGCAACCTGACCGTGCAGGACCAGTGGCGGGCGGCGATCGGGCAGCAGTACGCGAGCGAGCGGGACGATGTGGTGGTTCCGACCGCGACCGGGCGGCCGTTGACCCGGCGCGACGACGCCCCGATGACGTACGGGAAGGTGCCCGGCCTGGACAAGCAGGTGTCGCGCCTGGTGATGGGCGTGGACAACCAGCAGACGCTGCCGCACGCGGCGGTGGTGTTCGACGACTTCGTCGAGCGGGGCGGTACGACGTTCGACACCGCGTACATCTATGGCGGCGGGCGCGGTGAGAAGCTGCTCGGCCAGTGGATGGCGTCGCGTGGCAACCGGGACGAGGTCGTTGTCATCGGCAAGGGCGCGCACACGCCGCACTGCGACCCGGAGTCGATCACCCGGCAGCTCGAGGAGAGCCTCGAGCGGCTGCAGACCGACCACGTCGACCTGTACCTGATGCACCGCGACAACGAGGAGATTCCGGTCTCGGAGTTCGTCGACGTCCTGGACGGGCATTTCAAGGCCGGCCGAATCAAGGCGTACGGCGGATCGAACTGGACCACCGCGCGCTTCGACGAGGCGAACGCGTATGCGGAGGCGAACAGCAAGCAGCCGTTCACGCTGCTGAGCAACCACCTCAGCCTCGCGCGGGCGTACGACGTGCCGTGGGCCGGCTGCCGGCATGTGGCCGACGACGAGTCGCAGGCGTGGTTGCGGGAGCGACAGGTCGCGCTGTTCCCGTGGTCGAGCCAGGCGCGCGGGTTCTTCACCGGACGGGCCAAACCGGAGGACACCTCGGACCAGGAGCTGGTGCGCTGCTTCTATTCCGAGGAGAACTTCCGTAGGCTCGACCGGGCCCGGGAACTCGCGGCCGCGAAGGGCGTCGAGCCGACCGCGATCGCACTGGCCTGGTTGCTGCACCAGCCGTACCCGGTGTTCCCGCTGATCGGGCCGCGGCACGTCAGCGAGACCCGGACCTCGACCCCTGGTCTGTCCGTCACGCTGACGGACGAGGAAGTGGCCTACCTCACTGCCTGATCGGCGGCTGGGTAGGCCCTGGACCGACGAATTGGTCGGGCGCTGACAGCCATGTAACATGATCTGTCGGAGTCACGACCCTGAACACGGAGAATCATGTCTAAGAAGTGCGATGTCTGCGGCAAGCAGCCGACGTTCGGCAACAGCGTTGCCCGTCTGGGTAAGGGCGCGATGATCCGCCGGGTCAAGGCTCGTACGCCGCGGCGGTTCAACCCCAACATCCAGCCGGTCCGGGCCATCATCAAGGGCACCCCGACCCGGATGAAGGTCTGCACGTCCTGCATCAAGGCCGGCAAGGTCCAGCGCGTCGTCGGCTGACCCTCAGCTCTCCTCCGTGTAGGTCCTGCCAATAGGCGCCCGGGCATCCCCCGGGCGCCTATTCATGTCTGCGCCCAGCGTCAGTGGCGGGCGATGACGGTGACCTCGTTGCGGTTGTGGTGGAGTTGGCGGACATGCAGGACCGTGTAGGACTCGCGGAGGGTCTCCAGGGCGCGGCGGGTGGCGTCGAGCGGGTTTTGGCCGCCGCCTTTGAGGGTGATGACGGCCAGGGCGCGCGGGCGCAGGTGGGCGGCGGCGTCGAGCATCATCCGGGCGCTGGTCTGCTGATCCATCCGCATGTCGTTCACCACCACGTCGAAGCGGACGCGGTTCGCGGCGAAGAACCGGCCCGCGGTGGTCCGCTCGTGGTGGATCCGGCGGTCGGAACGCAGCCGCGGGTCGAGCGAGCCGGGGTCGACGGACCACACCTCCTGACCGTGCTGCCGCAGGATCCGGGTCCAGCCGCCGGGGGAGGCGCCGAGGTCGAGCGCCTTGCCGCCCGTCGGCAGATCCAGCCCGAAAGTAGCGATCGCCTCTTCGAGCTTGAACTCCGACCGCGACACCCGGTCTTGACCCCGGGCCAGCCGCAGCTGCCCACCCGGCCAGTCCGACAGGCTGTCCGCGAGCCTGTTCACGCCGAGCAGCAGTTGCTTGCCCACGACCACAGCGGACACCACCACATCCTGCCCGGAGCGTTCGCTCGCCACCCCGCGGGTCGCCAGCGCGTCGGCGATCAGCCGCCGGTACGTTCCGCCCGTACCCCCGTCGTCGATCCACGCCTGGACCGCGACCGTACGCGCAGTGAGTTCGTCGAGCAGTGTCGTCGCCAGCTCGGGCTCGGTCGGCAGATCATCGAGCGCGTACCCGGCGATCTCCCGGGTGAGGTGCCGGACGTACATGATGCGGCCTTCGTCACACGCCGCCGCCAGCTGCTCGACCGGGACAGCACTGTCCGCGAGCCGCGCGACCTCCGCCCCGAGCCGCTCGAACCGGTGCTCACCGGGAAAGGCCTCCCGGATCTCCCGCACCGCGTACCGGTAACTGTCGGACGCGAACGAGAACAAGATCGAGCAAGGCACAACACATGGTAAGCGGACGGGTTAGCCTTCCGGGCGTGGAGGAACTGACCGTCGACGTGTTGCGGGCGTGGGCCCGGACGGCGCTGGCCGAGCTGGCCCGCGCGCGGACCGAGATCGACGAGCTGAACGTGTACCCGGTGCCGGACGGTGACACCGGGACCAACCTCTACCTGACCTGGGAGGCGGCCTGTGACGCGCTGCCCAAGGGCAAGCTGACCTTCAGCGAGGCGATCGAGGCGTTCGGCCGCGGCGCGTTGCTCGGCGCCCGCGGGAACTCCGGCGTGATCACCTCCCAGCTGATCCGCGCCTGCGGCCAGCGCCTGAACCTTCTGCGCGACGTGCAGGCCGATCCGCCCATCAGTGAGGCAGCCGCCTTCGCGGACGCGCTGACGTACGCTGCCGACGCCGCGTACGGGGCGGTCGCGCAACCGGTCGAGGGCACGATGCTGACCGTCGCCCGGGCGGCCGCGGCCGGCGCGACGACCGCCGCGAACGACGGCAGGTCTCTCGCTGATGTGTGCCTCGCCGCGGTCGCGTCGGCGCGCCAAGCCCTGACCAAGACGACCGAGCAGCTCGACGTACTGCGTCGCGCGGGCGTCGTCGATGCCGGGGGAGCGGGTCTGGTCGTGATCCTCGGCGCGATGGAGTCCGTACTGACCGGCCGGCACGTCCGCGTCACCGTACCGGCCCGGGTAGAACCACAAGGTGAGGGCGGCGACAGCGTCGACGGACCGGCGTACGAGGTGATGTACCTGCTCGATGCGCCCGACGACACCATCGGCGACTTCCGGCGTACGCTCGCCGGGCTCGGTGATTCGGTCGTGGTCGTCGGCGGTGACGGGCTCTGGAACGTGCACGTCCACACCGATGATGTCGGTGCGGCGATCGAGCACGGGATCGGCATCGGCCGCCCGTACCGGATTCGGGTCACGCACTTCGCCGATCAGGTCCACCAGCACGAGCCCGCGCCCGGCCGCGCGGTGATCGCCGTCGTGGCCGGAGACGGGCTGGCCGCCTTGTTCGGCGACGCTGGTGCCCGGGTCATCCGCGGCGGTCCCGGCCGGCGGTGCTCGACCGGTGAGCTGCTGCAGGCGATCGAGGCGTCGAAGGCGGCCGAGATCGTGATCCTGCCGAACGACCACGACTCGATCGCGGTCGCCGAGGCCGCCGCCACCGCGGCCCGCCAGGGCGGCATCCGGGTGGCGGTGATTCCGACCCGGGCGCAGGTGCAGGGCCTGGCCGCGATCGCCGTACACGATCCGGAGCGCAGCTTCGACGACGAGGTCGTCCACCTGTCCGCGGCCGCCGGGCAGACCCGGCACGGCGCGGTCACGGTCGCGGTCAAGGACGCCTGGACGATGGCCGGCCGCTGCCGGATCGGCGACGCGCTGGGCGTGGTGGACGGCGATTTCGCGTTGATCACCGAGGATCTGGAGACGGCCGCGATCGGGGTCGTCGACCGGCTGCTCGGCGGCGGCGGTGAGCTGCTCACGATCGTCACCGGCCGGGACGCCGACCCGGGCCTGGCCGCGGCGGTCGAGCGGCATGTCCGCCGGGACCGCAAAGATGTCGACGTGATGGTGTACGACGGAGGTCAGGACAGGTACCCGTTGCTGATCGGGGTGGAATGAGGTTTCCGGAATGAAGGGCGTGAAGGCCATGAGGGGCCTGGTATGAAGGCGGACATGGACCGGAAGCTCCGCGACTTCCTCGGCGCCAAGACGGCCAAGACCTTCTCCGAGGTGCTCGCCATCGAGACCGTCGGCGAGTTGTTGCGGCACTACCCGCGGCGGTACCTGAAGAAGGGTGAGCTGACGCCGTTCGACGAGCTGGAGGTCGGCGACCAGGCGACCGTGAACGGCCGGGTGAAGAAGGTGTCCGCCCGCGCGCTGGACACCAAGATCGAGATCCGGCCGGACGAGGTGCACAAGTTCCGGAAGAAGCGGACCATCACCAAGGTCGTGGTCACCGACGGGCGCAACGACCTGGAGGCGGCGTTCTTCAACCAGCCCTGGCTGCTGACGAAGCTGACGCCCGGCACCTCCGCCCTGTTCTGGGGCGAGGTGACGATGTTCCGCGACATCATGCAGCTGAAGAACCCGGGCACCGAAGTGCTGGACGAGGAAGACCTGACCGAGGCCGAGATCGAGCGCCGGGCCCGGCCGTACCGCCCGCTCTACCCGGCGACCTCGAAGTTGCCGACCGCAACGATCGAGCGGTCGGTGAAGATCGTGCTGGACAGTCTGGACGAGCGGATCGACGATCCGATTCCGGAGCTGGTCCAGCGGAACGAGAAGCTGCTCGGGCTGCGGGACGCCTTGCAGAAGGTGCATCTGCCGGACACCGAGAAGGACATTCACGACGCGCAGCAGCGGTTCCGGTTCGAGGAAGCGCTGGTGATGCAGACGATCCTGGCCCAGCGCCGCGCGGTCACGGACGCGCTGAACGCGGTGCCGAGGCCGCGGGTCGCGGGTGGTCTGCTGGACGAGTTCGACCAGCGGCTGCCGTTCGAGCTGACCGAGGGCCAGACGGAGGTCGGCGAGGAGGTCTTCGCCGACCTGGCCCGGCCGCATCCGATGCACCGGCTGTTGCAGGGCGAGGTCGGTTCCGGCAAGACGGTGGTCGCGCTGCGGGCGATGCTGTCGGTGGTCGACAACGGCGGTCAGGCCGCGTTGCTCGCGCCGACCGAAGTGCTGGCCGTGCAGCATCACAAGACGCTGACCAAGATGCTCGGTGACCTGGCCGAGCAGGGCATGCTCGGCGGCGCGGAGCACGCCACCAAGATCGGTCTCCTGACCGGCTCGCTGAACGCGGCCGGCCGTCGTACGGCGATGCTCGACGCGGCCAGTGGCGCCGCCGGGATCGTGGTCGGCACGCACGCGTTGCTCGAGGACAAGGTGCAGTTCGCCGATCTCGGGCTGGTGGTGGTCGACGAGCAGCACCGGTTCGGCGTCGAGCAGCGGGCCGCGCTGAGTGCGAAATCCGGTGCGAACACGCCGCACGTGCTGGTGATGACCGCGACCCCGATCCCGCGGACCGTGGCGATGACGGTGTTCGGCGATCTCGCGGTCTCGACCCTGACCCAGCTCCCGGCCGGGCGCTCGCCGATCCAGTCGTCGGTGGTCCCGGCGAAGGAGAAGCCGGAGTGGCTGCAGCGCGCCTGGACCCGGGTCCGCGAGGAGGTCGGCAAGGGCCACCAGGTGTACGTGGTGTGCCCGCGGATCGGCGACGACGTGAAGAACGCCAAGGACGAGGAAGGCGAGCTGCTCGAGGCCGACGAAGGCGGGAAGAAGCAGGCCCGGCCGCCGATCTCGGTCATGCAGGTGGCCGAAGCGCTCGCGGAGATCCTGCATGGCCTGCGGATGGAGGTGCTGCACGGGCGGTTGCCGGCCGACGAGAAGGACGCGGTGATGTCCCGGTTCGCGGCCGGTGAGGTCGACGTACTGATCGCGACGACCGTGATCGAGGTCGGGGTGGACGTACCGAACGCGTCGACGATGGTGATCATGGACGCCGACCGGTTCGGTATTTCCCAGTTGCACCAGCTGCGCGGCCGGGTCGGGCGAGGGAAGGTGCCCGGGCTGTGCCTGCTGGTCACCGACTTGTGGGCCGGCTCCAAGTCGTACGGGCGGCTGGATGCGGTCGCGTCCACGACGGACGGGTTCGAGCTGTCGCGGATCGACCTGGAGACGCGGCGCGAGGGCGACGTACTCGGGGTGGCGCAGTCGGGTCGCCGCAGCAGCCTGAAACTCCTCAGCGTGCTCCGCGACGAGGACATCATCTTCGCCGCCCGCCACGTGGCCCAGTCCATCGTCTCGGTCGACACCGACCTGACCGACTACCCAGCGCTACGCTCGTCGGTGCGTACGGCCTTGGAGTCGGAGACCACCGAGTACTTGGAGAAGACTTGACGCGCATTGTCGGAGGAGCGGCTGGTGGGCGGCGGATCGCGGTGCCGGAGGGGAGTGGGACGCGGCCGACGGCGGATCGGGTCCGGGAGGCGTTGTTCTCCTCGCTGGAGTCCGAGTTCGGGAGCTTCGACGGGCTGGCGGTGCTCGATCTGTACGCCGGGTCAGGCGCGATCGGGCTGGAGGCACTGTCCCGGGGTGCCGCGCGGGCCGTGCTGGTCGAGTCGGACCGTCGCGCCGCGGACGTGGTCGCCGCGAACATCAAGGCCGTCGCGCTTCCGGGCGCGATCCTGCTCACCCGGCCGGTGGAGAAGGTGGCCGCGGGCGATCCGCCGGTGGTATTCGATCTCGTTTTCGCGGACCCGCCGTACAAGCTGGAGACGGCCGAGCTGCAGGACGTACTCACCGAGCTGGCCGCGAACGGCTGGTTGGCCGCCGATGCGGTGGTCGTTGTCGAGCGCGGGAAGCGCGAGCCGTGGGAGTGGCCGGCCGGGTTCGCCGCACTGCGGGATCGCAAGTACGGCGAGGCGCGGCTTTGGTACGGTCACCGCCATGGCGAGAACGGCGAGGTCCCGGCATGAGTAAGGCCGTCTTCCCGGGCACCTTCGACCCGCCGACGGTGGGTCATCTCGACATCGTCACTCGCGCGGCCGCCGCGTTCGACGAGCTGATCGTCGCGACCGGGGTGAACCAGTCGAAGAACCGGCTGTTCGGCCCGCAGGAGCGGATCGAGATGCTGACCGAGCTGGTCGAGCCGTTCCCGAACGCCCGGGTCGGTACGTTCGACGGCCTGCTGGTCGACTACTGCCGGGCCGAGGGCGCCGGCGTGATCGTGAAGGGGCTGCGCTCGGCCGCCGACTACGACTACGAGCTGCAGATGGCGCAGCTGAACCGGCGGATGACCGGCGTCGACACGGTCTTCCTGCCGACGGCTCCGGAAAACGCTTTCATCTCCTCCAGCTGGGTCAAGGAGATCGCCCGCCTCGGCGGCGACGTCAGTACGTTCGTGACCCCGGCTGTTCACGCACGGTTACTCGCCAAGCTGTGAGCAGCCTCGAGTGCCCCGCGTTGGAGATTCTTTGGCGCTTGCGGCGCCCAGGCACGCACCTCGCGGCAGCGGAGGAACAGCCACGATGGAAAAGCATCGAGGCTGCCCCTCCGCCACCGCGATGCACGCACCTGGACACCGCAATCACTCAAACAATCTCCAACGCGGGGCACTAGGATCACCCCGATTGGGCGGGACGCCGGGGAGTTGGTAGTCTTGACAACCGGTCTCGACGAGACCGAGATCATGCCTGCCCACGCCTGAAAGGTTTGCCCTGAGCGTCTTGGACCCGCGGTCCCCACTCGTGATCGATACCCACGAGCTGACACGCCGTGCCGGGTTCCAGCGCGAGGTCACCTTCACGGCGGCGGCGCCGGCGGATCTCGGAATCGACGTGATCGGCGTTCCCGAAGGGGATCCGATCCAGTTCGATCTACGGCTGGAATCGGTCGTCGAAGGGGTGCTCGTGACCGGAACGGCCAGTGGCCGCCTGGTCGGGGAGTGCGCGCGGTGCCTGGTCGACATCGAGGACGAGTTCCTCGCCGACGTCCAGGAGCTGTTCGTCTACCCGGAGAGCGACGCCGAGCCCGACGAGGCCAGCCGGATGGAGGGCGATCTGATCGACCTCGAGCCGGTGCTGAGGGACCAGGTGGTGCTCGCGCTGCCGTTCCAGCCGCTGTGTACGGACGACTGTCCGGGACTGTGCCCCGAGTGTGGGGTGCGCCTGGCCGACGAGCCCGGGCACACGCACCAGGAGCGGACCGACCCACGCTGGGCCGCGCTTGACGGGTTGCTCCGGCAGGACGACCAGAAAAACTAGAGATACCAACCAAGCGGGCCGATCACCCGCACAGATCGAGGAGTCGTTAACCGTGGCCGTTCCGAAGCGGAAGATGTCGCGCAGCAACACCCGGAGCCGCCGGGCGCAGTGGAAGACGACTGCTCCGTCGCTGGTGACCTGCGTGAACCCCGCCTGCCGCGCGAAGCACCTGCAGCACACCGTCTGCCCGAACTGCGGCCAGTACGGCGCCAAGGGTGAGCGCCGCCAGGTCGTCGAGAGCTAAACGGCACCAGTCACAGTGAATTCGGTCAACGAAACGGGGCTCTACGCCGAGCTGAATCAGCGGCTCGGCGTATCGCTGGCTGACAATTTGCTGGAGCACGCCTTCACCCACCGCTCGTACGCGTACGAGAACGGCGGGTTGCCGACGAACGAGCGGCTGGAGTTCCTCGGGGACTCCGTGCTCGGCGTCATCGTCACGGAGTCGCTGTTCCGAAACCACCCGGACCTGAGCGAAGGCCGCTTGGCCAAGCTGCGGGCCGCGGTGGTCAACATGCGTGCGCTCGCGGGTGTCGCCCGCGAGCTCAAGCTCGGCAAGTACCTGCGTCTCGGCCGCGGTGAGGAAGCCACCGGTGGCCGGGACAAGTCGTCGATCCTGGCCGACTGCGTCGAGGCGCTGATCGGTGCCGTCTACCTGGATCGCGGCTTCGAGGTCGCGGGCGGGGTGGTGCACCGGCTGTTCGACGACCTGATGGAGTCGTCGGCCCGGCTGGGCGCCGGCCTGGACTGGAAGACTTCGCTGCAGGAACTGGTCGCCCAGCTCGGCGTGGGCGTGCCGGAGTACGTGATCGCGGAGTCCGGACCGGACCACGCGAAGACGTTCGAGGCCCGGGTCCGGATCGGGTCCGACACGTACGGGCACGGCATCGGCCGGAGCAAGAAGGAAGCCGAGCAGCAGGCCGCCGAGACCGCCTGGAAGGCGCTGCGCGCAGCGCATCCGGACAGCGTGGATCCCTCCCAGCAGCCGTAGGTGCCCGAGCTTCCGGAAGTAGAAGTCGTTCGACGGGGACTGGCCGAGTTCACCACCGGCCGGACCATCGACACCGTCGAGGTGCTGCACCCTCGCCCGGTGCGGCGCCATCTCGCCGGCCCGGAGGATTTCGCCTCCCGGCTGAAGGGCCAGGTGTTCGCCGAGCCGGCTCGCCGCGGCAAGTACCTGTGGCTGCCGCTGACCTCCGGCGACGCGGTGCTCACCCATCTCGGGATGAGCGGCCAGTTCCGGGTCCAGCCGGTCGGCACGCCGGACGAAGCACACCTGCGGGTCCGGTTCCGGTTCGCCGACGACGGCGGAGAGGTCCGGTTTGTGGACCAGCGGATGTTCGGTGGTCTCTCGTACGCCGAGGGTGGTGCCGAGCTGCCGGCCGAGATCGCGCACATCGCCCGCGACCCGTTCGATCCTTTGTTCGATCCGGACTGGGCGGTGGCGAAACTGCGCCGCCGCAAGACCGGCCTGAAGCGCGCGCTGCTGGACCAGACGGTGGTCAGCGGGATCGGCAACATCTACGCCGACGAAGCGCTCTGGCGGGCCAAGCTGCACTACGCGCGGGCCACCGAAACGATGAAACCCTTTCAGGCAAAGGAGATCCTCGCGCAGGCGTACGCGGTGATGTCCGAGGCGCTGATCGTTGGTGGCACCAGCTTCGACGCGCTGTACGTCAACGTGAACGGGGAATCCGGGTACTTCGAGCGCGGCCTGAACGTGTACGGGCAGGAGGGATCGCCGTGTCCACGGGACGGCCGGCCGATCCGTCGCGAGCCGTTCATGAACCGTTCGTCGTACCGCTGCCCGAGATGCCAGCCGGTTCCGCGGCACGCTCGTTGGTGAGGCGAGGTATCGTTAACAAATGTGGCCCAGGTTGACCCGTCGGCCTCGCCGGTGTCACCCTGAAAGACGGCACACACTTTCGGCGCTCCCTCCTGACCAGGGCTCTCATGATCAGGACGGCGAGCGCACCCGGCCAGAACCCTTCCGGAGGACAGCACAATGGCCAAGGCTCTTCTAGGGCATCTTGGAGGCACTGACCCGCGCATGCTCGAGCAGGTTCGTCTGCTCAATCGGCGTGTCGCAGATCTGGAGGCGCACGTGATGCGGCTCCAGGCCGAGAACGACCACTTGGTGGCTCAGATCCACGAGGGTCGGCTGCTCACCGTCGACGAGGCGCTGCGCGCTCCCGCCTCGGTCTGACACTGAAGTTCGGATCCCGTCCGCTTTACCTTCCGTACGGCGGTGGCCCCCGTCCGGGCCTCCGCCGGTTGTATGTTCACCCGATGTTGTGCTCCCAGACCTATCGTCGGCCGATCGGCTCGGCCTCCGCCGGATCGCACGGATCTCTTTGTAGACTCCGAAGCGGAACACCTTCCCCCGGGTAGCGGCAGCGTGACGAACAGCTACGGCGGTTCCTTCGGTATCGTCTGTCCTTTCACGGGTTGGAGAGCTTCGCCTTGTACCTGAAGAGCATGACGCTCCGGGGCTTCAAGTCGTTCGCGTCCGCGACGACGATGAACTTCGAACCAGGCATCACCTGCATCGTCGGGCCGAACGGTTCCGGCAAGTCCAACGTGGTCGACGCGCTGGCCTGGGTGATGGGTGAGCAGGGCGCCAAGTCGCTGCGTGGCGGCAAGATGGAGGACGTCATCTTCGCCGGCACCTCCGGCCGGTCGCCGCTCGGCCGGGCCGAGGTCGTGCTGACCATCGACAACACCGACGGCGCGCTGCCGATCGAGTACGCCGAGGTGACGATCAGCCGGACGATGTTCCGCAACGGCGGGTCCGATTACCAGATCAACGGCCAGAGCTGCCGCCTGCTGGACGTGCAGGAGCTGCTCAGCGACTCCGGGATCGGCCGGGAGATGCACGTCATCGTCGGTCAGGGCCAGCTGGACTCGATCCTGCGCGCCACGCCGGAAGGCCGCCGCGGCTTCGTCGAAGAGGCCGCCGGGGTGCTGAAGCACCGCAAGCGCAAGGAAAAGGCGATCCGGAAGCTGGAGGCCACCGAGGGCAACCTGCACCGGCTCGGGGACCTGATCCAGGAGATCCGTCGCCAGCTGAAGCCGCTCGGGCGCCAGGCGGAGGTGGCGCGGCGGGCGGTGACGATCCAGTCCGAGGTCCGGGACGGCCGGGCCCGGCTGCTCGCCGACGACATCGTGCAGGCCCAGTCCGCGCTGGAGGCGGAGCTCCGGGATGAGGCAGCGCTGACCCAGCGCCGCACCGAGACCGAGGCGAAGCTGCGCGAGGCCCGCGAGCTGGAGGCGGAGCTGGAGGACGCGCTCCGTGAGGACGCGCCGGCGCTGCAAGCCGCGCAGGACACCTGGTACCAGCTGTCCGGCTTCGGCGAGAAGATCAAGGGCACGGCGCGGATCGCGGCGGACCGGATCAGGTCGCTGAACGACGAGGCCGAGGAGCCGCGGCCAGGCCGGGACCCGGAGGAGCTCGAGCTGGAGGCGGCCCGGGTCCGCGAGACCGAGGCGCAGATCGAGGCCGAGGTCGAGGCACACTCCGAGCTGCTCGCCGAGTCGGTCGAGCGCCGCCAGCAGCTGGAGTCCCAGGAGGCCGAGGAGGAGCGCCGGATCTCGGCGCTGATCCGGGCCGCCGCCGACCGGCGCGAGGGCCTGGCCCGGCTGACCGGTCAGGTGAACGCGCTGAAGAGCCGCGCGGCCGCCGCCGAGTCCGAGATCGGCCGGCTGGCGAACAACCGGCGCGAGGCCGAGGAACGCGCGGCCAAGGCGCAGCACGACTTCACCGCGCTGGAGACCCAGGTCGCCGGGCTGGATGCCGGCGAGAAGGGTCTCGACGAGGAGTACGAGGGCGCGCAGGCCGTACTGGACGAGATGGACGAGCGGCTGGCGAAGCTGCGCGCCGAGGAGCGCGATGCCGAGCGGGAGCGTACCGGTCTGGCTGCTCGTAAGGAGGCGCTCGAGCTCGGTCTGAACCGCAAGGACGGCGCCGGTGCGCTGCTGGCCGCGTCCGAGCAGATCAACGGGCTGATGGGTTCTGTCGCGGCGCTGCTGAGCGTACGGACCGGGTACGAGACCGCGATCGCCGCAGCGCTGGGTGAGGCCGCGGATGCGGTCGCGGTGACGCACACTGACGCTGCTCTGCAGGCGGTCACTCATCTCAAGCAGCACGATCTGGGCCGCGCGGGGATGCTGCTGGGTGATGCGCCGGCCGATGATTACGCGCTGTGGCCGGCGTTGCCGTACGGCGCGTCGTACGCGGTTGATGTCGTGGACTGCCCCGAGACGCTGCGGCCCGCGCTTCGGCGGCTGCTGCGCAAGGTCGCGGTGGTCGACGACGTCGATGCGGCGCGATCCCTGCTGCGCAACCTGCCGGACCTGATGTGTACGACGCGTGCGGGCGATGTGCTCGGTGCACACTTCGCGTACGGCGGGTCGGATGCGGCGCCCAGCCTGATCGAGGTGCAGTCGGCCGTCGACGAGGCGGCGGAGAAGCTGACCGAGGCGACCGCGCGGAGTGAGCGGCTGCGGTTCGAGCTGCAGGGCCTGGAGGCCGAGCGGGCGCGGCAGAAGGAGTCCGTCGAGATCACGCTGGCCCGGCTGCACGAGTCGGATGCGTCGATGGCCGCGGTGGCGGAGCAGCTGGGGCACTTCGGGTCGTTGGCGAAGGCGTCCCGCGGTGAGGCCGAGCGGATGGCCGAGGCGATCGCCGCGGCCGAGGCGGAGCGCGACAAGAACCTGTCGGGGCTGGCCGAGCTGGAAGAGCGGCTGATGGACGCCGAGGCGTTCGACGACGACGGCGACGAGCCGGACACGTCGGCGCGCGACCGGCTGGCGGAGGAGGCCAAGGCGGGGCGTGCGGCCGAGATGGAGGCGCGGCTGGCGCTGCGGACCACCGAGGAGCGGGCCCGGGCGCTGTCCGGCCGCGCAGACTCGCTGGAGCGCGCGGCCCGGCAGGAGCGCGAGGCACGGGCGCGGGCGATTGCACGGGCATCGCGCCGGGCAAGGCAGGCCGAGGCGGCGCAGGCCGTACACCTCGCGGCTGGGCACGTGCTGGCGCGGCTGGAGTCGTCGCTGCAGCTGGCGGCGGCCGAGCGGGCGGCCATCCAGGCGCAGCGGGCCGACCGGGAGCAGGCGCTCGCGCAGGCCCGGTCCACTACGCGGAACCTGAGCTCCGAGCTGGAGCAGCTCACCAACACGGTGCACCGGGACGCGCTGGCCCGCGCCGAGCAGAAGATGCGGCTGGAGCAGCTGTACGAGAAGGCGCTCGGCGAGCTGGGTATCGAGGTCGACGCGCTGGTCACCGAGTACGGGCCGGATCAGCTGGTGCCGCCGGTGCCGACTCCTGGTGAGGAGTCAGAGGAGGCTGAGGGCGAGCCGTTCAACCGGACCAAGGTGGAGAAGCGGCTGAAGCAGGCCGAGCGGGCGCTGAACCAGCTCGGCAAGATCAACCCGCTCGCGCTCGAGGAGTTCGAGGCAATGGAGGAGCGGCACCGCTTCCTCTCCGAGCAGCTGGACGACCTGAAGAAGTCCCGCCGGGACCTGATGGACATCGTCAAAGAGGTCGACGAGCGGGTCGAGCAGGTGTTCACGCAGGCGTACCAGGATGTCGAGGTCGCCTTCGAGCACGTGTTCAGCCGGCTGTTCCCGGGCGGTGAGGGGCGGCTGGTGCTGACCGACCCGTCCGACATGCTGACCACCGGCATCGACGTCGAGGCCCGCCCGCCCGGCAAGAAGGTCAAGCGGCTGTCGCTGCTGTCCGGTGGCGAGCGCTCACTGGTCGCGGTCGCGTTCCTGGTCGCCCTGTTCAAGGCCCGCCCCTCGCCGTTCTACATCCTCGACGAGGTCGAAGCGGCCCTGGACGACACCAACCTCGGCCGCCTCCTGGAGATCTACGAAGAACTCCGCGAGAACAGCCAGCTCCTGGTCATCACCCACCAGAAACGCACCATGGAGGTAGCCGACGCCCTCTACGGCGTCACCATGCGCGGCGACGGCGTCTCCGCAGTGATCTCCCAACGCATCCGCGAACCCGAACCGGCCTGACACGTAGCCCCGCGTGTCTCGCTGGGCTACGCTTGGGGTGTGAAGGTCATCAGTCAGCGCGAGTTCCGGAACAATTCCGCCGAAGTGATGGACGCGGTCGAAGCCGGGGAGACGTACCACATCACCCGGAACGGGACCGAGGTCGCCGAGTTGCGGCCGCTGGTACGACGTCGGCGGCCGACGGCTGCTGAGCTGATCGCCAGGCATCGGAGCCTCCCGCGGGTCGACGCGGCGCAGCTCAGAGGCGACGCGGACGAGTTCTTCGGGACCGAGGACCGAGTCGCGGACGACCCCTGGGAACGGGAATGAGCAAGGACAGGTCGGTTGGTGTACTCGACACCTGCACCTACATCGACCTTCCGATTCTCGAGGCGGATGCGCTGCCTGACTACCCAGAGCTGACAGCGGTGACGCTCGCTGAGCTGCATCAGGGTGTCGCGATGGCAAAGGACCCGTTCACGAGGGCCTCGAGGACCGAGGTTCTGGGTGCTGCCGTCGCAGAATTCGAGCCGCTGCCCTTCGACGCTGATGCCGCGGCCCGGTACGGCAGCCTTGTCGCGTTGGTGCTGTCGGCCGGGCGTGATCCACGTCCTCGGCGGATGGATCTGATGATTGCGGCGATCGCGTCCAGCAGAAACCTGCCGCTGTACACCCGGAATCCGGCGGACTTCAAAGGCCTTGATGCTCTGCTGATGGTGCAGGCTGTCTGAACCGATTGGGGTTTTTGTCCGTGTGCAGGGTTGGAGAGCAACTCTGGAGGTCGGGCATGAAGCGGATGGGTTGGTTCGTTGGGGTGACGGCGCTTGGTCTTGCGGGGCTGACTGCCTGTGGTGGGGGAAATGGGTACGGGAGTTCCGGGTCCAGCTCGAGTGCGCCCGCTAGTCAGGCCCCGTCCTCGGCGCCGGGCAGCCAGGCCGCGGGGGGTTCGAAGCTGGGGACGGCCAGTGTCGGGAGTCTCGGGACGGTTGTTGTCGACGGCAACGGGCGGACCGTGTACGTGTTCGACAAGGACACCAAGAACAAGTCGAACTGCGAGGGCGGCTGCCTGGCGCAGTGGCCGGCGGTCGCGGCGGGAGCGGGTACGCCGCAGCTGACCGGGATCAGTCCGTCGCTCGTCGGCATGATCACCCGGTCCGACGGCACCAAGCAGCTGACGATCAATGGGATGCCGATCTACTTGTTCGCCCGGGACACGCAGGCCGGTCAGGCCAACGGGCAGGCGTTCGGTGGCATCTGGTGGGCGATCGGTCCGGACGGCAAGAAGATCACCACGAAGGCATCCAGTTCGGGTAATGGCAACGGTTACTGAGACTGGGCCTGAGGCTGCGGCTTCCGGGTTGGTGTGGGCGCCGACGGTTCCCGGTATCGTGCGAACGGTGGGTGACACCCCGGGGCCGCACGACGCCGAGACGCTGGTCCGCACGCTGTACGCCGAGCACGGCCGCAGCCTGCTTGCGTACGCGGTCCGCCTGACCGGTGATCGCGCCGCGGCCGAGGACGTCGTACAGGAGACCCTGCTGCGGGCCTGGAAGCACGCGGCCGACCTCTCCTCGGGTACGGGGTCGATCCGCGGCTGGCTGCTCACCGTGGCGCGGAACATCGTCACCGACCGCGCCCGGGCCCGGGCATCCCGTCCGGCCGAGGTGGCGGACGTGGCGGACAAGCCACCGGTGGCCGGTGACCACTCCGAGTCGGTCGTGAACACCATGGTGGTGATGGAGGCCCTGGACAAGCTCTCACCCGAACACCGCGAGGTACTGGTGGAGCTGTACTACCGCGGCCGGACCGTGGTCGAAGCAGCCAAGGAGCTCGGCGTTCCGCCGGGTACGGTGAAGTCGCGTTCGTACTATGCCCTCCGAGCACTCCGTGCGGTGATGGCTGAGGAAGAGGCGGAGGTGTCCCGATGAGCGAGCATGATCGTACGCAGCTGGGCGCCTACGCGCTGGGCGCACTGGAGCCGAGTGAAATCGAGTCAGTCGACCGGCACTTGGCCACTTGTGCGGACTGCCGAGCTGAGCTTGCCGAGTTGACCGGACTGAGGGACGTACTCGGTGAGGTGCCGCCGGAAGCGTTCCTGGAGGGTCCGCCTGATGGCGGCGACCTCCTGCTGCAGCGCACGCTCAGGGACGTGCGCGAGCCCCAGACGCCGGTTGATGCGCCAGTAGCGCGGCGGCGGCGTACTCCATGGTTGCTGGTCGCTGCGGGCGCGGTTGTCGTCGCAGGTGCGCTGGGCGGTGGCGTCGTACTCGGTCGGTCGACCGCGCCGAGTGGTACTGAACCGGTTGCCGGGTCCAAGCAGGTGACGACCTCCGACACCATCAGTGGCGCGAAGATGGCCACCACGGCGGAGCCGCGATCGGGCTGGACCTGGGTGCAGGTACAGGTGAGCGGGCTGAAGGCCGGAGACCAGTGCGAGATGGTCGTGTACGACAAGTCGGGTGAGCCGTGGACTGCTGGTAGCTGGCTGGTGTCGGAGCAGGCCGCGAAGGACGGGAGTACGTTCGGCGGCGGCGTACTGGTTCCGCTCGACCAGGTGCGGTCGGTGGAGATCAAGACCCTGCAGGGACAGCATGTGATCACAGCCACGCTTTAAAGACGGTTGCAGGCCGCGAGAGGATGGGAGCCGTGGCTACTACCTCCGAAGACCTGCGGGAGCGCCGGAAGAACGCGCTGGACAACTGCGAGCGTTGGCTGTCGGGCCGGCGCGTGTCCGTACCGGACCGGTTGCGGCAGTTGGCGGAGGTCGCTACCGACGACCAGGCGGACATGTACGGCAGCGGTGGCGAGGTAGCCGCGCTGGAGCAAGAGGTAGCGCAGCTTCTCGGTAAACCGGCTGCGGTGTTCCTACCGACCGGGATCATGGCGCAGCAGGCAGTGCTACGCGTGTACGCGGACCGTGCGGCCAGCAATCGGGTAGCAGTGCACGGCCTGGCGCACCTGCTTGTACACGAGCTGAACGCGCTGGAGGAAGTACACCACCTTCGCATCGAGCGCATGACCTCCGAGCCACGTCAGCCGCGCCCGGATGAGCTGGCCGCCATTCCAGGCAAGTTGGCAGCTGTGACCTTGGAGTTGCCGCTCCGCGATGCCGGGTACCTCCTGCCGACGTGGGACGAGCTGGTGGTGTTCGCCGAGTCCTGTGCGACACGCGGAGTACCTCTGCACCTTGACGGAGCACGGCTGTGGGAGAGCACGCCGTACTTGGAGCACAGCCTGGCCGAGATCGCCGCGCTGGCCTCGACTGTGTACGTGTCGTTCTACAAGGTGCTCGGCGGGATCAGCGGTGCCGCACTGGCCGGACCGGAGGACGTGATCGCGGAGGTACGCCGGTGGCAGCGGCGACTGGGCGGCAACCTCTTCTCACTCTTCCCGTACGCCGTGTCCGCCCGCGAAGGTCTGCGGACCGTACTACCGCGGATGGACGACCTGTACCAGCGGGCCGTCGAAGTCGCGATGGCCTTGCAGAGCGAGGGTTTCCGCGTCTTCCCGGCGCCGCCACAGACCAACTCGTTCCGGCTGTACGCACCGCGCGACGTGGACTCGATCGAGCGCGCATCGGTCGAACGGATGGAGCGTACGCAGGAAGCGTTGTCGTACAGCTGGCAGCCGGCCGACGTACCCGGGTGGTCGTGGGTCGAGTTCGTCACCACCCCGAACACCCTCGACTGGCAGGTCGACGAGATCGCCAAGGCATTCGGGGAACTTCTGACGCGGTAACAACGTCAGGCTGTGTGTGTTGGGGTGTTGTTGGGGTGTGGGGATCCGGGGAGAGAAGTGCTGACATTCGTCGTCACCATGGTGGTATTGCTCGTACTGGCAGGCCTTGTCCTGCTCGCTGTCGCCCGCGGCGAGGGCAAACATTTCGGCTGACCGACAGCGTGGCGATTGACCGACAGCGCGGCGGTTGACCCACAGCGTGGCGGTGAACCGACAGCGCGGCGGTGAACCGACAGCGCGGCGGTGAACCGACCCGTCACGATCGCCATCCCTCGCCAACCACCCCCGCTCCCGACCTGCCTTTTCGTCTCAGGGGCCAGCCCCTGAGTCGGTGGGTTTGGCCGCGTGATTCTCGGGGGCCAACCCATCGTCTGAGGGGCTGGCCCCTGAGACGAAAGCAGGTCGCGGGCGGGGGTGAGTGGGGTGGGGGGCTGGCCGGCGGGCGGGGGATGGTGCTGTGCAGGGATGGTGCTGTGCGGGGGATGCTGCTGTGCGGGGGATGGTGCTGTGTAGGGCGGTTAGCTGAGGGCGTTGGTGATTGCTGTCACGATGGGGGCGGCGATCGTGAGGGTGGGGATGATCAGTAGTGCGGCCGCTGCCGCGTACGTGCAGGTGGACAGTAGGCGCTCGTTCGGAGCTGGTGCTGCCAGGCGTTCCACTCGAAGCACAGTGGACGACTTGGCCGCGGCCAGTGCTGCTTCGGGTGCCGGTGCACCGGCCAGGGCTACCAGTGCTCTGGCCAGTGGACGTGGGCCGTTGCGGCGCCGCGCGTCGTCGTCGGCGAGCAGTTCTACCAGCGTGCGCGCCTGCTCCAGCGCTACATCACTGCGTACCCAGCGGGGGAACGCATGGTGCAGTGCGGTGAACTCCTCTAGTACCAGGTCGTGCCGGGCGCGCAGGTGCGCCTGCTCATGAGCCAGTACGGCCTTCAGTTCGCCGTCGTCCAGCCGGTCCAGTGCACCGACGGAGACAACGACCCGGGCACCACGAAGAGCAGGCAGGCAGTACGCCAATGGGGTCTCCTCGGCCAGTACGCGCAGGCCGGGGATCAGGCCGTCCGGTGTGGCTAGTACGTCGACCAGGTCTCGGTGCCGCTTGCGACGGGCCCGCGTACCCACTGCGACTCGTCCTACTGCCCAGAGCAGTCGCACTACGACCAGTGCGGTCATGGCGAGGATCGCTGCAGCTACCAGGTCACGTGGTGACGACGGGTTGAACCGTGGCTCACCAGGGTGGCCGGCGATTGAGTAGGAAAGTGCGATGCCCGCACCGAGCGCGGCCAGTACGGCAGCGAGCGCTATCGCCTGCCAGAGGATGACTGCTGCGCGGGGGACTCGGTACGGCCAGTTGGAACGAGCTAGCACGGCCGGCGCCGGGCCGGTGAGCACCAGCGCCAGAACGGCCAGTAGAACCGGGGTGATCACCCCGACTGCTCCTGACCGTCCAGCCGGGACAGGGCCTCGCGCAGCAGCGCTGCCTCCTCGTCGGACACCTGACCGACGAACCGGACCAGCGCCTCCCGCCGGTCACCCGCACGGTCCAGCGCGTCCCGCATCAGGTCGGCGGCCAGCTCCTCCCGCGGCGCGGCCGCACGGTAGCGCCAGGCCTTGCCGTCGCGCTCCCGCTCGGTCAGCTTCTTCTTCGCGAGCCGGTCCAGCACGGTCATCACGGTGGTGTACGCCAGCTCGCGCGTGCCGGACAGCTGCTCGTGCACCTCGCGCACGGTCAGCGCGGCCGGTGCCGCCCAGAGCTGCTCCATCACCAGCCGTTCCAGGTCACCCAGTGGCCGCGGTGCCTGCGGCTGAACCTTCTCCTCACTCGCCACGTGATCAGTATAACTACATGTTGTAGTAGATCGGCGCTACCATCTACTACGACACGTCGTAGATGGGCTCGGAGGCCTGCCGATGGACACCCTGGACCTGGCGCGGTGGCAGTTCGCGATCACCACCGTGTACCACTTCTTCTTCGTCCCGGTGACGATCTCGCTGGTCGCGATCACCGCCGGCCTGCAGACCGCCTGGTACCGGACCGGGAAGGAGAAGTACCTCCGGCTGACCAAGTTCTACGGGAAGCTGTTCCTGATCAACATCGCGATGGGCGTGGTCACCGGACTGGTGCAGGAGTTCCAGTTCGGGATGAACTGGAGCGACTACTCACGCTTCGTCGGCGACGTGTTCGGTGCGCCGCTCGCGCTCGAAGGACTGCTCGCGTTCTTCCTCGAGTCGACGTTCATCGGGCTCTGGATGTTCGGCTGGGACCGGTTGCCGAAGCTCGTGCACCTGGGCTGCATCTGGATGGTCGTACTCGGCACGCAACTGTCGGCGTACTTCATCCTGGCCGCGAACTCGTGGATGCAGCACCCGGTCGGCTTCCGCTACAACGCCGAGCGCGGCCGGGCCGAGCTGACCGACCTGTGGGCGGTGCTGACCAACAAGGTCGTACTCGTCACCTTCCCGCACACGATCTTCGCGGCGTTCATGGTCGGTGGCGCGTTCGTCGCCGGGGTTGCGCTCTGGCATCTGATCCGGCGGCCCGAGGTCGACAAGGCGGTGTTCCGGTCGGCGCTGAAGATCGGCGCCTCGATCGTCCTGGTCGCGAGTGCCGGGGTGGCGATCAGCGGTGACCTGCAGGGCAAGGTGATGACCGAGGTGCAGCCGATGAAGATGGCGGCGGCCGAGGCGCTGTACGAAACCGAGAAGCCGGCCGCCTTCTCGGCGTTCACGATCGGCACGCTGGACGGGTCGAAGGAGATCTTCTCGATCAAGGTCCCGTACCTGCTGTCCTTCCTCGCCACCGGGAGTTTCGACGGTGAGGTGAAGGGCATCAACTCACTGCAGGACGCGTACGAGCAGTTGTACGGCCCGGGGTCGTACAAGCCGAACATCCCGCTCACGTACTGGACCTTCCGGCTGATGATCGGCGTCGGGATGGCGTCCGCGGCGATCGCGCTGTGGCTGCTCTGGACCACCCGCCGAGGCCGCGCGCCGACGCGCTGGCTGATCTACCTGGCCGCTCCGCTGCCGTTGCTGCCGATGGTCGCGAACACGTTCGGCTGGATCTTCACCGAGACCGGACGGCAGCCGTGGCTGGTGTTCGGCCTGCTCCCGACCGCCTCGGGCGTCTCGCCCGGTACGACCAGCGGCGAGGTGATCACGTCTTTGGTCGGCTTCACCGTGCTGTACGGCGCGCTGGCGGTGGTCGAGACCAAGCTGCTACTCCGGACCATCCGCGGCGGCCTGGCCGGTACCGACGACCCGCCGGCGGAGGAACCACCGGACGGCTCGCCGGAGCAGGCCGAAAAGCCGCTGTCGTTCGCGTACTGAGGGGCTTGAGATGGAACTGACGACTGTGTGGTTCGTCGCGATTGCGACCTTGTGGACCGGGTACTTCGTGCTTGAGGGGTTCGACTTCGGGGTCGGCATGCTGTTCCGGGTGCTCGGCCGGAACGAGCCGGAACGGCGGGCCGCGATCAGCACGATCGGGCCGGTCTGGGACGGCAACGAGGTGTGGCTGATCATGGCCGGCGCCGCGACCTTCGCGGCGTTCCCGGAGTGGTACGCGACGCTGTTCTCCGGGTTCTACCTGCCACTGTTCGCGATTTTGGTCGGGCTGATCGTCCGTGGGGTGGCGCTGGAGTACCGCGGGAAGCGCGACGACGCGGTCTGGCGGGGCCGGATGGATGTGATGATCGCGGTCGGCTCGCTGCTGCCGGCGCTGCTCTGGGGCGTTGCCTTCGGCAACATCGTGCGCGGCGTCCCGCTGGACGCCGACCATGAGTACGTCGGCGGGCTCGGTACGTTGCTGAACCCGTTCGCGCTGCTCGGCGGACTGACCTTCGTCGCGGTGTTCGTCACGCACGGCGCGATCTTCCTGGCCTTGCGCACCACCGGCGACCTGCGGGTTCGCGCCAACCGGTTGGCGACGCGGACCGGTGCCGTCGCGGCGGTGCTCACGATCGCCTTCCTGGCTTGGGCGCACGCGCTGCGCGGCGACTCGGTGTCGCTGGCGCTGATGATCGCGGCCGTGGTCGCGTTCGCGGGCGGCCTGGTGGCGAACGTGCTGCGGCGCGAGGGCTGGGCCTTTGTGGGTACGACCGCCGCGATCGGACTGGTCGTGGTGGGGCTCTTCGTCGCGCTGTTCCCGGACGTGATGCCGTCAACACTTGAGCCTGGATCAACATTGACGATTGTTGATGCGGCGTCATCGCCGTACACATTGAAGGTGATGACGATCATCACCGCGATCTTCTTCCCCCTCGTTTTGGTGTACCAAGGCTGGACGTACTGGGTGTTCCGCAAGCGCGTGCTGGTGGCAGCGTCGTGAAGCCGCTCGATCCGCGGTTGCTGCGGAGGGCCCGGGGCGCACGGGTCTTCCTGGCGGCGTCGGTGCTCATAGGTGTCGCCAGTGGTGTGCTGATCATCGTGCAGGCGGTGCTGCTGGCGCGGGGCATCGCGGGCGTCGTACTGCACGGCAGCCCAGTCACTGCAGTGGCTTGGGGGCTCGGGGCGGTGGTGGCAGGACGCGCACTGCTGGTGTGGGCGCAGGAGGTGGTCGCGCAACGAGCGGCGGCCGCAGTGAAGTCCACGCTACGCAAGCAGGTCCTGCAGCACTCGCTGAAGCTCGGACCGGTTTGGCTGAGTGGTGAACGCAGCAGTGCGCTGACGACGCTGCTCACCAAGGGCCTGGATGACCTGGACCCGTACTTCGCGCGCTACCTCCCGCAGCTGGTGCTGGCGTCCACTGTGCCGGCCGGTGTGATCGGGTGGATGGCGACCGGCGACTTGATTGCTGCCGGTACGGTGCTGATCACCTTGCCGCTGATCCCGATCTTCATGGCTCTGATCGGCTGGGCCACTCAAGCGCGCAGTCGCCGTCGCCAGCACGCGCTGGCGGTACTGGCGCATCACTTCGCGGATGTGGTCGGTGGGCTGACCACGCTGAAGTTGTTCGGCCGGGCGAAGGCGCAGGTGACCGCCGTACGCCGGGTGACCGACGAGCACCGGAAGGCGTCGATGGGGAGCCTGCGGCTCGCGTTCCTGTCGTCGTTCGCGCTGGAGCTCTTGGCCAGCATCTCGGTGGCGCTGGTCGCAGTCGGTGTCGGCCTCCGGCTGGTCGACGGGAAGCTGGGGCTGGAGACCGCGCTGATGGTGCTGATCCTGGCTCCGGAGGCGTACCTGCCGCTGCGGCAGGTCGGTCTGCAGTTCCACGCCAGCGCCGACGGGGTAGCCGCAAGCGAAGAGGTCTTCCGCGTACTGGAGACACCGCTGCCGCAACGAGGCGACCGGACCGACGTACCGGACCTGCGGACCATCCCGCTGTACCTGTACGACGTGACAGTGACCTACCCGGGCCGTGAGGAAGCGGCGCTGGACGGGTTCGACCTGGAGTTGCATCCGGGTGAGGTGGTCGCACTGACTGGAGCGAGTGGCGCCGGCAAGTCGACCGCCTTGGCCGTGCTGCTCGGTTTCGTCGAGCCACAGCGTGGGGTGGTCGTGGTTGGCGGTAGTGCGGCCGATGAGTTCGATCCGGTCGTGTGGCGGCGGCAGTTCGCCTGGGTGCCGCAGCGGCCGGGGTTGCGGCTGGGGACCGTGGCCGACAACGTGCGGCTGGGCAAGCCGGATGCGTCGGACGACGAGGTACGGATGGCGCTGCTCACTGCGGGCGCCGGTGAGCTTGAGCTGGACAAGGCAGTGGGGGAGCAGGGGCAGTTGCTGTCGGGCGGTCAGCAGCGCCGGGTCGCGCTGGCTCGGGCGGTGATCACTGACGCGCCGGTGCTCCTCCTGGACGAGCCGACTGCTGGCCTGGACGCAGACGCGGAAGCCGCCGTAGTCGCCGGACTGCGCGCCAGCGGCCGCACGGTCCTGATGGTCGCCCACCGACCGGCCCTGATCGCCGCCGCCGACCGCACAGTCACCGTCGGAACCAGAGAGCTGGTGAAGGTATGAGCAGGCAACCGGGTCGCCCGGAGCACCAGGGAGCTGGTGAAGGTATGAGCAGGCAACCGGGTCGCCCGGAGCACCAGACGGCTGGTGAAGGCATGAGCGGGCAACTGGGTCGCCCGGAGCACCAGAGAGCTGGTGAAAGTCTGAGCAGGCGGCTGGTGCGTCCGGAGCGCAGGGTGTGCTGGCGGCTGCTGTTGGCGTTGTTGCTCGGTGTTGCCGCTGCAGGGTCAGCTGTGGCGCTACTTGCCACCTCGGCTTGGCTGATCACAGCCGCCGCCGCACAGCCGCCCGTACTGCTCCTGATGGTCCCGATCGTGGCCGTACGTGCCTTCGGTGTCGGGCGGGGCGTCTTCCGGTACGTCGAGCGACTCGTCGGCCACGACGCGGCGTACCGGGTGCTGGGGGAGTCCCGTGCCCGCGTGACCCGACGCCTGGAGCAGGTAGCCCCCGGCGGACTCACCGGCCGGCGAAAGGGCGACCTGCTCGCCCGGCTCGTGCTCGACGTGGATGCGGTGCTGGACCTCTGGCTACGCGTCCTCCTGCCCGTCGCGGTGGCAGCAGTCACAGCAACAGCCACCGTCGTACTGCTGACCATCCTGCTGCCCGCAGCCGGTGCAGCTGTAGCGCTGGCGGTGCTGGTCGCGTGCACCGTCGTACCGTGGCTGACCGCCCGGACCGCCCAACGGGCCGAGCGGAACATCGCCGGTGCCCGTGGTGAGGTCGCTGCCACCACCACAGAGACCCTGCTGACCGCAGCCGACATCGTCGCCTTCAACGCGGTCGACGCGGTACTGAATGACTTCAGCCGCCGGGACGCCCGCCTCGCCGCTGCCGAGCGCCGCTCCGCCTGGAGCACCGGCCTCGGCGGTGGTCTGCTGACCCTGTGCATCGGCGGTGCGAGCATCGCCGCACTGGTCCTCGGCAGTACGGCCAACATCACCGGCCCGGTCTTCGCTGTACTCGTCCTCACCCCACTCGCCCTGGCCGACGTCCTCGGCGGCATCCCCGCCGCCGCCCAGCTGGCCATCCGCGTCCGGGCATCCCTCGCCAGAGTCCAGGAGCTCCTGGACACTCCAGAGCCAGTGACTGAACCGGCCCAGCCAGTAGCGCTCCCCACTGGCCGCGACCTCCAGGTCAGGCTCCTCCGCGTCGGGTACGACGACACCGATGTACTGAACGGCCTCAACCTGGATTTGCCAGCAGGCAGCCGGGTAGTGGTCACCGGTCCGAGTGGCTCCGGCAAAAGCACGTTGGCCGCCGTACTGCTCCGCTTCCTCGCACCGCGCGGGGGAGAGGTACTGCTCGACGGAGTGGACCTGGCCCAACTGGAAGGAGACCAGGTGCGGTCCGTCGTCGGGCTGTTGACCCAGGAGAGCCACGTCTTCGACACGAGCATCCGGGAGAACCTGCTGCTCGCCCAGCCGGGTGCGAGCGATCTGCGGCTGTGGAAGGCGCTCTACCGCGCCCGGCTCGGACAGTTCGTCGAGAACCTCCCGGACGGCCTGGACACGATGGTCGGCGAGCACGGTGCGCGCCTGTCCGGCGGGGAGCGGCAGCGGCTCGCGTTCGCGCGGCTGCTGCTCGCGGAGCGTGACGTACTGGTTCTGGACGAGCCCACCGAGCACCTTGACGAGGAGACCGGCCGCGCCCTGCTCGCCGACTTGTTCGCGGCGGCCGGAGACCGGACAGTCGTCCTGCTCACGCACCGGCCCGAGCTGGTACCTCCTCACGTACCGCGACAGGAAGTGTGCCTGACGTGACGAATGCGGGCGGCGGGCCGGGTGTCTGTCAAGATTGGGAACCGTGTTGACCCCACTGCTCGTCTCCATGCTCACCGACCAGGCACTGATCACGATCGTGGTCGCGATCGCGGTCGTGCTGGTCGTCGGCACCACCGGTCTCGTCGTCGCGCGCCGACGGCGCGCGGAGCTGCCGTCGGCCACCCAGCCGCCGTCCGTCGAGGGCGGATCCACGGAGGTGGCGGAGCCGCAGGTAGGCGACGACGCCGAGGAGCCCCGGGACACGCCGACCCGCACGCTCGAGGACACCGAGCTGCCGGAGCCGACGACCCCGACCATCGAGAAGCCTGAGTCGGCGCAGGGCCGTCTGGTCCGGCTCCGGGCCCGGCTGGCCCGCTCGCAGGGCTCCCTGGGCAAGGGGCTGCTCGCGCTGCTGTCCCGCGACAAGCTCGACGAGGAGGCGTGGGAGGACATCGAGACCACGCTGATCACGGCGGATGTCGGCGTGGCGCCCACGCAGGAGCTGGTGGAGAAGCTGCGGACCCGGATGCGGGTCGAGGGCGTCGGCGCCCAGCAGGCCCGCGAGATCCTCCGCGAGGAGCTGATCGCGCTGGTCAACCCCGCTCTCGACCGCTCGCTGAAGGTGACCCGCAAGGAGGCACAGCCGGCCGTCGTGCTGGTCGTCGGCGTGAACGGCACCGGCAAGACCACCACGGTCGGCAGGCTCGCCCGCGTGCTGGTCGCCGAGGACAAGCACGTCGTGCTCGGCGCCGCGGACACCTTCCGGGCCGCGGCGGCGGACCAGCTGCAGACCTGGGGCGAGCGGGTCGGCGCCCGCACCGTGCGCGGCCCTGAGGGCGGCGACCCGGCCAGCATCGCGTTCGACTCGGTCAAGGAGGGCATCGCCGAGGAGGCGGACGTCGTCCTGGTGGACACCGCCGGCCGCCTGCACACCAAGACCGGCCTGATGGACGAGCTCGGCAAGGTCAAGCGGGTGATCGAGAAGTCCGCCGAGGTGGACGAGGTGCTGCTGGTCATCGACGCCACCACCGGGCAGAACGGCCTGACCCAGGCGCGGGTGTTCGCCGAGGTCATCGACGTCACCGGTCTGGTGCTGACCAAGCTGGACGGTACGGCCAAGGGCGGCATCGTGATCGCGGTGCAGCGCGAGCTGGGCGTACCGGTCAAGCTGGTCGGCCTGGGTGAAGGTGCCGACGACCTGGCACCGTTCGACGCGGAACAGTTCGTCGACGCGCTGCTGGACTGATGTCGAGAACCAGGCGTCGGCTCCGTCCCTCGGGCAAAGACACCCAAGGAGGAACACCATGACCAAGTTCATGCTGCTGATGAACATGGACGGCGGGAACTGCGACACTCCGATGCTGGAGTGGGACCCGGCGGACATGCAGGCGCATCTGAAGCACCTGGGCGACAGCCTGGACAAGCTGCGGCAGAGCGGTGAGCTGGTGGAGGTGAATGCCCTCACCTGGCCGAAGCACGGCAAGGTGGTGCGGGCGGCGAGCGTGAGTGCACCGGTGCTGACCGACGGGCCGTACGCCGAGTCCAAGGAGGTCCTGGCCGGGTACACGATCGTCGACGTCGCGTCGGAGGAGCGGGCGCTGGAGATCGCCGCGGAGCAGTCGAGCGCGCCTGGGCCGGGCGGCGTACCGCTGGAGCAACCGATCGAAGTTCGGCGCATCATGGAGACCGATGCCGATCTCCAGGACATCTGAACCGGACGACCTGGAGGACCTGCTGCGGGAGCTGACGCCGCAGGTCCTCGGTGCGGTGGTGCGCTGGTCCGGCGACTTCGCTGCTGCCGAGGACGCGGTCCAGGAGGCGCTGCTAGCCGCCGCGACCACCTGGCCGCGTGACGGCCGCCCGGACAAGCCGAAGTCGTGGCTGATCCAGACCGCCTCCCGGCGGCTCATCGACGAGGTACGGCAACAGCAGGCCAGGCGCCGCCGCGAGGAGCGTGCCGCGCTGCGAGAGGTGCCGTCCGGTGAGGTCGAGGAGCACGACGACACGCTGCGACTGCTGTTCCTGTGCTGTCACCCGGCGCTGACCCCGGCGTCCGCGATCGCGCTGACGTTGCGCGCGGTGGGTGGATTGACGACAGCTGAGATCGCCACCGCGTACCTCGTACCCGAGGCGACGATGGCGCAGCGGATCAGCCGGGCGAAGCAGAAGCTGAAGGGCGCCAGCTTCGCCCTGGACGCCGATGACGCGCGGCTGCGCAACGTACTGCATGTGCTGTATCTGATGTTCAACGAGGGCTACACCAGTACGAGCGGCCCGGAGCTGCACCGCAGTGACTTGTCGACTGAGGCGATCCGGTTGACGCGTGCCGTGCGTACGCAGCTTCCGGCCGATGGTCAAGTGACCGGACTGCTCGCCCTGATGCTGCTGACCGATGCACGGCGAGCAGCACGTACCGGTGTGGATGGGGAGCTCATTCCACTGGCCGAACAGGACCGTACGCAGTGGAACCGCGCGTACATCACCGAAGGCGTCGCACTGGCGGTCGAAGCGTTCGAAACGCCGCCGCTGGGGGAGTACCAGCTTCAAGCGGCGATCGCCGCGCTGCACGACGAGGTGGACAAGGCCGAGGACACCGACTGGCCGCAGATCCTCGGGCTGTACGGACTGCTCGAAAACCTGTCCGGCAACCCGATGGTCAAGCTGAACCGCGCCATTGCCGCGGCCATGGTGGACGGCCCTGACGCCGGTCTGCAGCTACTGGAGCCACTGGACGAGGAGCTGGCCGGCCACTACCGCCTAGCAGCCACCCGCGGCCACCTGTACGAGATGCGCGGCGACCACGAGACCGCCGCCGAACACTTCCGTACGGCGGCCCGTGGTACGACCAGCCTGCCTGAGCGGGACTACCTGCTGACCAAGGCGGCCCAGCTCAGTTAGGACGCCGGTGTCCTCCGACGGGAGTCCGGTTGTCCAGGATGGAGTCATCTGCCGCGGCGGACAGGTCGGTCCACCACAGCACCTCCCCGCTGGGCGTCGGCTCACCAGGCACCTCGGTCTGCTCAGGCAGCTTGCCCAGGCGTTCCACCTGCTCCGCCAGCGCATCCAGTACGGATCGCAGCTGCACGTGGGCGACCCGGGTGAACGTCCGCACGTACTCCAGCTCGGCCGCTGGGGCATCAGCGACCGGGATGTGCTTAACGGCGGACTCCACCGAGTCGTGTGCCTGCTTCAACGCGTCGCGCTGCTGGGACCGCGCCGTCTCCACCAGGTCCTTGGCGTACTGCTCCGCCTCGGCCACCAGGTTGTCAGCGATCTGCTGCGCCTGGCTGAGCAGCCCGACCGCGTGCGCGGTGATGTGCGCCCGCTGCTCCGCATCCGTTGTGGTTTCCCGCAGCCGTTCGACCTCTGCGCGCAGCTCGGCCCGGTCCGCGTCGGCGTACTCGACCTGTTCGGCCAGCTCCGCCAGGAACTCCGACACCTCCGCGGTGTCGTAGCCCTTCCGGCGAATGGCGAACAGCTTGTTCCGGACCGCGTACGGCGACTGTGCCGGTCGCCGGCTGAACGGGTCTTGGCGCGTCACTGCTGACTCCCTGCCGAGGTCGTGATCCCCAAGGATTCGGTGTGGATGTCGGTGGCCGGCAGACCGGCCGCGGTGAGCTCCGCGACCGTGTGCCGGACCATCGCGGGCGAACCGCACACCATCGCGGTGTGCCCTGCCCACGAGCCCTGGGCGGCGGCGACAGCGCCCACCAGGCCACGTTGCCCTGGGTACGACGTGTCGTCCGACACCACCGGTGTATAGCTGAACCACGGCCGCTGGGTGAGGTTGCTCAGCTGCTTGTGCTCGTAGAGGTTCCACGGCATCCGGGCGCCGTGGAACAGGTGCACGCGTGGCACCTGGTGAGTCGACGACTGCCGGTCGAGCTGCTCCAGCATGGCGCGGAATGGTGCCAGGCCGGTACCGCCGGCGATCATCACCACGGTGCGGCCGGGGTCCTCCGGCAGCTTCAGCGACTCACCGACCGGTGCACCGATCCGCACCGCGTCGCCACGCTTGAGCGACCGTACGGCCGGTCCACTGACCTGACCGCCCGGTACCAGGCCGATGTGCAGCTCGATGGACCCGTCCGGCCGTGGAGCGTTCGCCGGGCTGTAGTAGCGCCAGCGCCGCGGCCGGTACGGGATCTCCATCGCCACCGACTGCCCTGGCCGGTAGTCCAGCGGCTGCTCCGGGTGGATCTGCACGACGGTCACGTCCATCGTGCGGCGATCCACCCCGAGTACCTCACCGGACCACCAGGCCGGCGCCTCGTCCTCGGCCGACTCCTCGGCCGCCTGCACCATCACAGTCGACACCAGGCCGTACGCCTCGGCCCAGTCGGCGGCCAGCTCCTGGGTCCAGGCGGCACCGAGGAAGTGCTGCAGGGTCGCCAGCAGCGAGGCACCGACCGCCGAGTAGTGCTCGGCCACGGCACCGAACCTCCGATGGTCGCGACCGAGCTGCTGCAGGAACGGAACCACCTGGTCGAGCTGCGTGGCGTTGCTGACCACGGCGCCGAGGGCACCGACCAGCTTGTCCCGCTGCGCGGCCATCGAGACCGGGAACATCTCCCGGACCTCGGGGTGGGACAGGAACAGATGGGAGTAGAAGAACAGCGGCACCTCGTCGCCGGCCTTCGCGACCAGGGCCCAGCTGTTCTTCAGTGCGTCCGGGTCCATCCCCGGATCAGCTGGCGGTGACGATGTCGCCCTGGGTCGCGCCCAGCGCCTTCACCACCCGGCCGATGATGTCGTCCGGCACCTGGTGTGCCTCCAGCGCGCCGACCAGGTGCACGACCACCCGGCCGAAGTCGCCGCCGGTGATCCCGCGGCCCTTGTGCGCGTCGGCCAGCGCCTGGCCCTCGTACGTCACCGGTCCGCCCATCACCTGCGAGACCAGCTGCACCTGGTGCCGCTTCAGCTTGGTCAGATCGCTGTTCGCGAAGTATCCGGACAGCTCCGGATCGGCGAGGACGTTGCGGTAGAACAGCTCCACCACCGAGGCGATCGCCGGACCACCCCCGACCGCGTCGTAGTCACTGTCCCCCGTCGTGCCGGCCTGTGTCTGCTCGACCACGGCGCAACCATCTCCAAACCCTCGAAATTCGGTCCCCGAGCGGTGACGATCCGAGCACTCCCGGGTGTCCGGGTCAAGCCGGAACCGGCAATTTCCGTAATTCCGTCCGATCATCGTGCCACCCGGTTTGAGGTCCCGCTCCGGGGGTAGAACAGATACCGGAAAGAAAGTTGCTCAAGGCAATAATCAAACGTATTGCCCAATCGCGGTGGCGACGTCGTCATCGGTTGCCAGCAGCAACCGAAGCAGCACGCGGGCCTTGTACGGATCGAGGAATCCGGCATCGATCAGACCGCGCCGCAACAGATCGGTTTCCGATCCGGGCGCGTGGTACGTACCGCGCAGTACCGATCCGCCGCCGGTCCGCGACGTGAGCACGACCGGGATCTTGGCCGCAAGCTCGCCGAGCACCGGCGCGAGCGCGGCCGGTACATGACCGGCACCGAACCCGGCGACGACCAGGCCCTGGTGCGTGTCGGCCAGGCCACGCAGCAGGAGGCCGTCGTCGTCCATCGTGACCGTGTAGAGCGCGACCCGGACGTCCGCCAGCTCGGCGGGCTCGGCGCTGCCCTGGACGCCGTCCAGCCGCGGCGGGCGGGTCAGCACGCGGACCCGGTCCTCGACCAGGTGGCCGATCGGGCCGGTGTTCGGGGAGACGAAGGTCGCGGTGCTCGTACTGTGCGTCTTGCGGACCCAGCGGGCCGCGTGGATCTCCTCCTGGAAGACGACGAGTACACCGAGGTCGCGGGCGGCGGGGGAGCAGGCGACCCGCAGCGCCGCCAGCAGGTTGGCGGGACCGTCAGGTCCGGCCAGGGTCGGGTTGCGCATCGCGCCGGTGAACACCAGCGGCTGCGGGTGCGGCCAGACCAGGTCGGCGAGGAAGGCGCTCTCCTCGAGCGTGTCGGAGCCCTGGGTGACGACGACGCCCGCGGCGCCGGCGGTGACCGCCTTCGAGGCGGCGTCGACCACCTCGAGCATGCGGCTGGCGGTCAGGTCGCCGCTCGGGACCTTCTCGACGTCCTGGATCTCGACCTGGTGGCCGAGCCCGTCCAGGCCGGGCACGGCGGCGGTCAGGTCGTCGCCGGTGAGCCGGTGGTTGCCGGCCATCGAAATCGTGCCGCCCAGGGTGAACAACGCGACGCTCACGGGGGTGTCTCCTTTATCGGGTCCGGGCTCTCACATGCATCCGCTCCCCCTGCGGGCCGTAAAGACATAGCACCTCGGTCGGTCCAGGTCCCGGGTTGGAGAACCAGTGCGGTACGCGGCAGTCGAACTCGGCCACCTCGCCCTCTTTGACGATGAAGTCCTGATCGCCCAGCCGCAGCCTGATCCGGCCGGACAGCACGTAGAACCAGTCGTAGCCCTCGTGGGTCTTCTGCTCGACGTCGTTCCCCGGAAAGCCCTCTGGCAGGATCTGCTTGAACGCCTGCAGACCGCCCGGCCGGCGGCTGAGCGGGATGTGTACGGTGCCGTGGCGCTTGATCGGCTTGGCGTAGATCCGCGGGTCGCCGGTCGGCGGCGCGTCCACCAGCTCGTCCAGCTGCACCTGGTGCGCCCGGGCGAGCGGCAGCAGCAGCTCCAGCGTCGGCCGCCGCTGGCCGGACTCCAGCCGGGACAGGGTGCTGACCGAGATCCCGGTCGCCTCGGAGAGCTGCGCCAGTGTCGTGCCGCGTTCGACCCGCAGCGAACGCAACCGGGCTCCGACGGACTCGAGCACTTCCTCGAAGGTGTTTGCCATACCGGCAACTTTACTTGTCGAAAATGAAAATCACGACGGATCGTGGAGGTCACCTGAGCAGAGGAGTTTCGGAGATGACGAAGTACGACGTGATCGTGATCGGTGGCGGCGCCGCCGGACTGAGCGGTGCGCTGGCGCTGGCCCGGTTCCGCCGTTCGGTGCTGGTGATCGACGACGGCACACCGCGCAACGCGCCGGCCGACGGCGTACACAACTTCCTGACCCGCGACGGCGTACCACCGGGGGAGCTGTACGCGCTCGGCCGGCAGGAGGTCACCGGGTACGGCGGTGAGATCGCCGAAGGCACCGTGACAGCAGCCCGGCGGGACGAGGACGGCTTCACAGTGGAGCTGGCGGACGGTACGACGTACTGCGCCCGGCGACTGCTGGTGACGACCGGCCTGACCGACGTACTGCCTGACGTACCGGGCCTGGCCGAACGGTGGGGCAAGGACGTGATCCACTGCCCGTACTGCCACGGCTGGGAGGTACGGGACCAGGCCATCGGCGTACTGGCGACCAGCTCGATGGCGATGCACCAGGTACAGCTCTTCCGGCAGCTGAGTGACGACGTGACGCTGTTCCTGCACACAGCACCTGAACCGACCGAGGAGCAGTGGGAGCAGCTGGCTGCGCGCGGTATTGCCGTCGTACAAGGCAAGGTTGAGCAGCTGGAGCTGGCGAACGGCAAGCTGGCGGGCGTACGGCTGGAGGGCGGTGTAGTCGTGCCACGACAGGCACTGTCGATCCAGAGCACCGTACGCGCGCGGGCGGACTTCCTGGCGGATCTGGGGCTCGAAGCCACTCTGGTGGAGTCGAACGGCGTGGAGATCGGTACAGCGGTACAGGTCGACGGCATGGGCGCTACTCAGGTCCCTGGGGTGTTCGCGGCCGGCAACGTGACCAATCCGATGGCTCAAGTCGTACCGTCCGCTGCCGCCGGTCTGATGGCTGCTGGTGGCATCAACTTCGATCTGATCAACGAAGAGACCCGTCAGGCAGTAGCAGTGCGCAGTAGTTGAGGAGTTCAATAGGGGCCGGGAGGGTGGATGCGCGACACGATCGACCCCGACTTCGCCTCGTTTGTGGATGCGCGGCAAGTCAGATGGCTTCGTACGACGTACCTCGTGTACGGCGATCTGGAACGAGCAGAGCAGGTACTGCTGCATGCCTTCGCGCGGTTGTCGATGCGCTGGCCCCGGGTGGACGATCCGGACGAGTTCGTCCAGCGCATGCTCTACCAGCCGGCGCTGAAACCGTGGAACCGCGCGAAGGCGTTCCTGGACACGGAGAACCAGGTGCAGCGCGCACTGGGCGAGCTGACGCCCGTACAGCGCACTGTGTTCGTGCTGCTGCACGTGGAGGAGCTCACCGAGTTCGAGGTGGCCGATCTGCTCGGGCTGTCGCACCAAGCGGTGCATGCGCACGGCATGGCCGCGTTCGGGTTGTTCCGTACGGCGCTGGGCGAAGGTGATCGGCGGGAGGCCCCATGAGACGTGAGGACGTGCAGCCACTGCTCCTGGAGGCAGCAGACCTGCTCCCGGACCCGAACCTGGCGGATGCGGCCTGGGCCGGCGGTCTGGCGCTCCGCCGGACCCATCGACGCATTGTCCTGATCTGCGTACTGACCGTGATCGCCCTCGCGATCCTGACGTCCGTGCTGATCGAGATCAGCTAGTCCATGATCGCGCGCAGTGTGACCTCGGCCAGCCGGTCGGCCTCGTCCGGGGCCGGCATCGGCTGACCGGTCAGGGCCCGGACCACGAAGACACCGGCCAGCCACTCCACCATCAGTACCGGGTCGGCGGTGTCCTTGACCGGTTCGCCCCGGGCCCGGGCGCGCTCCAGGGTGTCCCGGGTCTGCGCGATCCGGTGTTCCAGCAGCTTGCGGTAGATCCGCGCGGACCGCTCGTCGCGGTTCGCCTCCGAGACGGCGAGCCGGATCATCGCGCGGCCCTGCTCGGTGTTCACGAAGGCCAGCGCGACCCGGTACACCTGGCGCAGGTCACCGGCGATCGAGCCGGTGTCCGGGTCCGGGATCTCCAGGTCGAAGAGGTCGGCCAGCGCGTCGTTGGCGAGCAGTTCCTTGCTGGCCCAGCGGCGGTAGATCGTCGCTTTGCCCACCCCGGCGGCCTCGGCGACGTCGTCCACCGTCATGCCGTCGAAGCCCCGCTCCAGCAGCAACTGCACGGCGTAGCGGCGGATTCGCGGTTCCGCCTCCGGGTCGCGTGGCCGGCCGCGGCGCGGCCTCACCCCGTGGTTCGGCTCCATTCGTCGTCCCCAGCTCAGACGGGTGCGGTGGCGCGTCCGCGGCCCGTGTGGTCCAGGCCAGAGTGCCATAACTTCGCCGGTTGCGAGCAATGTCACCCCGATGTCACCTGGGAGCCTGCTTTGTCACATCCCTGAAACAAACCGACCGATCGGCTGAAACCGCGCGCCGACACGGTGTCGGTGTGGCCGCGCGGCGGGCTCCCCGGCGTTGTGGAGACCTCCCCGACTGAGGACGCCGGCCACCCCCGTTCGATGGAAGGGATGACGTTGATGGAGATCAACGCCGGCGATACCGCCTGGGTGCTGGTCAGTGCCGCCCTGGTGATGCTGATGACCCCGGGCCTGGCCTTTTTCTACGGCGGCATGGTGCGCGTGAAGAGCGTGCTGAACATGATGATGATGAGCTTCATCACCATCGCCGTCGTCACCATCCTCTGGGTGGTGGTCGGTTACTCGCTGACGTTCGGCGGTGACAGTGGGCACGTGATCGGGAACTTCTCCGAAGTCGGCCTGAAGGGCCTGCTCGCGCCGGAGGCGGTGAGCGGGACGACGCCCACGCTCGCGTTCGTCGCCTTCCAGATGATGTTCGCGATCATCACCCCGGCGCTGATCTCGGGCGCGATCGCCGACCGGGCCACCTTCCGCGGCTGGATCGTGTTCGTGGTCGGCTGGACCTGCCTGGTGTACTTCCCGGTCGCGCACTCGGTCTGGTTCCTGGACGACGGCAACGGCGGCTGGATCGGCGACAAGCTGAAGGCGATCGACTTCGCCGGTGGTACGGCGGTGCATGTGAACGCCGGTGCCGCCGCCCTGGCGCTGGCGATCGTGCTGGGCAAGCGGATCGGCTGGAAGAAGGACCCGATGCGGCCGCACAGCCTGCCGCTGGTGCTGCTCGGTGCCGCGCTGCTGTGGTTCGGCTGGTTCGGTTTCAACGCCGGCTCGGCGCTGAGCGCGGGCAGTACCGCCGCCATCACCTTCGTGAACACGCAGGTGGCCACGGCGGCCGCGGTGATCGGCTGGCTGATCATCGAGCGTCTCACGCACGGCAAGGCCACCACGCTGGGGATGGCGTCCGGTGCGGTTGCCGGTCTGGTTGCGATCACCCCGTCCTGTGGTGCGGTGACGCCGGTCGGCGCGATCGTCCTCGGCCTGTTCGCCGGTGGCATCTGTGCCTTCGCCGTGTCGCTCAAGTACAAGCTCGGCTTCGACGACTCGCTCGACGTGGTCGGCGTCCACCTTGTCGGCGGTCTGTTCGGTTCGCTGGCGATCGGTCTGCTCGGCTCGGCGGCGGCACCGTCCGGGGTGAACGGCCTGTTCTACGGCGGCGGGGTCGGCCAGCTCGGCCGGCAGGCGCTGGCCAACGTGGTGGTCGGGCTCTACTCGTTCGGGATCGCGTTCGTCCTGGCCAAGGTGATCGACAAGACGATCGGCTTCCGGCTGAAGGAGGACGACGAGGTCACCGGTGTCGACCAGGTCGAGCACGCGGAGACGGCGTACGACTACTTGAGCGCCGCCGGCCTGCGCGGTGTACTGTCCGCCCGTCCGGTGCAGGCCCCGGTCCAGCCGGAACCCGAGCCTGAAGCCGAGACCGCTGACGAGTCCGGTGACGGGTCCGAGGCGTCGGAGAAGGAAGGGGTCAAGGCATGAAGCTGATCACCGCTGTGGTCAAGCCGCACAAGCTGGAGGACGTCCGGGCCGCGCTGGAGACGTTCGGCGTCACCGGGATGACGGTGACCGAGGCGAGCGGCTACGGTCGGCAGAAGGGCCACACCGAGGTGTACCGCGGCGCCGAGTACGAGGTGGACCTGGTACCGAAGGTCCGGCTCGAGGTGGTCGTCGAGGACGGTGACGGCGCTGACGTGGTGGACGTGATCGTCAAGGCGGCCCAGACCGGCAAGATCGGTGACGGCAAGGTCTGGGTGACCCCGGTCGAAACCATCGTCCGGGTCCGAACCGGCGAACTGGACGGAGACGCTCTCTAGATGATCGATCGGGCAGAGCAGCGGCGCGCCCGGGCCGGTGAGGCCGACGCGCTGCTGCAACTGCTGCTCGCGAAGGCTTGTGACGCTCTCGGTGTACCCGCCGAGGGCGTCGCGCTGGTCGCGGTGGGCGGTTACGGGCGGGAGGAGCTGTCGCCGTACAGCGACCTGGACGTGATGCTCGTGCATGCCGAGGGGTACCCGCGGATCGACGAGCTGGCTGCCCAGATCTGGTACCCGCTGTGGGATTCGCGGACAAAGCTGGATCACAGCGTCCGTACGCTCGTGCAGGCACAGGAGGCGGCGGCTGCCGACGACCGGGTCGCGCTAGGGCTGCTCGACGCACGGCACGTCGCCGGCGACACCCACCTGACGCTGCAGCTCCGTTCCGTACTGATGGCGGACTGGCGGCGTACTGCACGTTCCCGGCTGCCCGGTCTGGCGCAGGCGTGCCGTGAGCGAGCCACAACGGTCGGAGAGCTCGCACATCTCGCTGAGCCCGATCTCAAAGAGGCGTACGGCGGTTTGCGCGATGCCGTTGTACTACGTGCGTTGGTGGCGTCCTGGTTGATCGACGTACCGCATCCGGTGGTGGAGCGGGCGCGGCGCGATCTGCTGGAGATCCGCGACGTACTGCACGAAGTGTCCGGCCGCGCGACCGACCGACTTGTAGCCGATCTAGCGGGTGAAGTCGCTGCTGAACTCGGCTTGTCGGGGCGAGACGAGCTGCTGCGCCATGTGTACGCGACGGGGCGCACGCTCGCGCATGTGTGCGATGTGTCTTGGCGGCGCGTCGAGAGCCTGATGACCAAGCCGCCACGATCCAGGCGGCGTCACCGCACCGGTGGGCCGTTGCTGCTCGCCCTGGATGAGGGAGTCGGCCAGCACGAAGGTGAGGTCGTGCTGATGCCGGACGCGCGACCGGAGCGCGACCCAGTACTCGGTCTGCGAGCTGCCGCGGTCGCAGCGGATCGTGAACTCGTACTCTCTCCAGCTGTCTGCGCCCGGCTGGCTGCATCGGCCGCTGACCTGCCGGACCCGTGGCCGGGGGAGGCGCGGCGGTTGCTTTGCGCACTGCTGGGTGCTGGCAGCGGACTGCTGGAGGTGTGGGAGGGGCTGGACCAGGCCGGGTACGTGTCGCGCCTCCTGCCCGAGTGGGACTCGGTGCGCTTCCGGCCACCGCAGTCTGCGATCCACCGCTTCACTGTGGACAGGCACCTGCTGGAGACCTGCGTCGAGGCGTCGTCGATGGTGCGCGACGTACGCCGACCGGACTTGCTACTGGTGGCCGCACTGATCCATGACCTCGGGAAGGCGCTCGACGGCGACCACAGCGTCACCGGTGCGGGCATTGCGGCGAAGGTAGCGCGGCGGATCGGCTTCAACGAAGCGGATGCGGACACCATCACTGTGCTGGTCCGGCAGCACCTGATGCTCGCGCAGGTAGCTACCCGGCGTGATCTGGACGATCCGATGACAGTGGACATGGTCGCCGGGATCGTACGTACTACCGAGACGCTGGATCTGCTGGAGGCGTTGACGTACGCCGATGCGCGTGCGGCCGGCCCAGCGGCGTCATCGCCGTGGCGGATGCGGCTCGTCGGTGAGCTGTGCCGTCGAGTGCGTGGTGAGCTCGCCGGTGGCGGTGAAGGCATGTGGAACGAGGTACCGCCGGTTCCGGTGCCAGTACTGCACCAGGTGGTCGGTGTGGGGCGGTTGGGCGTCACGGTGACCGATCATCACGGTGATCTGCGGGTGAACGTCGCAGTACCCGATCAGGTCGGGACGCTGTCGACCGTGGCGGCCGTACTTGCGCTGGAGCGGTTGGCGGTCCGGTCCGCGGTGATCACGTCGGTTGAGGGACTGGGCATCTCGCAGTGGACCGTCGCGGGCTCGCGTCCCGATCCGGTACGGCTGCGTGACCGGCTTGCTGTTGCATTGCGGGACTCGACGGATGTCGTACGCCGGTTGACCGCTCGGGACGCCGCACGCGCACGCGTAGCCAGCCGCGTCGACCTGCTGCCCGAGGCGTCGGAGACCGCGACTGTCCTGCAGGTACGCGCACACGACCGGCCGGGGCTGCTGTACGACGTGACTGCGGCGATAGCTGCGACCGGTGCGGATATCCGGTCCGCACATGTCGGAACGCTCGGTGCGGAGTGCGTCGACGTCTTCTACCTCACTGATCGCCACGGCGCACCGCTGGAGCCGGAGGACGCGCGGACCACGGCAAAGTCGGTCCTGGATCGCCTGACCTTCTAGTCTCGCTTCGTGGATGTCGTCTCAGCTCTCCAGCGCCAAGCGATCGCCTGCGAAGACCTCGGGTCGCCCATGTACGCCGAGCTGCTCCGGTTGCTCGTGGACGACTATGAGGTCGGTGGCGTGTCGGTGCAGGTGCTGGTCGGGTACGAGGACCGGTCGTTCGGGGAGGCGATCGGGCTGCGGCTCCTGGGCGCCGTACACGGTCTGGTGCTGGCTGGTACGGCACCCGAACTGGCGGCGTTCTATCCAAGCGTCGGCGGTACGTGGGACGCAGTACTCGGCTGGGAGGCCTTCGAACAGGTGCTGCGGTCGCGGATCGGCGAGGTGCGCTCACTGCTGACCCAGCCGCCACAGACGAACGAGGTAGGCCGAGCCGGTGCGCTGTACGGCGGCCTGCTGCACCTGGTCGACCAGCTGCCCTTGCCGGTACGCCTGTTCGAGATCGGTGCGAGCGGTGGACTGAACCTACGGGCGGACCACTTCCGGTACGTCGCCGATGGAGCGCTGTACGGCCCGGCGGACAGCCCTGTCGTGTTCGATCCAGCGTGGACAGGTCAGGTGCCGTCAGCGGAACTGCGCATCGCGGAGCGGGTCGGCTGTGACATCACTCCGATCGATCCGTTGACACCGGAAGGGCAGATCGCGCTTACGTCGTACGTGTGGCCTGACATGACCGAGCGGCTGGAGCGGCTTCGCGGGGCGATCGTGGTGGCGCGGCGGGTACCTGCTGACGTACGCCGGGAGGACGCGGTGTCCTTCGTACGCGCACTGGAACTGTCGGAAGGCCATTTGACTGTGGTGTGGCACTCCATCATGTGGCAGTACCTCAGCCATCCGGACCGGGATGCTGTCGACGCTGCACTGACCGCACTGGGCGCCCGGGCCACTGCGTCCGCTCCGCTGGCCCACCTGCGACTGGAGCCGCACCGCCAAGGACCTGAGGGCTGGGAGTACTTGGTGGACCTCCAGACCTGGCCGGGCGGCAAACGCCGCGTACTGGGTCGCGCCGCACCGCACGGACAGGCACTGGTCTGGACCGCGGCGCTCAGCTGAGTGCGGCGACCAGAGTGTCGGTGAGTTCAACCGCGTACTTGCCGTCCGGGTCGAGGTCCGGGTCGAAGATGCCGATGTCGATCCCCATGCACCCCGGCGCCTGCAGCAGCGGCCGCAGCAGCGCCCGCAACTGCTCGTGGTCGATCCCACCCGGATCCGGACTGTCCACGGCAGGCATCAGCGCCGCATCCAGAATGTCCACATCCAGATGCACCCAATACCCATCAAGCCCGCCCTGCTCAGTGCTGCCGGTCTCGGCGGTCCCGCCGCCGCTGAGGTGCTCCAGAGTCCCGCGCGCCGCCGCCTCCGGATCAGCCGCGACCTGCGCCGCCGTCCACACCGGAATCCCGACGCCCCGCACTTCTTCCGCGTAGTCGTCGTCCGCCCGGATCCCCAGCAGCACCGCGTCGCTGTCCCGCACGTACGGCCGCAGCCCCTCGAGATCAGTCAGATCCGCCTGACCCCGCCCGGTCACCAGCGCCAGCGCCTCACCGCCGGCCGCACCGACGTACGGCGAGTTGTCCACCGTCCGGAAGTCCGAGTGCCCGTCCAGGTACACCGCCCCGTACCGCCCGCGCCGCTTCAGCGCGACCGCCGGCGCCAGCAGGTTGCTGCACTCCCCACCCAGCACCACCACGAACTGCCCTTGCTCCACGAACCGCTCGATCCGATCCGCCAGCCGAGTCGTGTACGTGGCGATCGCGCCCGCGTTGAACACCCCGTCGCCCGGCTTCCATCCACCCCGGTCGTACCGCGGCGGCGTCACGTACCCACCGTCCTCCGCCCCGATCCGCCCCACGAACCCCAGATCCCGCACCGCCCCGGCCAGCTTGTAGCACCCCGGCACGGTCCCTTCCACCGGCGGCCGCAACCCCAGATTGGAAGGACCGTCCACCACGACCCGCGTCCGCGCCACCCGCGTCCCCTAACCATTAGCCGTCCAGGAATGGGTTAGATCCTGGTGGCGGCGCCGGGCGCCTGTCAATCGTCCGGCCGCTCCGGGTACCGCTCCGGCCGCCGGAGTCATCCGCCGGTTGGGCGGCCGGTAGACTCGGGGAGTTCATCGCTTCGAGGAAACGGACTGTTTCTCGTGTTCGACACGCTTTCCGATCGGCTCTCCACCGCGTTCAAGAATCTGCGGGGCAAGGGCAAGCTGACCGACGCCGACATCGACGCGACCACCCGGGAGATCCGGATCGCGTTGCTGGAGGCGGATGTCGCGCTGCCGGTGGTACGGGAGTTCATCGCGGCGGTGCGCGAACGCGCCAGCGGGGCCGAGGTGCGCGGCGGGCTGAACCCGGCGCAACAGGTGATCAAGATCGTCAACGAGGAACTGGTCAACATCCTCGGTGGCGAGACCCGTGAGCTGCGGATGGCGAAGCGGCCGCCGACGGTGATCATGCTCGCCGGTCTGCAGGGTGCCGGTAAGACCACCCTGGCCGGCAAGCTCGCCAAGTGGCTGAAGGAGACCAAGCACCAGACGCCGATGCTGGTCGCCGCCGACCTGCAGCGGCCGAACGCGGTCACCCAGCTCCAGGTGGTCGGCGACCGGGCCGGCGTGCCGGTGTACGCGCCCGAACCTGGCAACGGCGTCGGTGACCCGGTCGAGGTCGCCCGGCGGGCGATGGACGAGGCCCGGACCAAGCAGCACAGCGTCGTGATCGTCGACACCGCCGGCCGGCTGGGTGTCGACGAGGTGCTGATGAAGCAGGCCGCGGACATCCGCGACGCGGTCAGCCCGGACGAGATCCTGTTCGTCGTCGACGCGATGATCGGCCAGGACGCGGTCACCACCGCGCAGGCCTTCCTGGACGGCGTCGGCTTCGACGGCGTGGTGCTGTCCAAGCTCGACGGTGACGCCCGCGGTGGTGCCGCGCTGTCGATCGCGCAGGTCACCGGCCGCCAGGTGATGTTCGCCAGCAACGGCGAGAAGCTCGAGGACTTCGACGTCTTCCACCCGGACCGGATGGCGTCCCGGATCCTCGGCATGGGCGACGTGATGAGCCTGATCGAGCAGGCCGAGCGCTCGTTCGACGCCGAGGAGGCCGCCAAGACCGCGGCCAAGCTGCAGAAGAAGGGTGGCAAGGAGTTCACCCTGGACGACTTCCTCGCCCAGATGCAGTCGGTCCGGAAGATGGGCCCGCTGACCAAGATCTTCGGCATGCTGCCCGGCGCGAACCAGTTCAAGGACCAGCTGGAGAACTTCGACGAGCGCGAGATCGACCGGATCGAGGCGGTCATCCACTCGATGACGCCGGCCGAGCGGGCCGACCCGCACATCATCAACGGCTCCCGCCGGGCCCGGATCGCGAAGGGTTCCGGGACCGAGGTGGCGACCGTCAGCGGCCTGGTCGAGCGGTTCTTCGAGGCCCGCAAGATGATGTCCGCGATGGCGTCCGGCAAGGGCCTGCCGGGGATGCCCGGGATGCCGGGCATGCCCGGGATGGGCGGCGGCAAGAAGGCGAAGCCGCAGCAGAAGAAGGGCAAGAAGCGCGGCTCCGGCAACCCGGCCAAGCGCGCCAACCAGGCGAACCAGCCGCCGGCGGCGCCGCAGCCCGGCCAGCCCGGTCAGCTGCCGGCCGCGTTCGGCGGCGGCAAGGACGGCGGCGACTTCGAGCTGCCGGACGACCTGAAGAAGATGCTCGGCGGCAACTGAGCTTGCCGGCCTGAGCCCTGCCGGCTCGAGCCCTGTCTGCCTGAGCTCTTGCCTGAACGGGCAGTGTTTCGCGATCGCGGATGACGAAACTGTCATCCGCGATCTGCTGCGTACGCCGCGCGCTTCTGCCTACGGTGGTTTGGTGCGTGGGGGAGTGAACGCGTGGGGAAGGCCGGCTGAACTACCGGTGGTGCCGGCGGGTGGGCCCGGCTGCGGCGCACCGACGCCGGTTGTCGGCGACCCCGGGACGACTAAGATCGTGCCTACGCCCGAGAGACACACCACCTGCGGAATGCGTCGAGGACGGTTCGGATGAGGCAGCAGTTCAGGAACCTGGACACCTGGCGGGGAAAGCTGACCGCCACCTGGGTCTGCCTGGCTCCGCCGACCGCGCTGGTCGCCGTGTTCGTGGTCGGCGGCGTCACCTCGAACACGTTCATCGTGGACGCGCACGCGCTGACCGCCCCGCGCCAGGACTCCGTCTTCGACGACCTGGCCGCGAACGTACCGTCCCAGCCGGGCGCCGACGGCAGCCTGCCGTCGCAGGAGAAGTCGACCATCCAGGTCCCGCTGACCGGCACGACCGACGGCACCGTGAAGCCGATCCCCGGTGCCATCGGCGACACCTCCGGCATTCCCGGCACGGTCCTCGCGGCGTACCAGAAGGCAGCCAGTGACCTGGCCATGTCGATGCCCGGGTGTCACATCACCTGGCCGCTGCTGGCCGGGATCGGCAAGGTCGAGTCCGACCACGCCAATGGCGGCAAGGTGGACCCGAACGGCAACACCCGCGGCAAGATCCTCGGTCCGGTCCTCGACGGCGGGCCCGGGATGGCCGCGATCGCCGACACCGACCAGGGTGTGTACGACGGGAACACCACCTGGGACCGCGCGGTCGGCCCGATGCAGTTCATCCCGAGTACCTGGAAGACGTACGGCGCGGACGGCAACGGTGACGGCGTCAAGGACCCGCACAACGTGTTCGACGCGGCCCGCGCGGCCGGGGACTACCTGTGTACCAACGGTGCGAACCTGTCCGACCCGCAGGGCCTGGTCCAGGCGGTGCTGCGCTACAACCACTCGATGGACTACGTGTCGACCGTGCTGCGCTGGATGCAGTCGTACAGCAAGGACACGGTGACCGTGCCGGACAAGCCGGGTTCGATCGACACCCCGGACGACAACGGCAATGCCGACGGCAAGGGCAAGACCGAGACGACACCTCCGCCGAGTACGCCGACAACCGCCCCGGCGACCACCGCTCCGACCACCGCTCCGACGACGGCCCCGACCACTGCCCCGAGCACGCCGCGTCCGTCCCGGCCGAGCTCGGTGAAGCCGACGCCGACCCCGACGCCGACCAAGACGCCGGGTGGAACGGTGACCAAGCCGCCGACCTCGCCGACGAAGCCGACGAAGCCGCCGTACACACCGACGCCGACCCCGCCGAGTACGCCGACGACGACCCCGACGCCGGGCGACCCGACCTGCACGCCGACGCCGACCCCCACGCCGACGCCGACGCCAACCCCGACGCCGGACCCGAGCGAGTCCCCGACGACGGCCCCGTCGGGTTCGCCGACCACCACGCCGTCGCCCTGCACCTCGACCGGCCCGGAATCGGACCCGACCAAAACCGCCGTCACCCCCGGACCGGGCCCGCAACCGGCGAACTGACCCACAACCGGCGAGAAGCCGGACTGTCGCAGGAAGCGCCGGCGAACCGTCCGCAGCAGGTGAACGATCCACGGCCGGTGAGCTGACACCGCGGCTGTGAACTGAAAGCCCGTCACTTCCAGGTAGCGTCGTTCGTTACCTCGGTGGTGGTTTTCCGTGAGTTCCCGGCGCCCGTAACTTTGCGTCGTCTTGATGTAACTTTCTGGCCCCTGGCTCGTTGAAGGGGCTATGCGCCTAACCCGTAGTGGTAATCGTCGGGTCAAAATAATCATCGCTTCACTGTGTACGGCCCCGCTCCTGGTCGGGGCCATCGTGACCGTTGCCTCGGGCGGAGCCGGTGCCACCGGCCAGCTCGCGGCGGGCAGCCCGGTCGCCCCATCGCCTGGGGCCGGGCTGAACAGCGGTGAGTTCGACGAGCTGACGATGATCGTGCCGCAGCGTCCTGGAGTGGACGGCCGGCTCGGTTCCGACAAACCCGCCCGCGCCGACGTCCCCGTGCAAGGGGCGACCGACGGCCGGTCGGTGGTCCGGCCCGGGCGGCCGGGAGCCGTGAACGGTATTCCCCGCGGGGTCTTCCCCGCCTACCGCCGCGCCACCGCGAACCTCGCGGTCGTCCGGCCGAACTGTGGGCTCACCTGGCCGTTGCTGGCCGGGATCGGCAAGGTCGAGTCCGACCACGCGGCCGGCGGCCGGGTGGACGTGGCCGGCACCACCCGCGGCCGGATTCTCGGCCCGGTGCTGAACGGCCGGCACGGCAACGCCCGGATCACCGACACCGACAAAGGCAAGTACGACGCGGATCAGACCTGGGACCGCGCGGTCGGGCCGATGCAGATCATCCCGCAGGTGTGGGACGAGTTCGGGGCCGACGGCAACGGTGACGGCTACCGCAACCCGAACAACGTGTACGACGCGGTCACCACGGTCGCCGTCGTGCTCTGCTCCGAGGGTGACGACCTGAAGCGGCCGCAGGACCTGGTCGCGTCGCTGCTGCGCTACCAGCACTCCAAGGACTTCGTCGCGACCGTGCTGAAGTGGATGCGGGTGTACAGCAAGAACGCCGTCCTGGTGCCGAACGCGACCGGCAACATCGCGGCCGCGAAGACGAACGGCAACGCCGACCGCAAGGTCGACCCGCGCCAGGTGCCGGACGTGCCGGACGACACCAAGACGCCGACGCCGACCCCGACGCCGGTGCAGACCACCGCGCAGCCGACCGACCCGTCGACTCCGGCGCCGACCGACTGGGGCAAGCCGACGCTGCCGAAGCCGGTGGACACGCCGACCGACACGCCGACGCACCACCCGACGGTGACGCCGACCAGGACGCCGACGAAGTCGCCCACCAAGACCCCGACCAAGACGCCGACTCCGACCCCCACGCCGACGCCGACGGACACTCCGACCGAGACGCCGACCGAGACCCCGACCGGAACGCCGTGCGCGGGCAACGAGCCCACCACCCCGACGTGTACGCCGGGCGGCGGCTCGCACGGCTGACACCGGGCCGGATACGGTCGACGCATGACGGAGTTGATCGGGTCCGGCGTACTGAAGCTGGTCGGCACGGTGTTGCCGGCCGGTGAGCAGCAGGAGATCCACCTCAGCGGTGGGCTGGTCGTCGACCGGCCCACCGCTGCTGACGTCACGACGGTGCACACCGGCGGCTGGATCGTGCCGGGCCTGGTCGACGCGCATTGCCACATCGGCCTCGACAAGCACGGTGCGGTCGAGCGCGACGTACAGGAAGAGCAGGCGGTGCTGGATCGGGACGCCGGCGCCTTGCTGGTACGAGACGCCGGGTCGGCCGCGGATACGCGCTGGATCGACGACCGGGCGGACCTGCCGAAGATCATCCGGGCCGGGCGGCACATCGCGCGCTCCAAGCGGTACATCCGGAACTACGGCTGGGAGATCGAGCCGGAGGAGTTGGTCGCGTACGTCGAGCAGGAGGCCCTTCGCGGTGACGGCTGGGTCAAGCTGGTCGGTGACTGGATCGACCGCGAGGCAGGCGATCTGACGCCGTGCTGGCCGGCCGAGGCGCTGAACGCCGCGATCGCCCGCGCGCATGAGCTCGGCGCCCGGGTAACCGCGCATGTGTTCGGCGAGCACGCGCTGCCGGATCTGCTTGCCGCCGGCATCGATTGCCTCGAGCACGGCACCGGCGTCGAACCGGAGCTGCTCGCGCAGCTGGTCGAGCGGCAGGTGGCGATCGTCCCGACGCTGATCCAGCTGGAGAACTTCCCGGAGTACGCCGAGCAGGCCGCCGGCAAGTTCCCGGTGTACTCGGCTCACATGCGCGACCTGTACGAGCGCCGGCTGCACCGCCTCCGGGACGCGTTCGAAGCCGGAGTCCCTGTCTACGCGGGCACCGACGCGGGTGGCGTACTCGGTCATGGGCTGGTCGCGCAGGAGATCCAGGCGCTGACCGAGATCGGGATGTCGGGGGAGCAGGCGCTGGCCGCCGGGTCGTGGGCGGCGCGCGCGTGGCTGGGGGCGCCGAGCGAGCTGCGGCCGGGCGATCCCGCCGACCTGGTCGTGTACGACGAGGATCCGCGAACGCAGCCGGCTGTCCTGACGCATCCGCGGCTGATCGCGCTCCGTGGCAAGGTGGTATTCCGTCGGTAACCGGAGAAAATTCACCCAACCGCTGGTCTGGACGGAAGATTTTCCCTTACGGTGGCTCCTGGGACCGCCGACGCCCCTCGGCGGACCATTGAGGGAAGGACTCCGCCCATGGGTTCTGTCAATTCTTTGTTGACCGCCCGAGTACCCAAACTGGCCGTCGCTCTGGCGGTCGCAGCGCTCGGATTGAGTGCGCTGCCGAGCAACGCCGCCGAACCGGCTCAACCCTCCGACGCGGGCCTGGCGCCCGCGTTCCAGGACGCCGCGGCGAAGTACGACGTACCGCGCGAGGTACTGGTCGGCGTCGGTTTCGCCGAGACGCACCTCGACGGCCACAACGGTGCGCCCAGCCAGGCGAACGGCTACGGCGTGATGCAGCTGGCCAGCAACAACGTGAACAAGACGATGTCGGAGGCAAGCAAACTCACCGGGCTGCCGGTGGCGAAGCTCTCCAAGGACGATCGGTCGAACATCCTCGGCGCGGCAGCAGTGCTGGACGCGTACGCCGACCAGGCCGGGCTGACCGGTGCCGCCCGCAAGGACCCGGGCAAGTGGTACAGCGTCGTCGCCAAGTACTCCCATGCCGCTGACGCGCCGACCGCCCGGCTGTACACCGACGAGGTCTTCCGGATCATCGGCACCGGCGTACAGGCGGCCGGCGTCACCACCCTGCCGCGTACCGTCCGGCCCGACCTCGGCGCGTACGCGAAGGTCGCACCGCTCGGTACCCGGAGCGCCTCGTCGGTGCAGGCCGTCGACTACCCGGGCGCGATCTGGAACGCGGCCAGCACCAGCAACTACCGCGCCGGCCGGACCGCGGCGATCACCACGATCGTGATCCACGTGACGCAAGGCTCGTACGCGGGCACGATCAGCTGGTTCAAGGACCCGGCGGCGCAGGTGAGCGCGCACTACGTGGTCCGGTCGAGTGACGGTCAGGTGACGCAGATGGTGGCCGAGAAGGACACCGCCTGGCACGTACGCACCGAGAACCCGTACACCATCGGCATCGAGCACGAGGGGTACGTGGACCAGCCGTCGTGGTTCACCGACGCGATGTACCGGTCGTCGGCCGCGCTGACCCGCAACATCGCCGACCGGCGCGGCATCCCGAAGGACCGGGCGCACATCAAGGGCCACAGCGAGATGCCGAACAACGACCACACCGACCCGGGGCCGAACTGGAACTGGAACTACTACATGCAGCTGGTGAACGGCGGCAGCCCGAACCCGCCGCAGTACAACTTCACCACTTGGGGCAACGGCGTCAACGTCCGCTCGGCGCCGAAGCTGTCCGCGTCTGTGGTCACGTCGCTGGCCGGCCCGACCCAGGTGTTCGTCGAGTGCCAGGTCCAGGGCGACACCGTCACCGCCGGTGGCTACACCAACAACTGGTGGGCGAAGCTCCGGGATCAGAACGGCTACATGACCAACATCTACATCGACGATCCCAACACCAAGCTGCCTGGAGTACCGGACTGCTAGTCAGATCCGCTTGGTCTTAACCAGCCAGCCAACGAACAGAGCCATCACGACCCATCCCGGCCAGGCCTGCAGACCCACACTCATCGGGTCCAGGTCCTGGCCGGGCGCACTGAGGAAGAAGACCGTCCGCATCGCCAGGCTGCTGACCACCGCATGTGCTAGTACGGCGGGAAGCACCGAGTTGGACCGCTGCCGCAGCCAGCTGAAGATCGGTACGACGAGCAGACACGAGACGACCAGGGCAGCGATCGACGCCGCCAGCGAGTGGCCCGGGTACTGGCCGCCCATGATCAGCGTCGGCAGGTGCCACAGCGCGAAGATCACCGCAGTACCCAGGTAGCCGACCAGGCGGCCGTACTGCATGAGACGCGGCAGCAGGTAGCCCTGCCAGCCCAGCTCCTCGCCGAAGAAGAACGGCAGCGACAGCACGTACTGCAGGGCCAGCGGTGCGATCCAGCCGGCAAAGCCGGACAGGTTGCCCAGGTCGAACTCGTACGCACCAGCCAGCCAAGCGATGACCAGTGACGCCACGGTGAGTCCCAGCGGTACGACGATCGTCAGTACGCAGTCCATCAGCCGGTTGGGCAGTTCCAGGCCAAGTGCCTTGCGTAGGTTGGGTACGCGCCCCCGCATCACGATCAGCGCGGAGAGTGCGGGAGCGAGCATGGCGGCGTACACGCAGACGAGCTGCAGCGTGCCCATGCCGAGGTCGTTGGAGTCGCGGTGGAAGCCACTGAGGAGCAGCGGCGACATAGCCAGCCAGATGCCTCCAAAGGCGAGACCGATGTACGCCGGGAGGTCGTGGCGGGTTCTACGGAGCGTCTTAGTCATGTGACCTGACGCTATGGAGTGCGGCGCGCGGGTACGATCCGGTGAGCTGCCGAGCGAATGGTGGAGTCTGCTGTACCGACTGGGGCTGCCGGTGTGCCGGAAGATGGTGGACATGCTCACGAAGATCCTGTCCCGCGGTGGACCGGCGGCCGGCTACCTGGCCATCCGCGTTCTCAAGTCGATCACGTTGCTGGCGGCAATCCCGATCAGTCTGCTGCTCGGCTGGATCATCCCCGGCGCGACGGCCGGCCTGGTGCGGCTCGCGAACAGCGAGCGGTACCGTGCGGCGAAGTACCTCGGCAGGGGCGAACCCGACCTGCTGCCACCGGCGCAGCGCCGGCTGCCGGGCGACGTGGTGACACTGTTCCGCGACCAGTCGTTCAAGCTCAGCCTGCGCTGTTTGCTGATGCCGTTGGTGATGGTGCCCGAGCTGGCCCTCACCGCGATCGCGGTGATCGGGGCGCCCGCCGCCATCCTCGGCATGGTGCTGTGGCCGATCCAGCCAGGCCAGTTCTCGCTGATGGGCGTCGGCGTGGACAGCTGGACGGAAGCGCTGACGAACGGTCTGGCACAGATACTGACCAGTCTGGCGCTCCTGTACTGGGTACTGCCTGCAGTGGCCCGTGCGCACGCCGGTACGGTGCTCAGCCTGCTCGCACCGACTCCGGAACAGCTGGAAACCACCCGGCTGGAGCAGCGCGTCGAGGAGCTCACCAAGAGCCGCGCGGGTGCTGTGGACTCGCACGGTGCCGAGCTGCGCCGGATCGAGCGGGACCTGCACGACGGTACGCAAGCCCAGCTGGTGTCGCTGGCCATGCGGATCGGCATCGCCAAGCAGACCATGGCCGATGACCCCGAGAAGGCCGCCAAGCTACTGGACGATGCCCGTGACGGTGCAGAGCAGGCGATGACGGAGCTGCGCGGCGTACTGCGCACCATGTACCCGCCGATCCTCGCTGACCGCGGACTGGTCGGTGCCGTGTCCGCACTGGCCGCACGGTGCCCACTGCCCGTCCAGCTGCGCATAGGTGAGCTGGGCGAGGTCCCGGCCGCAGTAGAAGCTGCTGCGTACTTCGTCGTCGCGGAGTCCCTCACCAACGTGACAAAGCACAGTGCTGCCGGGCATGTGGACGTACAGCTCGAACGGCGTGGTCAAGAGCTGTTCTTGTCGGTCGTAGACGATGGGATCGGTGGAGCGCGGATCAGCGAACAGGCCGACCTGCTGGGCCGGGGGAGTGGCCTGCATGGCATGCTCCATCGGGTGCAGGCGATCGATGGCCAGATGGAGTTGCGGAGTCCGATCGGTGGGCCGACCACCGTTGAGGTGATCCTTCCGTGCGGGTGATCATCCTCGAGGACAACCCGATCCTCGCCGAAGGCCTCGGCCTGCTGCTGAACAACTCCGGGTTCGTGGTGGCCGCGGTCGCCACCGACGCGGACGAGTTCGCGAAGGCGATCGACGAGCACGAGGTGGACATCGCGGTGGTCGACGTACGGCTGCCACCCACCTTCACCGACGAGGGCCTGCGCGCGGCGATCGAGGCGCGCCGGGTCCGGCCGGGACTGCCGGTGCTGGTGTTCTCCCAGTACGTCGAGGAGGTGTACGCGGCGGAGCTGCTCGCCGCGGGCAGCGAAGGCGTCGGGTACTTGCTGAAGGACCGGGTGTCCCGCGTCGACGAGTTCCTCGAGGCGGTCCGCCGGGTGGCGGCCGGCGGTACCGTCCTCGACCCCGAGGTGGTCAGTCAGCTGATGGTCAAGCGGAGCAGCCCGCTCGACCGGCTGACCCCTCGCGAACGCGAAGTCCTGGCCCTGATGGCCGAAGGGCTCGGCAACGCCGCCATCGGCGAAAAGCTGGTCATCTCCGACGGCGCCGTCCACAAACACGTAGGCAACGTCTTCCTCAAGCTGGACCTCCCCCCGACCGACTCCGGCCACCGCCGGGTCCTGGCTGTCTTGGCCTACTTGGGCCTCTAGCAGAGTGGTACGCCGGGTAGTTGCGAGTTCGGGTCCTGGATGTAGATGTTGCTGATGAACCCGTTCTGGTCGCGCAGCTTGGACCACCAGTTGTTGGTGTACCCCTCGGCGTTGACCGTGTCGCCCTGCTTCTGGCAGAGCACCCACACCGAAGTCGGACCGGACAGCGTGGTCACGACGGGTGCGGCGAGTCGCGCATCGGAGCGTACGTTCACTCCGGAGCCCCAGGTCATGTAGTTCTTCCCCGGCCCGGAGCAGCCGTTGTCGCTCGTCAGGTGGTACGAGCCGTACTCAGCCGGGTACGCGAGCGCTGACCCGTTGATGACGATGTTCTGACCGACACCGTTGAGCAGCTGCTCGTAATGGATGTGCGGACCGGTGGAGTTGCCCGTACTGCCCGTGACCCCGATCTGCTGTCCCTGCGAGACCTGCTGCCCATCGGCCACCGAGTACGCGGACAGGTGGAAGTAGTAGGTCTTCCAGCCACCACCGTGCTCGATAGCGATGTAGTTGCCGGCACCACTGGGCCTACTTTTGGCCACATGGGAACGGGGCCTTGAAGTTCGGCGCGGCCTGCGCCTGCGTCGGTGCCACCACCAGAGTGGCGGCACCGAGCAGGAGCGCGGCGAGTACTGCGAGGATTCTTCTGGGCGGCATGCGCTCAGTGTCGGCAGTCACCCACCGGCAGGCAACCGTTTCGGTTGCTGGTTAATGCTCAGGCCGACTCGTCCGGCACCGGCTCCAGGGTGGGCTTCTCGTCCTTCTTGGTGGCGAGCGAGTCGATCAGCTGCTTGGCCAGCGCGAAGCCCGAACCGCCCATGGTGATGGTCTTCACCAGGGTGTCCTCGATGCCCTGCGCGCCGTTCAGGACGACCATGTTGCCGACCTTCTCGAACGAGCTCGCGGCTGCGGTGACGATCTCCGGGTACGCCTCGGCGAGCTGCTGCGCGACGACCGCCTCGGTGTTGGTGGCCAGCGCCTCGGCGCGCGCCTTGATACCGGCGGCCTCCGCCATCGCCTTCGCCTGCACCGCCGACGCCTCGGCCTTACCGGTCAGCTCGGTCGCCTTCGCCTCGGCCTCACCACGGAGCTGGACTTCCCGCGCGTTCGCCTCGGCGGCCGCGATCTGGGCATCCCGGGCGGCGCTGGCCAGCGTGCGCTGCCGGTACGCCTCGGCGTCGGCCGGCTTCAGCACCGACGACTCCAGCTGCTTCTCGGCCAGCGACGCGTTCAGTTTCGCGGTCTCGGTCTCGGCGACCACGACCTCCTGCCGCGCCAGCGCCTCGGCCAGCGGACCGGACTGCGACGCCTTCGACTTCGCCTGGTCGACCTCGGCCTGGTAGCCGGCCTGGGCGATCGAGCTCTGCCGGACGGCCGCGGCCTTCTGCGCGGCGGCGGCCTGCTCGCGCTCGGTCGCCTCCCGGTCCCGTTCGGCCTGCGCGATCCGGGCCGCGGCCTCGACCGCCGCGGCCTGCGGGCGGCCCAGGTTCTTGATGTAGCCGGACTCGTCGTCGATCTCCTGGATCTGCAGCGAGTCGACGACCAGGCCGAGCTTCTCCATGTCGCCGGCCAGCGAGCCGCGGATGTTCGTGGTCAGCGTCTCCCGGTCGTGCAGCATCTCCTCGACCGTGGTGGAACCGACGATCGCCCGCAGGTGACCGGCGAACAGCTCGTGGATGGTCCCCATCACCTGCTCGTCGCTCTGCTCCAGGAAGCGCCGGGCCGCGTTCGCGATCGAGCCGTAGTCGTCACCGACCTTGTACGCGGTGACGCCCTTGATGTGCAGCGGGATGCCCTGGCTGGACACACACGTCACGGTCAGCGGCGTGGCCCGGATGTCCAGCGGCAGCCGGCGAACGGTCTGGAAACCCGGCAGCACCGCGGTGCCGCGGCCGACCACGATCTTGAAGCCGAGGGTCTCGTTGACCTGTTCCTGGCTGGAGTGCGCGCCGAGGCCGGAGATGATCAGCGCCTCGTTCGGCTCGGCCACCCGCCAGACCATCCGGAACAGGATCAGAAGCACGACCACCGCGATCGCCGCGATGGCCAGGTACGTCCAGAGCATTTCCCCTCCAGGGACAAAAGTTAGATGGCGCGAGCGACGTACACGGTGCGCGGCGGGTCGAAGTCGACCACGACCACCTGCGTACCCACCTCGATCACCTCGTCGGTCGCCGGGTAAGCGTAGAAGGCTTCGGTGGCGCCCCGCACCGGCAGCATCACCTCGCCGACGATCCCGGGTGCGATCCGGCCGATCACCCGCCCCCGCTTGCCTACCATGGTGCCCCTCCGACGTACCGCTGCTGCTCTGGGTTCCGCAGCTTACCCGGAAGGCCTGCCGAAGGTTCAGCCGCGGACGGCGCCCTCCGTCGCGCCCTTGATGAACTGCCGCGCGAAGACCGCGAACACGATCACCAGCGGGATCATCGCCAGCAGCGCGCCGGTCATCACCATGCTGTAGTCGACACCGTGCGCACGGTTCAAGGTGGACAGCGCGACCTGCAGCGTGACGTGGTCCGGATTGGTCAGCACGATCAGCGGCCACATGTAGTCGTTCCACGAACCGACGAAGGTGAAGATGCCCAGGAACGCCAGCGCCGGCCGGGCTGACGGCAGCGCCACATGCCAGTAGGTACCGAAGAAGCCACAGCCGTCCAGCGTCGCCGCCTCGACCAGTTCGTCGTGGATCGAGCTGCGGAAGTACTGCCGCATCCAGAAGATCCCGAACGCGTTGGCGGCACCGGGGATGATCAGCGCCTTGAGCGAACCGACCCAACCGAGCAGCGCCATCGTCTGGAACTGCGGTACGGCAGCCAGCTGCGCCGGGAGCAGCATCGTCGCCAGCAGGATCACGAACAACGCGTTCCGTCCCGGAAACCGGAACTTGGCGAACGTGAACGCCGCGAGCGAATCGAAGAACAGCACCAGCAGTGTGGTCGAGATCGCGACGACCGCAGTGTTCGCCATCGACTGGAAGAACGCCACGTTGTCCAGTACGTGCCGGACGTTGTCGAAGAAGTGACCGCCGAAGCTGAACTTGGGCGGGAACCGGTAGATGTCGGCAGTCGTGTTCGTGGCCATGATGATCGTCCACACGAACGGGAACAGGAAGACCAGCAGGGCAAGTACGAGGACGGCGTGCAGCGCGAGGCCCCGCCACCGGAAACGCATCATCGGTCCTCACCCCGTCCGCGGAAGACCCGCCAGTTGATTGCCGTGAACAACAGCACGAGCAGGAAGATGCTCAGCGCGATCGCGGCGGCGTACCCGTAGTCGTTGTCCAGGAAGGCGGCGCGGTAGAAAAACAGCACCACGGTCATCCCGCTCTGACCGGTGCCGCCGCTGTTGCCGACCATCACCTGCGGCTCGGTGAACGTCTGCAGGCCACCGATCGTCGACATGATGACGGTGAACAGGATGACCGGACGCAGTTGCGGCAGCGTGATCGAGAAGAGCGTCCGGACCGGACCGGCGCCGTCCACCTTCGCCGCCTCGTACTGTTCCTTCGGTATCGCCTGCAGACCGGCCAGGTAGATCAGTGTGTTGTACCCGACCCACTGCCACACGATCATCGTGGAGATCGCGATCTTGATACCCCAGGGCTGTCCGAGCCAGTCCTGCTGCGGAATGCCCAGTGACCGCAGGGCGGCGTTCACCAGTCCGAAGTTGGTGCTGAAGATCGAGCTGAAGAAGATCGCCATCGCCACCAGGGACGTGACGTTCGGGATGAAGTACGCGATCCGGTAGACGCTGGTGAACCGTACGGCGGACTGCAGCATCACCGCGAGCAGCAGTGCGATCACCAGCGTCGGCACCGTGGACATCAGGAACAGCACGACCGTGTTCTCCAGTGCCTGCCAGAACGTGGGGTCGCGGACCAGGAACGCGAAGTTGTCCAGCCCGGTGAACTTACGGGCGCTCAGGCCGTCCCAGCGCTGAAAGGCCAGCACGATCGTGGACAGCATCGGGTACAGCCCGAACACGGCGAACAGCACGTAGAACGGCGACAGTGCCAGGTAGAACCGCCAGTACGACCAGACCCGCCGCCGGGCGGGTGCTCCGGCGACGGCCCGGGTACGCACCGCGGCGGTAGCGCTCACTGCACTCCTTGCCGTTTGGCGATCGCCTTCGCCTTCGAGACCGCGGCCGACCAGGCAGCGTCCGAAGTCTTGGCGCCGGTCTGTACGGTCTTCAGCTCGTCGTGGAACGGACCGGCGACCGCGTCGTCGAAGGGGCTCTGGTACGCGACCGGGATCGCCTTCGCGGCCGGGCCGAAGATGTCGATCGGCACCTGCCCACCGAAGAAGCTGTCCGCCGCCTTGAGCTGCGGCTTGTCGTACGCGGCCGGGGTGGACGGGAAGATCTGCGCGTCCGCGAACGCCTTCGCCTCGTTGTCGGGGCTGAGCATGTACTTGATCACATCGAAGGCCTTCTGCGGATCGGCGGCGTTCTTGGTGATCGCCAGGAACGAGCCGCCGAAGTTCGCCGGGCCGCCGGGGGTCGGTGCCAGCCGCCACTTGCCGGCGCTCTTCTTCACTGCCGACTTGATGTCCAGTGCGACCCAGGCCGCACCGATGTGCGCCGGGATCGTGCCGAGGTCCAGTCCGGCGTTCCAGTCCGGTTTGCCGCTCGGCGTCCGGCCGTCGATCTGCAGCGTCATCGCCTTCACCGACGTGTCCCAGGCCTTGCGGATGTGGTCCTGGTCGCCGATGAACTTGTTGTCCTTGGAGATGTACCGCTCGGTGTCCTGGCCGACCACCATGTCGTACAGGTCGGTGGCGTCCCACACCATCGGCGCCTTCGGGTTCGCCTTCTTCAGCTGGACACCGGCGGCGAAGAAGTCGTCCCAGGTCTTCAGCTGCTCGGCCACCTTGGCCGGATCGCTCGGCAGGCCGGCGGCCGCGAAGACGTCCTCGCGGTAGTACAGCGCGGTCGGGCCGACGTCGATCGGCAGCCCGATCACCTTGCCGTCCAGCGTGGTCGCCTGCTTGACCTTCCAGTCCAGGTAGTCACCCAGGACCGAGTCGGCGCCGACGGTCTTCAGGTCCACGAACCGCTCCGCCTGCGGGAGCAGGGACGCGATGTCCTCGCCCTTCAGGCCGGTGATGTCCGGGATCGACGTACCGCCGTTGAAGGTGGTGACCAGCTTCTGCTTGAAGTCACCGCCGACCTCGGAGTACTTGATCTTCGGATCCGGGAAGTGCGCGATGGTGTCGTCGAGGACCGACTTGCCCAGGCCGCCCGGCCAGCACCACATGGTCAGCTCGGTGGCGGTGTTCTTCTTGGTGGTCCCGGTGTCCATCCCCGACGAGCAGCCGACGAGTGCGCCGCCGGCCACGGCCGCGAAGCCCCCGAGCAACGTCCGACGTGTGAGCGCCATGGTTCTACCTTCCTGAGTGTGCGCTGATCAGCGCGTGGAGGTGGTGGTCCTGGGGGTCCTGCTCGGCCAGTCCGGCCTGCCAGGCAACGAGGTCGGACCAGCGCGGTGCGGCGTCCGCGCCACCGAGCCGGGTGACCGACAAGGCAGCGGCAAGGGCGGCGAAGCGCACCCGCTGCTGGAGTGGCAGCTCCCAGAGGGTCGCTGCGATGAAGCCGGCGGCGAACACATCACCCGCCCCGGTGGTGTCCGCCGCCGTGACTGGGAAGGCGGGTACGGCGACCTCTTCGCCGGTCCGCGCATCAAGAGCGAGTGCACCGGCCGCACCGTTGGACACCACGACCAGCGGCACCCGCTCGGCCAGCTTGCGCAGCGCCTGCTCCGGAGTGTCAGTACGCGTGTAGTGCATCGCCTCTTCGGCGTTGGGCAGGAACACATCGCAGTACTCGAGCTGGTCGAGTACTGCGGTCTCCCACTGCTCGCTCGGGTCCCAGCCGACATCCGCGAAGACCAGACTGCCCGCGGACTTCGCTTTGGCCAGCCACTCGTTCGGCCAGGGACCAATGTGCGCTGCCACTGCGCGGGCGCTTGGTGGCGTACTGATCAAGTCGTCGGCCGACAGTGGGGGAGTAGTGCCGCGAGTGACCAGCGCCCGGTCGTTGTCGTAGGCAAGCGCCACGGTGAGCGGGGTGGGCCAGTCCGGCAGCCGGCGCGACAACGTCAGGTCGATGCCTTCCGCGGTCAGGTCGGTCCAGACCCGGTCACCCTCGCGGTCCGCGCCGAAGGCGGCGGCCATTCCGGTGCGCAGTCCGAGCCGGGCCAGCGCGACCGCGAAGTTCGCGATGCCACCCGGGCTCTCCTGCGATTCGGTCGCCCAGACCTCGGTTCCGGGCCGTGGCGCGGACGGCAGGCCGAGCACCAGGTCCTGGAAGACCAGGCCCGAAACGACGACGTCGAGCTCCATAACGCAGCACACTCCTGCAGGGTCGATCAAACTCGTGCATGAATCTTGAAACTGTTGCGCAGGATGTGCAAGACCTACTCACGACTTTGACTGAAAGTGACAAAGTTTGCGTGATACCGTCTGTGCTGTGTTGCCGAAGCAGCGACAGGATCAGATCGTCCGGGCCCTGCGGGCCGACGGAGCCGGCGGCGTCAAGGTGCTGGCCGGGAAGCTGGGCGTGAGTGAGGCCACGATTCGCCGTGACCTCGAACAACTGCACGCCGAGGGCCGGTTGACCAGGGTGTACGGCGGTGCGCTCGCCGTCGATGGTGGTGACGAACCGTTCGCGGAGGTCAACGCGGTCAATGCCGAGGAGAAGGACCGGATCGCCCGCCGCGCTGCCGAGTTGGTGAGTGACGGCGAGTCGGTCCTGCTGGACATCGGTACGACAGCGGTCCGGGTCGCGCAGCACTTGCACGGCCGTTCGGTGACTGTGGTGACCAGCAACCTCGCAGTACTGGAGGAGCTGGAGAACGACGAGCAGATCGAGCTGATCGTGCTCGGCGGCTTCGTCCGGCGCAGTTACCGCTCACTGGTTGGGTACCTGACCGAGGAGAGTCTGCGGCAGATCCACGTCGACTGGCTGTTCCTGGGTACGAGTGGAGTCCGCCCTGACGGTCGGGTGATGGACAGCACGATGATCGAGGTACCGGTCAAACGGGCAATGATCAAAGCCGCTGACCGGGTGGTGCTGCTGGCTGACGGGACCAAGTTCCCTGGGCATGGTGTGGCCCGCGTCTGTGAGCCGAGTGAGCTGTCGGTGGTGGTGACCGAGCCCGACGCCGACGAGGCAACCAGAACGCAACTGATCGAGGCAGGAGTACAGGTGGTGCTGGCGTGAGCGTCGAGGGGGTGTTGGGGTGAGGCTGACGATCCTTGGCGGAGGCGGCTTCCGCGTTCCGCTGGTGTACCACGCACTGCTCGGCGACCGTGGTTCCGGACGGATCACCGACGTGGTCTTGTACGACACCGACACCACCCGGCTGTCCGCGATCACAGCCGTGCTGCGGCAGCAGGCTGCTGATGCCGTCGACGCCCCGGTCGTCACGGCGACGACTGACCTGGACGAGGCGCTGCGCGGTGCCGACTTCGTGTTCTCGGCCATCCGCGTCGGCGGCCTCGAAGGACGGACCGTGGACGAGCGCGTGGCGCTGGACCTCGGCGTACTCGGGCAGGAGACAGTCGGCGCCGGTGGGATCGCCTATGGACTACGGACGCTGCCGGTCGCCGTACAGGTGGCTCAGCGGATCGCCGCGGTCGCCCCGGAGGCGTGGGTCATCAACTTCACCAATCCGGCCGGCATGGTGACCGAGGCGATGATCCCGTACTTGGGCGATCGCGTGATCGGGATCTGTGACTCACCGTCCGGTCTGGGTCGTCGTGCCGCGTTGGCACTTGGAGTGGATCCGGCTACTGCGTTCTATGACTACGCAGGGCTGAATCACCTCGGCTGGTTGCGTGGACTGCGGTCCGGTGGGGTGGACCGGCTGCCGGAGCTGCTCGAGTCCACTGATGCTTTGGCATCCTTCGAGGAGGGGCGTCTGTTCGGTGTGGAGTGGCTCCGGTCGCTCGGCTCCATTCCGAACGAGTACTTGCACTATTACTACTTCGCGCGCGAGACGCTGGCCGCCGTACAAGCTGTGCCGCAGACGCGCGGCACCTTCCTCCTGGAGCAGCAGTCCGCGTTCTATGCGCGGACAGGACAGCAGCCGGACCAAGCACTCGAGCTTTGGCAGCAGACGCGCGCCGAACGCGAGTCGACGTACATGGTGGAGAGCCGTGCGGTCGCGGACGCGGGGGAGCGCGACGAGCGCGACATGGCGGCCGGCGGGTACGAGCAAGTCGCACTGTCCTTGATGCGAGCGATCGCCCACAACGAACGCGCGTCCCTGATCCTCAACGTCCGCAACCGCGGTGTACTGCACCAGCTGGACGACGACGCGGTCATCGAGATCCCCTGCACTGTTGACGCCAACGGCGCAGTGCCGCTCACGGTGTCTCAGTTGACCGACCACCAAGCCGGTCTGGTCTGTGCGGTGAAGGCAGTCGAACGGTCCACGATCGAGGCAGCCGCTACTGGTTCACGGTCGGCCGCGGTGCGGGCGTTCGCCTGGCATCCACTTGTCGATTCGGTGACCGTTGCGCATCGGCTGCTGGACACGTACGCCGCTGAGCTTCCTGGGCTCGGACAGTTCAAGCATTGAGGCGTTCGCGCCACTCGGCCGCGATGCCGCGCATCAACGGCGGGTAGACGAGCAGGTGGCGGAACGGTCCGATCAGACCCATGTACGCGCGTCCCCACCAGCCATTGGGCCGTACCAGTACAGCCATCTGCCCGCGGTACCCGCCGGAGCTGCCGGGCACCCAACTCAGATGCATCACCGCATGCACTGTCCGGTTCGCCATCTCCGCCGCCCACTCGTTGCCGGTCAGGTAGACAGAGTTGAACGGCAGCTGGGTGAACTCCGGTCCGCTCGCTGGTAGATCGGCGGGCAGTCGATCGCGCAACGATTGGACGCGGGTACCAACGCCCGCACTGGCCTTGTCCCAGCCGAACAGCTCTCCGAGCTTCCAGCGGATCGAGAACAGCAGCCGTGCGATCGGAGACGGGTTCGAGGCCGTGTCACCGCCGGCGAACAGGTCGATCAGCAACTGGAAGTCGTCGGCCGCTCCAGGCGTCGGCAGTGCCCACACGTCGTACACCTGGAAGTCAGGGGTCAGCTCGTGGATCCGCCACGGCAGATCAGTGTGTGCTGACTTCGGAAGGTTCATGACACGTCCTTTCCTTCGTTGGGCAGACCAAGCACTCCGGCGACCGCGCGAGCGGCGAGCTCCGCGTCGTACGGCGCCGTCCCCGCCAGCGCGACCACGGTGCCTTCGAGCGCGCCGATGAACGCGCGGGCGAGGACCTCTTCGGACGGACCGGGCGGGACCGATCCGGCGGCCCGCGCGGCGGCGATGTGCCCTGCGCAGATCTGGGTCAGCACGGCGTACGCCGCCTCGACCGCGGCACCGACCGGATGCTCCTGGCCGGCGAACTCGACTCGCAGCGCGAGCGCGACCCGGGCGAAGTCACGCCGGCAGAAGACCGCGTGCCCGCGAGCCATCGCGAGCAGCGCCGCGGCCGGGTCGGTCTCCTGATCGACCAGCGCGCCGACCTCGTCGGCCCAGGCCTGCTGAATCCACTCCAGCACCGCGAGGGTGAGCTCCTGCTTGTCGCGGAACTGGTGGTAGAGCGCGCCCCGGCTGTATCCGGCGTCCCGGGCCACCTGCTCCAGGGCGAGGTTGCCGTAGCCGGACCGGGAGATGCCGACCGCCGCCGACTCCAGCAGGGCGGTCCGGGAGCGGGCCCGCCGCTCGGCTTGGGTGTTCATGATCCAAAACATACATGAATGTCTGTATGTTTTGGCTGTGAGTTGGCTCCCAGAGCCCGGGAATTGGTTGCGCGGGGCAGATCTGGCAGAATGTTCGGCTGAGTCCGTCCAGGTCCGTGCAGCCCTCTAACTCCACGTCCTGGAACGGCCCATCGAGTGGTCACCCCGTTGTCCCCACGACGCGTCGTGCTGCTCACCAGACATGTATTCCGAGGGAGACCCCACAAGCGTGGCAGTCAAGATCCGTTTGAAGCGCATCGGCAAGAAGCGCACCCCGCACTACCGCATCGTCGTGATGGACGCCCGCGCCAAGCGCGACGGCCGGGCGATCGAGGAGATCGGGATCTACAACCCGAAGACCGAGCCGTCGTTCATCCGCGTCGAGTCGGAGCGGGCGCAGTACTGGCTGGGCGTCGGCGCGCAGCCGAGCGAGGCCGTCGAGGCGATCTTCAAGGCTTCCGGCGACTGGCAGAAGTTCAAGGGCCTGGAGGCCCCGGCGCCGCTGCGCGTCGCCGAGCCGAAGCGGGACAAGCAGGAGATCTTCAACGAGGCGCTGGCCGAGGCCCACGGCTCGCTGAAGACCGAGGCCGTCACCGCCAAGAAGACGGCGAAGAAGGCCGAGAAGAAGGACGACGCCGCCGAGGCCAAGGCCGAGGAGAAGGCTGAGCCGAAGGCCGAGGAGAAGGCCGCCGAGCCGAAGGCCGACGAGGCGCCCGCCGCCGAGACCGCCGAGGCCTGACGGTGATGGAGACCGAGGCGCTGGAGCATCTGGTCCGGGGCATCGTCGACAACCCTGACGACGTCAGCGTCCGGGCCCGGAACCTGCGGCGTGGCCGCACCCTCGAGGTGCACGTCCACCCCGACGACATCGGCAAGGTGATCGGCCGCAACGGCCGGACCGCCACCGCGATCCGCACCGTCGTCGGCGCCCTCAGCTCCGAGTCCTCGCTGCGCATCGACTTCGTCGACGAGTTCAACCGGCGCCCGCGCCGCTGAGCTCGGCAGTTCACAGCGCTCAGGCAGTTCACGGCGCTGGGCAGTTCACAGCGAAGGGCCGCCCCGGTCTCGGGTGCGGCCCTTTCGTCATCTTTGGGTGCACACTCTGACTGGACATTCGTTCGGTGGGACACGACAGAAGGGTTCGCGCAGGTGTTGGTGACAGTCGGGCGGATCGGCCGGGCGCACGGGATCAGGGGCGAGGTCGGCATCGACGTCCGGACCGACGAGCCGGACCGGCGGTTCGCCGACGGCGCCACGCTGGTGACCGAGGCCAAGGTGTCCCGGACACTGACAGTCGCGTCCAGCCGGTGGCACAGCGGGCGGTTGCTGGTGAAGTTCGCCGAGGTACCGGACCGGACGGCGGCGGAGCAGCTGCGCAACCTGTTCGTCCAGGCCGAGGTGGACGACGACGCCCGCCCGGAGGATCCGGAGGAGTACTACGACCGCGACCTGGTCGGTCTCGCGGTCCGTACCACCGACGGCGCCGAGGTCGGTGAAGTCGTAGACGTGGTCCACCTGCCGGCGCAGGACCTGCTGGAGATCCGCCGTACCGCGGGCAACCTGGTGCTGGTGCCCCTGGTGGAGGAGCTCGTCCCGGAGATCGACGTGGACAAGCGGTACGTGGTCGTGGCCGACCGTCCTGGTCTGCTCGACCCTGACGGCGCCGACGTGGTTCCGACCGAGGCGGACGCGGACTGACATGCGGCTGGACGTCGTCACGATCTTTCCGGAGTACCTGGCCGCGCTGGACGTCTCACTGGTCGGCAAGGCGGCCAAGAGCGGTCTCCTGGACGTCCGTCTGCACGACCTGCGGCAGTGGACGTACGACCGGCACCGGACCGTCGACGACACCCCGTACGGCGGCGGCGCCGGCATGGTGATGAAGCCGGAACCCTGGGGCGAGGCGCTGGACACCATCGCCCCAGCGGATGATTCCGCGCAGCCGCGATTGATCGTGCCGACGCCGGCCGGTCGCCCGTTCACTCAGGAGCTCGCGTACGAGTTGGCCGCCGAGCCCTGGCTCGCGTTCGCCTGCGGGCGGTACGAGGGCATCGACGCGCGCGTAGCGGCGTACGCCGGGGAGCGGATGCGCGTCGACGAGGTGTCGATCGGCGACTACGTACTGAACGGCGGCGAGGTTGCCGTCCTGGTCATGGTCGAGGCGATCGCCCGCCTGCTGCCCGGCGTGATCGGCAACCCGGAGTCCCTGGCCGAGGAATCACATTCCGGCGACGGCCTGCTGGAGTACCCGGTGTACACCAAGCCGCCGTCCTGGCGGGGCCACGACGTACCCGAGATCCTCCTGTCCGGCAATCACGGTGCCATCGCCTCCTGGCGGCACGACGAGTCAGTGCGGCGTACGGCCGAGCGCCGACCGGACTTGCTGGCTGCATGGGGCGACACCTTGGCGCAGCAGGACGATGCGGCGGCAGCGGTACGCCTGCTCCCCGCCACGGCCGCTGACGCAGGGGAGCTGCACGTACTGCAGCTGGCCGCCTTCTTGTCCGAAGCACGCCTCTACGACGACTACACGATCCCGCCGTTGACCGATGACGTTGCGGCGACCACGGCTCGGCTGCAGCGGGGCATCGTCCTGAAGGCGGTTGCGGGTACGCGCATCGTCGGCTCGGTGCAGTTGGTCGTCGACGGCTCGGTAGGGCAGATCGAGCGGCTGGTAGTCGCTCCGGATTGGCAAGGGCGCGGGCTTGGCGTACGCCTCCTCCAGGCCGCCGAGAAGCTGGCGCCGGCCGAGGTCACCTCGTACCAGCTGGACACCGGTGATTTGAGCGCGCGCAACCTGGCGCTGTACGCCAAAGCGGGCTACCGCGAGACCGGCCGGGAGCAGCAGGCGCCGAAAGTCACGCTGGTCCGGCTGGCCAAACGACGCCGGAGCCGGCGCTAGGACGATGCTCACCCTGCGCAGCGGCCGGTGGCGGATTTCGTCACCGTATGGCTGGTGTGGCAAGATTGCCTGTTGCTGCCCTTCGGTGCTCCTGCCACAGGGGGTGACCACCGACCGGCAGCCTTTCGATGACTTTCACCACCGAGATTCGTGGGTGACCTGTGGCACGCGCGAGAAAGAGACACCTGATGAGCAACGTGCTGAACGAGCTCGACAACGCGAGCAAGCGCGACGACATTCCGAACATTCGCCCCGGTGACACCGTCAAGGTGCACGTGAAGGTCGTCGAGGGCAACCGGTCCCGCGTCCAGGTGTTCCAGGGAGTTGTGATCCGGCGCCAGGGTGGCGGCCTGCAGGAGACCTTCACGGTCCGCAAGGTCAGCTTCGGTGTCGGCGTCGAGCGGACCTTCCCGCTGCACACCCCGATCGTCGACAAGATCGAGATCGTCACCCGCGGCGACGTCCGCCGCGCCAAGCTGTACTACCTGCGCGAGCTGCGCGGTAAGGCGGCGAAGATCAAGGAGAAGCGCGAAGTTCCGGCCTCCTGACGCCGCGTAACGACGACGGTCACCTATGGCGCCGAGCACCGCGACTCGCGCTCGCCCTCGCCCGGTCGCCAGGAGGGCACGTCGCAGCAAGGGACGTCACCGCAGGCTGAAGCAGCGGAATCCGCTGCTCAGCCTGCTGGTCGAGATGAGCACCGTCACGGTGCTCGCGCTCGTCATCACGGTGGTGCTGCGGCTGTTCGTCGCGGAGGCGTTCTACGTCCCGTCGGAGTCGATGTACGACACCCTGACGAAGGACGACCGGATTCTCGCCGAGAAGATCAGCTACCTGCACCGGGACGTCGACCGCGGTGACATCATCGTGTTCAAGGACCCGGACAACTGGCTGAACGAGGCCGAGGCCCAGCCGGGCACGCTGCGGCGGATCGGTGAGTTCGTCGGCATCCTGCCGCGTACCGGCGAGGGTCACCTGGTGAAGCGGGTGATCGGGATCGGCGGCGACCGGGTGATCTGCTGCAACAAACAGGGCCTGATCACCGTCAACGGCATCCCGCTGGACGAACGTGAGTACCTGCTGAAGGACGCCAAACCGTCCGAAGTGCCGTTCAACGTCCTCGTACCCCCCGGACACCTCTGGGTGATGGGTGACAACCGGGCCGACTCGGCCGACTCCCGTGCCCATATGGGTGGCCCCGGCGGCGGCTTCGTACCGGTCGAGAACGTGGTTGGCCGGGCCTGTTGCGTAATCTGGCCATCTGACCGGATGACGATGCTGCGTCCTCCGGATACCTTCAAGAAGCCGGGGCTGAAGAAGTGACCGATACACCGACCAAACCGGACGCCAAACCCGCCCACCGCTCGGGCTTCGCGGCAGCCACCCGCGAGTTCGTGCTGATCGTGGTCGGTGCGCTGATCGTCTCCTCGATCCTGCGGGCGTTCGTCGGGCAGATGTTCATCATCCCGAGCGAGTCGATGCAGAACACCCTGCTGGTCGGTGACCGGGTCGTGGTCGAGAAGATCACCGACGTGAAGCGCGGCGACGTGGTCGTGTTCGAGGACCCGGGCGGCTGGCTCGGCGCCGAGGAGAGCGGCCAGAAGCGCGGCTCGATCGGCCGGTTCTTCGAGATCGTCGGCCTGCTGCCGGACTCCAGCCATGGCCACCTGATCAAGCGCATCATCGGCATGCCCGGCGACAAGGTCGCCTGCTGCGACTCCAAGGGCCGGATGCTGGTGAACGGCCAGCCACTGGACGAGACCGGTTACCTCTATCCCGGGGATGCCCCGTCCCAGATGGAGTTCCAGGTCACCGTCCCGGCCGGCCGGATCTTCGTGATGGGCGACCACCGGTCCGCCTCCGGCGACTCCCGCGTCCACCTGCAGGAGGTCGACGCGAACGGCGGCAACCAGGGCGACGCGGCCTTCGTCCCCCTGGACAAGGTCACCGGCCGGGCGATCATGATCGTCTGGCCCGCGGGCCGCTGGGCCAAGCTCGGCGTCCCCGACACCTTCAAGGCGGTGCCCGCCCCCGGACCGGCACCGGACAAACCTTCGATCTCCCTCACACCACCACCCAAGACCTCCGGCTGAGTATCGTCGGCGCTCTTGTCTAGGCTTGGTTCTGTGATCTGGAGGGCTGAATGAGCGCGCTTCCGCGCGGAAGCACAGTACGACGGGACGCGGGCCTGTACGGGTACGAGCGCGCCCTGCGCCGCGTCGGCCTGGACCCGATCGCCGGCGTCGACGAGGCCGGCCGCGGCCCGTGCGCCGGCCCGCTGGTCGCGGCCGCGGTGATCCTGCCGGAGGGCAAGCGCGGCCAGATACCCGGCCTGGCCGACTCGAAGCTGCTGACCGCGAAGGCCCGCGAGCGCTGCTACGACGAAATCCGCAACCGGGCGCTGGCCTGGTCGGTGGTGTCCATCGAGGCACCCGAGTGCGACCGGCTCGGCATGCACGTCGCCAACGTGGAAGCGCTCCGCCGGGCGCTGTTCCGGCTGGACGTCCGCCCGTCGTACGTGCTGACCGACGGCTTCGGCGTCGACGGCCTCGGCGTACCGGGCCTGGCGATGTGGAAGGGCGACCGGGTCGCCGCCTGTATCTCGGCCGCCTCCGTGATCGCCAAGGTCACCCGCGACCGGGTGATGGAGCACTGGGACTCGGTCTACCCGGAGTACGGCTTCAAGATCCACAAGGGGTACTGCACCCCCGAACACCAGGCGGCACTGGACGAATTCGGACCGTGCCCACAACATCGACGGCGGTTTGAGAATGTCCGTCGCAGTCTGCGGCCCGAAATGGGACAGAATGTGACCAGTCCCACCGGAGTGGAGAGCCTGTGAGAGAGCGTAGCAACCACGCAGCGCCCCTCTGCCCTTATGTCCGAGCCGAGCGTAATGAGGTGATGGCATGAGTGCTGACGACCTTGAGAAGTACGAAACCGACATGGAGCTGCAGCTCTATCGGGAGTACAAGGACGTCGTCGGGATCTTCAAGTACGTCGTCGAGACCGAACGACGCTTCTACCTGTGCAACGCGGTAGACCTGAAGGTCCGCACCGAAGGCGGCGACGTGTACTTCGAGGTGACGATGGCCGACGCCTGGGTCTGGGACGTCTACCGTTCCGCCCGCTTCGTCAAGAACGCCAAGGTAGTGACCTTCCGCGACGTCAACATCGAAGAACTCGCCAAATCCGATCTGGAAGTCCCCAAAGACTCCGACTTCGGCCGCTGACCCACGGAGGTCGTGCGGGCGGCGTGCACATCGCGCGGAGGGAGCACAGGGTCATGCGGAGCTGCGGCGCATGTACACACTCACTTACCTGAGAAGTCAGGCAGGTTCCCACCGCGCGCACCTGCCGAGCCAGCGGCCGCACCTCACCGGCCGCCGGCATCAGCCTCAGGAACTCGACGGTGGGCGCGCATCTCGTACGCAGCCGCATGCGTGTAGCGCCGGCGCGAGGGTTACACCGCGCGTGCATACGTGCGTGGACGTCGTGCAGCCGGCGGGGGTACGTCGCTCGGCAGGGTGGGCACCCACCGCCTTTCGTCAGCCAAAGCCTCGCATCCGCCACGTACACACGTGTGCGCCCGTCCCCGGGTCACCTCGGCGCCCAGTACGTCGATGCGAAGCAGCTGCAGGCAGAGGCGATTCGTGCTCGCGGAGCTGGTGGTTGTACTTCACCGGATGCATGCGCCGCTTCCGAGCGTTCTAGTGTGGGCGTGCGTCTCGTACGCGGACGGCTGCTTGTGGAGCCTGTCCGGGCGTCCACGGTTGGTGCGGCGTGTGCCGGCGAGGTCGTCGGGTGTGGGCACACCACGGGACGGATCACCGGGGTGCACACGGTCGAGCGTTTGTCGCGTGCATGTCTACGTGGCTGGCTGTGTAGGTGCGGGCCGTGGGTGGGTGAGCTTGTGGGTGGGTGGGTGGGTGGCTTGTGGGGCGGCCGGGGGCGTCCGGGGTTAGGTGGGTGGGGGTGCGGGTGGTGGGGTTGTGGGTGGTAGGCGCCAGCCGGAGCCGTCTTGTTCTATGAGGGCGAGGTCGGTGAGGGTTAGTAGGCATTCTTGGGTGGTGGTCAGGTCCAGGCCTGCGGCGGTGGCTATCTGGTCGGTGGGGGCTGGGGCTTGGACGGGGACGGCGTCCAGGGTGCGGCGGAGGTCGTAGTCGAGGCCGTCGTGCGGGGCTTTGGGAGCCATGGGGTACGCGGTGAGGCGGGTGCCCAGGGGTGAGAGGGCCTCGATGACTTCCATGACGTTGGTGACCAGGACCGCGCCGCGTTCGCGGACCAGGAGGTGGCTGCCTTCGGACATCCGGGAGGTGATCGGCCCTGGTACGGCGAGTACGGCTCGGCCGCACTGTTCGGCCCAGCCGGCGCTGTTGAGGGCTCCGCTGCGAACGGCGGCCTCGACGACGACAACGCCAAGGGTGCCGGCGGCGATCAGGCGGTTGCGCGACAGGAATCTGAGGCGCGTGGGCCGACAGCCGGGTGGGAGTTCGCTGACTATCAGTCCTTGCTCGGCAATCCGGCTCAACAGCGCCGAGTTCCGCCGCGGGTACAAGATGTCGACGCCGGATGCGAGAACGGCGACAGTGACGCCGGACGCCGCCAGCGCGCCGCGGTGGGCCGCCGCATCGATCCCGAAGGCGCCGCCGGACACCACGGTGTAGCCGTTGTCGGCGACTCCTGCTGAAAACTCGGCGGCGACGTGCTCGCCGTACGCGGAGCTGGCGCGTGCGCCCACTACCGCGACCGATTGTTCGAGTGCCCGACGCAGATGCGCGGGGCCCCGGAGCCACAGGCCGTACGGCACGCCGCCCCGTCTGGTCAGCTGGCCGGCTTCGGCCAGGACTTCGATGTGTTCCGGCCATTCGTCGTCGCCGGGGATCACGAACCGAGCGCCGATCGCGGCTGCTTGCTCCAGGTCCCGCTTGGGGTTGGCCTCGGCGAGACGGGTGGACCATCGCTCGGTGCCTGGGGTCCTTCGCTGCAGCATTTCCCAGACCTCCGTCGCCGGCACCCCGTCGAATGCCTGGAGCGCCTTCAGATCGCCCGGCTCCACCACTCGAGACAACCCAACCCGCGCCAGCCGCTCCAAGTCCCCGTCGCTGCTCCCGGCCAATCCGGTGGCAATCCGCCCACCACCCCCGCCGCTGTCTCCACCGGCACCATCACGTCCGGTCGCGCCATATCCGTGGCCGGTGGAGCCGTAGCTGGGGGCACTGGAGCCGCCTGTCACTGCACACTCCGCATGCAGCAAGGGTGGCTGGATCTGTTGAAGGGTCATCGGGGGACTCCTTTGAGAGGGCGGATGTCGGCGGGGGTGGTCAGGGGATGGCCGGCCCTCAGTTGGTAGGCCTGGTGAGCTTGGGTGATGGTGGGTCGGGTGAGGCCTTCGAGATCGGCGAGCGTCCAGGCGACGCGGACCACTCGGTCCAGGCCGCGGGCGGTGAGTTGGCCGGCGGAGTAGAGGTCTTCGAGGAGGCGCTGAGCGGCCGCGTCGAGTGGGTGATCGCGGCGGAGCACCGGGCCGGGGACCTCACTGTTCAAGATCCAGGGAGTGTTTTGGTACCGATGTGTCTGGCGATCCCGGGCAGCTTGGACGCGGGCTGCTACGACGGCGGTCGATTCCGGTTCCTCGCCGTCGACGATGGTTCGAGCCGCCGGGAGGATCTGGCGCTGGATGTCCAGTCGGTCCTTGATCGGGCCGCTGATCCGCTGTCGGTAGCGCATCAGCACCTGCGGCGTACACGTGCAGTCGCCTTGTCTGGTCCCGGAAAGCCCACAGGGACAGGGATTCGCGGCCAGTACGAGCATGAATCGCGCCGGAAACTTGGCTACCGCCGCGGCCCGGTGCACTTCGATGTGGCCTGACTCCAGCGGCTGGCGCAGCGTGTCCAAGGTCAGGGGATGCATTTCGGGAGCTTCATCTATGAACAAAATGCCTCGGTGCGCGCAGCTGATCGCGCCGGGCCGGGGCATGCCCGAACCGCCGCCGACCAGACTGGCCAGGGAAGCGGTGTGATGCGGCGCGATGAACGGTGGTCGCACCACCAACTCGGCATCACTCGTCAGCAGTCCGGCCAAGGAATGCACCGCGGAGACTTCGAGCGAATCGTCGGTCGACAGGTCAGGCAGCAGCCCACCGAGACGCTCTGCCAGCATCGTCTTTCCCGATCCCGGCGGGCCATGCAGGAACAGGTGATGACCGCCGGCGGCCGCGGTCTCGATCGCCAGCCGGCCTTCCCGGTGACCGATCACCTCGTCGAGGTCGACGTCGGGCACGCGAGTCAGCGAATCGGACAGCAAGCGGGGCTCGGCGCGCGGAGCATCCTCGTCCGGAATCTCACTGCCACGCAGGAGTGCCAGCACCTGCCGGAGCGAGCGGACTCCGAACACCTCGATGCCCGGCACCAGTCGCGCTTCGTTCTCGTTCAGGTCGGGGATGACGATGCGCTCGAAGCTCGCGCGGCCAGCGTCATCGCGAGCGCGCCGCGCACCTCGCGGATGCGGCCGTCCAGGCCGAGCTCACCGATGATCGCCGTCTGCCGCAGCGACCGAGGCTCAACCGCACCGGCCGCGGTGAGCAAACTGACCGCAATGGCAACGTCGTAATGCGAACCCGCCTTCGGCAGGGTGGCAGGGGAGAGGCCAATGGTGACTTTGCGGTCGGGGAATCGCTCACCGCTGTTGACGACCGCGGCACGAACGCGATCGCGGGCCTCGGTCAATGACGCGTCCGGCAGACCGATCAAGGTTGTCTTCGGCAACCCCTGCGAGATGTCGGCCTCGACCTCGACCAGGTGACCTTCCAGGCCGACCAGCGCGACCGACCAGGTCCGAGCGAGCGCCATCAGACTGCGCCCCGGACATGTTCCACGCTGGGCGGCGTCTGCCGGTCGAAAAGGATCGCGATGATGTCGATCCGGATCTCGGCCGGCCGGACCTGATGGGTCTGCAGCCAGCGGCCGGCCAGCCTGCGCAGTGTGGTCAGCTTCTTGTAGGTGATGGCTTCCAGCGGGCTTCCGTAGTTCAGCCCGCGGCGGGTTTTCACCTCACACACGACGAGCACATCGCCTTCGCGGGCGACGATGTCGATCTCGCCGAACTCACACCGCCAATTGCGTTCGAGTACGGCGAAGCCGTTGCTGGTCAGATATCTCGCGGCGAGCTCTTCGCCGTACTGCCCGACTGCTGTCCTGGTCCGCATCGATGACCACCTCCGGCAAAGAACATGCCGGGATCAGGCCATGATTTTGTCCCCACTTCGCCGCCTGTGGACAACTGGCAGTACGCAAGGGGCATACAGCTAGTTGCGCATGTGCTTGCCGCGCGGCGGCTTCTGGCCTTGCTGCTCGGGCGGCGTACGAATCGCGCGCAGCTCCGGCGGACGGCCCTGATCGGCGCGGATCGCATGCAGGCCGCCGGTTCCGGGGTCGGTGTCGCCGAGGTCGAAGTCCCAGCTGTCCTCGTTCGCCAGGCGGCTGTGCCAGCGTCCGTACAGCGCGTAGATCGCGATCCCGATGGCCATCCAGACGCCGAACTTGGCCCAGGTGCTGGTCTTCAGGTTGAGCATCAGCCACACGGTCGCGGCCAGCGACAGCAGCGGGATCAACGGCACCATCGGCACCCGGAACCCGCGCTCCAGGTTGGGCTCGGAGCGGCGCAGGCGCAGCACGCCGACCGCGCAGAACGCGAAGCAGAACAGCGCGCCGATGACCAGGAGCTCCTCGAGATCCAGCACCTTCGGGTAGAGCGTGAGCAGCGCGGCCGCGATGCCGGCGACGGCCGCAGCCCGCGCGGGCGAGGAATACACCCGGCTGACCCGGCCCAGGCTCTTCGGCAGCAGACCGTCACGGCCCATGTTGAACAGCACCCGGCTCTGGGCGATCAGAACCACCATGATCACTGTCATCAACGCGAGCAAAGCACCGACATTGACCACCTTCGCGGCCCAGCCGACCCCTACCGCGGCGAGCGCCTCGGAAACCGGTGCGCCCCCACCGAGCCGGCCGTAAGGGCGCATGCCGACCAGCACGACCGTCACCGCGATGTACAGGATCGTCACCGCGCCGACGCCGAGCAGCATGCCTTGCGGCACGGTCTTTCGCGGGCTGCGGGCGTCCTCGGACGCGGTCGCGATCAGGTCGAAGCCGATGTAGGCGAACACGATCGTGCTGGCCGCCGTGAAGATGCCCATCGTCCCGAACGTCCCGAACGAGGAATCCATGATCCAGCCGATGACGGTCGGGCTGGCGGTCGCGGGCGCGGCCCGGGCCGGCGGCACGAACGGCTGGTAGTTCTCCGCCTTCACGTGCATCGCGCCGACGATCACCACCAGCAGGATCACCGCCACCTTGGCGATCACCACGACGGTGAGTACGCGCGCGGACAGCTTGGTGCCGGTCACGATCAACGCGGTGAGGATCAGCAGGAGCAGCGGGGCAACGAGGTTCAGCTTGGCATGCGGGTCGAAGAATTGCGCCACCGTGCTGGGCAAGGTGATCCCGAATCCGTTCAGGGTGGCCAGGAAGTACTCCGACCAGATGCGCGCGACGATCGCCGCCGCGGTGACGAGTTCGAGGACCAGCGCCCAGCCGACCAGCCAGGCCCAGGCCTCGCCGAAGGTGACGTAGCTGAAGGTGTACGCGCTTCCGGAGACCGGGATCGTGGAAGACAGCTCGGCGTAGCACGCCGCGGCCAGCAAGCAGACGATCGCGGCGATGACGAACGACAGGATCACGGCCGGACCGGAGACATTGGCCGCCTGGACGCCGCTGATTTTGAAGATGCCGGAGCCGATCATCACGCCCAGGCCGAGTACAACCAGGTCGCGACGGCCGAACAAACGCGGCAGCCGGTGCCGCGCGTCCTCGACTCGAGTGAACGCCGACTCGACCGGCAAACGCCGGCCTACGGTCTGTCCGTTCGCTGAGGGGGCCATGGTCAGGGGTGCCTCCGTTGCTACTAGGGCAATCGGGCCGAACAGTAGTCGACCGTTGGGCTATCGACCAGACCTCCTTTTCGTGGCCCCCGCGCGGTGGCTTGCGATGCCGCGCCGCCTCACGCATCGTCATGACATGACGCCGGACGATGTCAGTGGAAACGCCTCCTGGCCGGAGGGTTTCGCTGTGTTACTGGCTGACTACGAACGGCATCTGACGGCGGAAAGAGACCTCAGCACTCACTCCGTCAGAGCGTACATCGGGGACGTCCAGAATTTACTCGAACATTTGATTCGGCTTGGTCACGATGGACTGGACGGTCTGGACATCCGGGGGCTGCGGTCCTGGCTGGCGAAACAGCAAAGCCTGGGAAAGTCGCGCAGCACGATGGCCCGTCGCGCGACCGCGGCCCGGGTGTTCACGTCATGGGCGCAGCGGACTGGGCGGATCAGCACCGATCCGGGGGCGTTGCTGGCCAGCCCACGTGCGCACAAGAGCCTGCCGGGCGTGCTGGGTCAGGCAGATACTCGCGCCGTCCTGGACGCGGCGGCGGTGGCAGCGGACGACGGAAGCCCGGTCGGGTTGCGCGATCTCGCGATCATGGAGTTGCTCTATGCAACGGGTATCCGGGTGGGTGAGCTGTGCTCGCTCGACGTCGACGACATCGACCAGGCACGCCGAGTGATCCGGGTCTTCGGCAAGGGACGCAAAGAACGATCGGTCCCGTACGGGGTTCCGGCCGGCCGGGTACTCGAGCGGTGGCTGGCCGAGGCGCGACCGAAACTGGTCAGGGAAGGCAGTGGCCCGGCGGTCTTTCTCGGTGCTCGTGGTGGCCGGATCGATCAGCGCACGGTCCGGCGGATGGTGCATGAGCGCGTCGGGGCTGTCGATGCACCGGACCTCGGGCCACACGGTCTGCGGCATACGGCGGCCACCCATCTCCTCGAAGGTGGTGCGGATCTGCGCAGCGTGCAGGAACTGCTCGGTCACGCATCGCTGGCAACCACCCAGGTTTACACGCATGTCTCCAGCGACCGGCTCCGGCAGGCCTTCCAGCAGGCACATCCGCGCGCCTGACAGCGTTAGTTCGATCGGAAGCTCGATTGCAAGCTCGATTGCAAGCTCGGTCGGCAGCTTGGTGGAACGCGCAACGATTGCCGGCGCGATGCTTGCCTGATCGCGGCGTTCGGAGCCGGGTCTGTCTGCGGGTGATGCGGCACGGGAGCGGCGGAATGCGGCAGACTGCGGGACATGCGGGTTTCGGCGAAGTCTGACTATGCGTTGCGAGCGCTGATCGAGATCACCCAGCGATGGGTCGCGGACAATCCCTCGGTGGTGTCGGCCGAGGAACTCAGCCGGGCCCAGGGCATTCCGCACGGGTTCCTCCAGGGCATCCTGGCCGACCTGCGGCGGGCCGGTGTGCTGGCCAGCCAGCGTGGGCAGTCGGGTGGATGGCGGCTGGCCGTCGACCCGAACGAGATCTCGGTCGCGGACGTGATGCGTGCGGTCGACGGGCCGATCGTGAGCATCTCGGGTGTTCGCCCGGAGAGCGTCAGCTACAACGAGCAGGCGGTCGTCCTGCAACGGGTCTGGATCGCGGCCCGGGCGAGTCTGCGGGACGTACTCGAGCAGACCACGCTGACCGACCTTGCCAAGAACAAGTTGCCGGCCGGGGTCGAGCGCCGGTCCCGGGACGAGGACGCGTGGCAGGCGCGGGTGCCGGGCAGCTGACGATCTGCTACAGTCGCGGCTTATATAAGCCACTACTGAAGGAGATGGATGATGGCCGAGCAGAAGATCAAGACGTTCCTGATGTTCGAGGGCGGCGCGGAGAAGGCGATGAACTTCTACCTGTCGCTGTTCGAGGACGCGGAGGTCATGTCGATCACCCGGTACGGCGCCGAGGGGCCGGGGCCGGAAGGTTCGGTGATGGTCGCCGTGTTCCAGCTGGCCGGGCAGCAGTTCATGTGCAGTGACAGCTTTCAGCACCATGGATTCACCTTCACGCCTTCGGTGTCGATGTTCGTGGACTGTGCGGACGAGGCCGAGCTGGAGCGGCTGTACGAGGCGCTCGGCGGGGGTCGCCAGGCGCTGATGCCGCTCGGCGACTACGGGTTCAGCAAGAAGTTCGGCTGGGTGAACGACCAGTTCGGGGTGTCGTGGCAGCTCAACCTGCCGGCGTGACGGTTACTCGCGTCTGATCAGCAGACCCGCGCTCAGCGTGAGCCCCGCGGTCACACCAACGACGACCCCGGCCGTACGGTCGCCGCCTTCCCGTGCGACGAGTGCGTCCGGGGCGGCGGGCGGTGCGGCGCGGTCCGTTGCCGTCGGAGGGGTCGGCGGCGGTGGTGTGGAGGGTGGGGTGTGCTGGGGTGCGGGTGGAAGGGGGCTGGCGGGTGCCTGGTGGGTGAGGGGGAGTAGGCGGATTGGGTGGTTGGGGGTCAGGGTCAGGGGGTTGAGGTACTGCTTGCCTTGGAGGAGGCCCCAGTGGAGGCAGGTTGTGGGTGGGCAGTGGGAGCCGGCGGCTGAGAGGTGGCCGATGACGGTGCCGGTGGTGACGGTGGTGCCGACCGTGACGATGGGGACGACCGGCTCGTAGGTGGTGCGGCGTGGGCCGGTGGTGAGGGTGATGATGCCGCGGCCCGCGAGGGTGCCCGCGTACGTGATCGTGCCGGAGGTGGCGGCGAGGACTGGTTGTCCTGGTTGGCCGGACAGGTCGACGCCGCGGTGGCCGGGGAGCCAGGGTTTCGCGGGCGGCTCGAAGCCGCGCACGATCTCGGGACGCGGTCTCAGCGGCCAGTCCGAAGCTGCTTGGCCAGTGGGAAACAGGGCGGCGGCAGGAGCGGCGGGGGCAGCGGGAAACGGGGCGGCGGCAGGAGCGGTGGCGGCGAAAGGGGAAGGGGCAATGGGGGCGGGGGGAGCGTGCTGGGTCAATGGGGTGAGGGGCAGGGTGGCGAGGGAGAGCAGGGCGAGGGTCATGCCGGAGAAGATGCCGTTGTCGTGGGCGGGTCTGGGCTGCCTACGGCGCGATTGTGGATAACCGGCTGTTGTGATTGATGTGCAGGTCGGACAGTCGGCAGTTCGACGGGTAGTGCATCCCCGAGACGCCGTACGCCTCGACCCGTTCACGCTCCGGTGCACTACCCATCCACCCACACCTCCTGTCCACCCGCACACCACCACCCCCACAACCCACCGCGCCCACCCCACCGCGCCGTCACTGCATCGTCGCAGGAGCCATTTCCGCACCGGGTAGGAGCCGTTCTGGCGCTATTTCAGGAAAAAGCTCCACCAACACCCGAAGTGCACCAACGTGACGGACCGCGCTCCTGCCGGCTGTGGACAGAATCGCCGGGCGACGCGTTACCCGGTCTGTTCGGACAGGTCGCCGGCGGCACCCCGGAGACGCCCGGCCTCCATTGGACCCATGTCTCAATCACAAGAGCCGGGTGGCCGCGGTCGGTTCGCGTTGGGCGGCGGTCGTCACGTACACTTCCGGTGGCGCCCCCTGTGATTGGGGCGACTTCGCATGCTCGCACAAGTGTGCGGTTCCAGCGGTCCCGGAGTGATCCGGGCGGAGCCGTACGACGGGCATCAGGCGCGGCGCACCACCCGGTGCCCCGTGAGACAACCGAGAGACGCGCGAACCCGGAACGAGCGACCCGGGGAAGCGTGACAGGAGACCTACACAGTCATGGCCGTAGTCACCATGAAGCAGCTGCTCGAGAGCGGCGTGCACTTCGGGCACCAGACCCGGCGCTGGAACCCGAAGATGAAGCGCTACATCCTCACCGAGCGCAACGGCATCTACATCATCGACCTGCAGCAGTCGCTGTCCTACATCGACCGCGCGTACGAGTTCGTCCGCAGCACGGTCGCGTCGGGCGGGGCGATCCTGTTCGTCGGTACCAAGAAGCAGGCCCAGGAAGCGATCGCCGAGCAGGCGACCCGGGTGGGTATGCCGTACGTGAACCAGCGCTGGCTGGGCGGCATGCTGACCAACTTCCAGACCGTGAACAAGCGGCTCCAGCGTCTGAAGGAGCTCGAGCTGATCGACTTCGACGACGTCGCCGCCTCCGGTGTCACCAAGAAGGAGCTGCTGCAGAAGCGTCGCGAGCACGACAAGCTGCTCAAGACCCTCGGCGGTATCCGCGACATGGCCCGGGTTCCGGCCGCCGTGTGGATCGTGGACACCAAGAAGGAGCACCTCGCGGTCGACGAGGCGCGCAAGCTGAAGCTGCCGATCATCGGCATCCTGGACACCAACTGCGACCCGGACGAGGTCGACTACCCGATTCCGGGGAACGACGACGCGATCCGCTCGGTCGGCCTGCTCACCCGGGTCGTCGCGGACGCCGTCGCCGACGGCCTGATGGGCCGCTCCGGTGGGGGCTCGGCCGCCGCCGGCGAGGAGCTGGGCCAGGAGGAGCCGCTGGCCGCCTGGGAGCGCGAGCTGCTGGAGAGCCAGAACGGCGCCACCGAGGGCAAGGCCGCCGAGGCCAAGCCTGCCGAGGCGAAGGCCGACGAGGCTCCGGCCGCTGAGGCTGCTGCCGAGGCCGCCCCGGCCGCTGAGGCCACCGAGGCCCCCGCCGCCGAGGCTCCGGCCGCCGAGGCTCCGGCTGCCGAGGTGAAGGCCGAGGAGACCCCGGCCGCCGAGGCGCCGAAGGCCGACGAGGCCTGACAGCCACGGGTGCCGTCCGGTTCACCGCCGGACGGCACCACCGCTGCGGACACCACATCGGCTCGGGCGAAAGTACGCAACAAGGCCCTGAGCCGCGGGGACCGAACCAAGCTCCGCTCATCCAGCCGCATCGACAAGACGAGAGAACGAGGAATGGCGAACTACACCGCCGCTGACGTGAAGAAGCTCCGCGACGCCACCGGCGCGGGCATGATGGACGCGAAGAAGGCGCTCGAGGCGACCGACGGCGACTTCGACAAGGCGATCGAGGAACTGCGCATCAAGGGCGCGGCCAAGGCCGCCAAGCGTGGCGCCGAGCGGTCCGCCACCAACGGCCTGGTGGCCGCGGCGGAGAACGCGCTGGTCCAGCTGAACTGCGAGACCGACTTCGTCGCCAAGAACGAGCAGTTCCAGCAGCTCGCGGCCGACATCGTCGCGCACGCTTCGGCGAGCAAGGTCGGCGACATCGAGGGCCTGCTGTCCGAGAAGCTGACCGACGGCAAGTCGGTGGCCGAGAACATCGAGGCGCTGGCCTCCGTGATCGGTGAGAAGCTGGAGCTCGGCAAGGTCGCCGTCTTCGACGGCAAGGTCACCGCGTACATGCACAAGCGTGCCGCCGACCTGCCGGCTCAGGTCGGGGTGCTGGTCGAGTTCGAGGGCGACAACGTCGAGGCCGCCCGCGGTGCCGCCATGCAGGCCGCCGCGATGCGCCCGCTGTTCACCACCCGCGACGAGGTTCCGGCCGAGACGGTCGAGAACGAGAAGCGGATCGCCGAGGCGACCGCCCGCGAGGAGGGCAAGCCGGAAGGCGCGCTGCCGAAGATCGTCGAGGGCCGGGTGAACGGCTTCTTCAAGGACGTCGTACTGCTCGAGCAGCCGTCGGTCACGGAGAACAAGAAGACCGTGAAGGCGGTACTCGACGAGGCCGGCGTGACCGTGAAGCGGTTCGCCCGCTTCGAGGTCGGCGCCTGATCCGGCGAAGGATCTGAGCGGACAGCAACGAACGAGGAGGCCGGAATCGTGACGGAAACCCTGGGTACCGAGACGAGTCCGGCCTCTTCGCCGTTCTCCGCGGCCTATCACCGGGTGCTGCTGAAACTCTCGGGTGAGGTGTTCGGCGGCGGCAAGCTCGGCGTCGACCCCGACGTGGTGAACTCGATCGCCAAGCAGATCGCCGAGGTGGCCCGGGCCGGTGTCCAGGTCGCCATCGTGGTCGGTGGCGGCAACTTCTTCCGCGGCGCCGAGCTGCAGCAGCGCGGGATGGAGCGCAATCGCGCCGACTACATGGGCATGCTCGGCACGGTGATGAACTGCCTGGCGCTGCAGGACTTCCTGGAGAAGCTCGGCATCGAGACCCGGGTGCAGACCGCGATCACGATGGGTCAGGTCGCCGAGCCGTACATCCCGCGGAAGGCCGAGCGGCACCTGGAGAAGGGCCGCGTGGTCATCTTCGGCGCCGGTTCCGGCATGCCGTACTTCTCCACCGACACCGTCGCCGCGCAGCGGGCCCTCGAGGTCGGCGCCGAGGCGCTGCTGATGGGCAAGCAGGGCGTGGACGGTGTCTACGACTCCGATCCGAAGAAGAACCCGGACGCGGTCAAGTTCGACCAGCTGTCGTACGACGACTTCCTGGCCCGCGGTCTGCGGGTCGCCGACGCGACCGCGATCAGCCTGGCCCGCGACAACGCGCTGCCGATCGTGATCTTCGGTCTGGAGGAGGGCAACATCGCCCGGGTCGTGCACGGCGAGAAGATCGGTACGGTCGTCTCCCGCGGGCAGTAACACTGGCGGAACCCGGCGTAGGCGGCACCGAGGGCGTACCACTAGGATCAAGACACGGGTGGATGTCCGTCAGCTGACAGCCGCGCGTTCGTACGGTAGAAGCGGCCGCGCCGAGGTGGCCCAGAGGAAGCGAGGAATGTCGTGATCGACGAAGCTCTCCGCGATGCCGAGCAGAAGATGGCCAAGGCCGTGGAGGTTGCGAAGGACGACTTCGCCGCGATCCGCACCGGCCGCGCGCACCCGCAGATGTTCGCGGGCATCCTGGCCGACTACTACGGCAGCCCGACGCCGCTGCAGCAGCTGGCCGGGTTCCAGGTCCCGGAGCCCCGGACGGTGCTGATCTCGCCCTACGACAAGGGTGCGATGGTGGCGATCGAGAAGGCGATCCGCGACTCGGACCTGGGGGTTAACCCGGGCAACGACGGCGCGGTGATCCGGGTGGTGCTGCCGGCGCTCACCGAGGAGCGCCGCAAGGAGTACATCAAGGTCGCGAAGACCAAGGCCGAGGAAGCTCGGGTCTCGGTCCGCAACATCCGCCGGCACGCCATGGACCAGGTCCACAAGACGGTCAAGGACGGCGACGCCGGTGAGGACGAGGGCAAGAGTGCTGAGAAGCGGCTCGACGGGTTGACGAAGAAGTTCGTCGACGCGATCGACGACCTCCTCAAGCACAAGGAAGCCGAACTGCTCGAGGTGTGATGGGCGTCGAGAGTACGCCCGCGCCGAGTCCCAGCCCGAGCCGCGCCGGGCGGAACCTGCCCGCGGCGATCGCGGTCGGGGTGGGGCTGGGCGCGCTGATCCTCGGATCGCTGTACTGGGAGAAGGTCCTTTTCGTCGTTCTCGTCCTGGTCGTCGTGGTGGTGGCGGTCGACGAGATGATGAAGGCGCTGCGGACCGGTGGGGCGGAGATTCCGCGGATCCCGTTGTTCGTCGGTACGACAGCGATGCTGGCGGCGGCGTACTTCGGTGGCCCGATGGCCTTGCTGGTGGCGTTGGGCGTCACCGTTCTGGGCACGATCTTCTGGCGGATGCCGGGCGGCTCGGTCGGGTTCGTCCGGGACGTCAGCGCCGGGGTGTTCCTGATCGGCTACGTCCCGTTGCTGGCCGGGTTCGCGATCCTGCTGGTGCAGCCGGACGCGGACGGGCCTGGGCGAGTGGTGACGTTCTTCCTGGTCGTGGTCGCGAGTGACGTCGGCGGGTACGTCGCGGGGGTGCTGTTCGGCAAGCATCCGATGGCGCCGACGATCAGCCCGAAGAAGTCCTGGGAGGGCTTCACCGGCTCCGCGCTGGCCTGTATCGGGGCCGGCATCGGTTCCGTCGTCCTGTTGCTGGACGGCAACTGGTGGGTCGGCGCGATCGTCGGTGCGGTCGCGGTGCTGACCGCGACGGTCGGTGACCTGGGCGAGTCGATGATCAAGCGCGACCTGGGCATCAAGGACATGTCGAACCTGCTGCCCGGCCACGGCGGCGTGATGGACCGGCTGGACTCGCTGCTGGCGACCGCACCGGTGGTCTGGCTGCTGCTGCACTTGCTGGTGAAGGCATGACGACGGCTCCGGACGGGCGCTCGCTGGTCGGCGAGGTCGTACGCCTGGATCGCCTGCAGGAGTCCGACATCGACGAGTTGTACGCGGCGATCGCCCGGCCGGAGGTGTACGCGGGCGGGTTCGGCGGTGGTCCCGCCGCATTGCCCGCGAGTGCGGACGCGATGCGTACGTCGTGGATCCCCGCGGCGGCGAAACGGTTCGCGTACGTGGTACGCCTGGCCTCCGACGGACCGCTCGGTACAGCCGGCACCGTGGTCGGTACGTCCAGCCTCGCCGACATCGACGTACCGAACGAGCGAGCCCACGTCGGCTTCACCGGCTACACGCCAGCGGTGTGGGGGACTGCGGTGAATCCCGCGACCAAGCTGCTGCTCCTCGAGCATGCCTTCGAGGTCTGTGGGTTCGGCCGGGTCAAGATCCAGACGGGTACGAAGAACACGCGCTCCCAGGCCGCGATCGCGAAACTCGGGGCGACGCGTGAGGGCGTACTGCGCCGGCATATGCGCCAGGCGGACGGATCGTTCCGCGACACGGTGGTGTTCTCGATCCTGGCCGATGAATGGCCGGACGTACGAAAGCGGCTCGAGGACCGAATCAGCCGGTGAGCTTCGCCAGCGCAGCGTACGACGCCAGCAGCGCGGCGCGATCGTACGTGTTCGTGGTGATCAGGATTTCGTCGGCCTCGGTACGGTCGACCAGCTCGCCCAGTGCCGCATCGACTTCGTCAGCCGTGCCGTAGATCTGCCCGCGCAGGGCGTTGTCGAAGAACTCCCGCTCGCGCGCTGTCAGCTCGTCCGGCACAGCCGGCTGGAGCGGTGGAAACACGCCACGGGTCCGCGAGTACGCACTCGCCCAGGCCTCGGGCAGCAAGAGCTCCCGCGCCGCCTCGGTGGAATCAGCCACCGCCGCGGTGACGGCGAGGATGACGTACGGCTCTGGCGCCCACACCGACGGCCGAAACGCCTCGCGATACTGCTCCACCAGCGCCGCTGAATCGGAACGTGCGGCGAGCACCACCGGCAGCCCCAGGGACGCGGCGATCGCGGCCCCTTCGCCGACCGCCAGGATGAACGGCGGGATGCGCAGCCCTTCGCCGGGCCGGGCATGAACGTCGTAGTCGCCGCTCAAGTACCCGAGGAGTTCCCGCACCTGAGCAGCGAAGTCGTCAGCCGCGTCCTTCTCCACCCCGAGCGCCCGGCGGACGCCGTTCGTGAAGCCGACCGATCGCCCCAGACCCATGTCGATCCGGCCCGGATACAGCGATTCCAGGACGCCGAACTGCTCCGCGACGACAAGCGGTTTGTGGTTCGGCAGCATCACCCCGCCCGTACCGACCCGGATCTTCTCGGTGCGGGCGCCGACAGCTGCCGCCAGCACGGTCGGCGCCGAACCGACAACCCCGGGCACGCTGTGGTGCTCCGACACCCAGAACCGCTTGTAGCCAAGCTCTTCCACCTGCCGCGCGAGCTCGACAGTCGCGCGGAGCGTCTCGGCTTCCGTCTCGCCGGTACGCGTCCGGGAACGGTCCAGAACTGACAGCGGAACGGGGCGCATGTGTCAGTTCAACGGGCTCGGCACCGGCCTGATTCCCGGCCTTTCCACCCAGATCGAAGCCTCCGGTGATTTTTTCACCGCAACTGAACTTGTTGTGTCAGTATCAAACGCAGGACGATCCGCCCCGGTCGTCCATCGCGTGTGAGGAGCTGACATGACCCCCACGACGAAATTCAAGGCCGCCCTCGGTGGTCTCGCCCTGATCGCCGCCGCGGCGGTTCCGATGGCGGCCGCCCCCGCCGCCGGCGCTGCCGCCGCCCCAGCCGGTATTTCGGCACCAGAGAGCTCAGCCGAAGCGGTCGCGACGTCCAAGCCGGTGCCCAAGCTCGGGTACTCGACGCAGTCCGCAAAGACGCTGGCGATCGACTTCCAGTACCAGCAGACCAGCTACTGGTGCGGCCCGGCCGCTACCCGGATCGCCTTGTCGGCAAGGATCTCGCCGCCGAGTCAGCAGCAGCTGGCCAATGAGCTGCCGACCACCACGAACGGCACCGACTGGATCGGCCAGGTGACCCGGGTCCTCAACAACCACGTCGGCACCGGCTGGTACGAGACGAAGGAGATGCCCAACGACCCGCCCACCCAGGCGCAGCGGGATCTGCTCTGGCGGGACATCGTCCTCGACATCGACAACAACTATCCGATCGTCGCGAACATCGTTGCCCCGGCCAACAACCACCCGCCGGGCTACCCGAACTACACCATCTACCACTACTTCACGGTGATCGGGTACGACGCGAGCGACCAGACCGTACTCATCGCCGACCCGGCCGGTTTCGCCCCGACCGCCACGTACTGGCTGACCTTCAACCAGTTGGCCACGCTGATTCCGCCCAAGGGCTACTCGGCGTGAACCAGGCCCTGGCCACGGCGACCCGGATGTCGCCGTGGCCAGGCGCTCGGAACCAAGCGGTGACGAGGGTCATGGGATGTGAATTTGTGAATCGTCCGGGCGGCTTGCGACAATAGGCCGGTTATGACTACCTCGCTTCCCCTTGTCTTCGATGAGCCGCGCCGTGCCAAGAAGCCGCCGCGGCACCTCGCCGATCTCTCCGGGGAGGAGCGGCGTACGGCGGTGGCCGCGCTGGGTGAGCCGGCGTTCCGCGCCAACCAGCTGTCCAATCACTACTTCTCCCGGCTGGTGTCCGACCCGGCCGAGATGACCGATCTGCCGGCCGCGTCCCGCGACAAGCTGGTCGCCGACCTGATGCCGCCGCTGCTGACCCGGGTCCGGGATCTGGAGTGCGACAACGGCGAGACCCGGAAGACGCTGTGGAAGCTGCTCGACGGCTCGCTGGTCGAGTCGGTGCTGATGCGCTACCCGGGCCGCGTGACGATGTGCGTGTCCTCCCAGGCCGGCTGTGGGATGGCGTGCCCGTTCTGTGCGACCGGCCAAGGTGGTCTGACCAGGAACATGACCACCGCGGAGATCGTCGAGCAGGTAGTCGACGGTGCCCGCGCGCTGGCTCGCGGTGAGATCGCCGGCGGTCCGGGCCGGGTCTCGAACATCGTGTTCATGGGCATGGGCGAGCCGATGGCGAACTACAAGGCGGTGATCGGCGCGGTCCGCCGGTTCACCGATCCGTCGCCGGAGGGTCTGGGCATCTCCGCGCGCGGCGTGACCGTGTCGACGGTCGGTCTGGTGCCGCGGATCAACCAGCTCGCGACCGAGGGCATCCCGGTCACGCTGGCGCTGTCGCTGCACGCGCCGGACGACGAGCTGCGCGACGAGCTGGTCCCGATCAACAACCGCTGGAAGGTCGACGAGGTGCTGGACGCCGCGTGGGAGTACGCGCGCCAGACCAAGCGCCGGGTCTCGATCGAGTACGCGATGATCCGCGACATCAACGATCACGCCTGGCGGGCCGATCTGCTCGCGGAGAAGCTGTCCGCGCGCGGCGACTGGGGCTGGGTGCACGTCAACCTGATCCCGCTGAACCCGACACCCGGCTCGAAGTGGACCGCGTCCGACCCGGCCGACGAGCGCGAGTTCGTGCGCCGCTTGGAGGCCGGTGGCATTCCGGTGACCGTTCGCGACACCCGCGGCCAGGAGATCGACGGCGCCTGCGGCCAACTCGCCGCCAGCGAGTCCTGATGCTGGAAGCCAGTTTCACCGTGCGCCGGTCCGGCCAGCGGTACGACTGCGAGGCGGTCGACGCGCTGGTGGAGCGCCTCGTCGCGACGGTCGAGCGCCGCTCCGTCGGTCCGGACCTGACCGTGGCCGACCTCCGCACGGCGCAGTTCCGGACGCCGATGTTCGGGCCTGGCTACGCGGTCGAGGAAGTCGACAACTTCCTGGCAGAGGCGGAGCGGCTGCTGACCGGTCCCCACAGCGCGGCCGGCCGGACAGTGGCTCAGCAAAGTGTGGTCCAGGGTGGGCTGACACAGCCGAGCTTCGCGCGCGTGCGTCTGCGCGAAGGTTATGCGCAGGACGAGGTGGACGCCTTGGTCGATCGGGTCCTGGCGACGGTCAACGGGCTGCCGGTGGACCGGCCGGTGACCGCACAAGAGATCCTGAACACCCAGTTCCGGACCGTCCGCCTGACCGAGGGCTACGACATCACCGAGGTCGACCAGTTCCTCGACGAAGCCGCCGCCCGGCTGGATGGGATGATCGGGCAGTGAAGATTCTTTCGATTCAGTCTGCGGTTGCGTACGGGCATGTGGGGAACTCGGCGGCTGTCTTTCCGCTGCAGCGTATCGGGGTGGAAGTGCTTCCCGTGTACACGGTGAACTTCTCCAATCACACCGGGTACGGGGCGTGGCGCGGGCCGATGATCAGTCCGGACGACGTACGCGAGGTGCTGCTCGGGATCGAGGATCGGGGCGTGCTTTCGCAGATCGACGTGGTGCTGTCCGGGTATCAGGGCGGTGAGGGGATCGCGGACGTGATTCTCGAGACCGTGCAGCGGGTGAAGGCGGCCAATCCGGCGGCGGTGTACTCGTGTGACCCGGTGATGGGGAACGCGAAGTCCGGCTGCTTCGTGGCGCCCGCGATTCCGGTGCTGCTGCGCGATCGGGTGGTGCCGGCGGCCGACATCATCACGCCCAACCAGTTCGAGCTGGGCTTCCTGACCAACACCGAGCCGGACACACTGGAGTCCACGCTGGAGTCGGTGAAGCTGGTCCGCGCGACCGGTCCGCGTACGGTGCTTGTCACCAGCGTCGAGCGCCCCGACCGCGAGGACGGGACGATCGAGATGCTGGCCGTCGACGACAGCGGTGCGTGGCTCGTGCAGACGCCGTACATCCCGATGAAGGCGAACGGTTCCGGCGACGTGACGGCCGCGCTCTTCACGGCGCATTACCGGCGTACGGGCGATCTTGCGGAGGCACTGGCTCGTACGACGTCGAGCGTGTTCGACCTGCTGACGCGCACCCACGAGTCGGGGGAGCGCGAGTTGCAGCTGGTCGAGTCGCAGGAGGCGTACGCCAACCCGCGGATGCAGTTCACCCCGACCAAGGTCGGCTAACCCACCAGCCCAGCCGCCTCGTCGATTGTGTCGACCAAGCGGATCGATGTTTGCATGGGCCGGTCCGCAGCCAGCGACTGCAGCAGCGGCCAGACCGGCAGCTCCACAGTCCAGTGGTTGACGTCCACGAGGACGAGTGGGATCTGCGTAGCCGCGTCGCCGTAGTAGTTGGGTGTCACCGCCTGGAACACCTCCTGCACAGTGCCCGCGGCGCCCGGAAGATAGATGATCCCGCCGCGGGCACGCCCGAGCAGCACGTCCTCACGCTGCGCATTGGAGAAGTACTTCGCGATCGCTGATGCAAACACGTTCGGCGGCTCGTGCCCGTAGAACCAGGTCGGAACCGACACGCCACCGTCGCCAGGGAACCGCGAACGCACACTGAGCCCCGCCGCCGCCCAGGCACCAATGGACGGCCGGAACGACGGCACGGCACCCAGCTCGGTCAGCACGGCTTCGAGAGCGGCATCGTCGTACGAAGCGAGCGAAGCGCCCAAGTTGGCCGCCTCCATCGCGCCCGGACCGCCGCCCGTGACCACCACCCGGTCCCGCCGAGCGAGCGTACGCCCCAACAGAACCGCCGCGCGATAGTCCGCCGAGTCCCGCAGTACGCCATGACCACCCATGACGCCGACCCACGGTTTGTCGTCAGGCAGTTCGGTCAGCGCGTCCGCGATCGCGTGGTCGTGCAGCGCGGCGGCCAGCGTACGGCTGGTGTCGCCCTTCTCGTCATGTTGCCGTGACCACGCGTAGATCTGGGCGTCCGGAGTCGCGTCGTAGCCGCCTTCGAGCCCGGCGAACAGTTCGTCGGCGTCGTACAACCGCCCGCGGTACGCGTCGAACGGCAGTGCCGGGATCGTCGGAAAGACCAGCCCGCCACCTTCGCGTACCCAGGTGTCCGCCTTCTCCTCCAACGCGCAGCCCAGGAACACCGATCCGGTCGGCTGCAGCCCGAGCAGTTCCGCCGTACGCCCGGTCAGGTCGACGGACTGCACCCGCCACCCGGCCATCGCGCTGGCTCCCGCCGCCAGCAGCCGGTCGAAGTGTTCCAAGGACTCGATGTCCACATGCGGGATGCTCGGCAACGTCACGGGACAGAACGGTAATAGACGCACACCACGAGTTCGGGTAATGGTTGGCACATGACACATGCGGAGCTCTGGGAACGTCACAAGGCAGTCATGCCGGCTTGGCTCGCGTTGTACTACGAAGAGCCGATCGAGATCGTGCAGGGGTCCGGCCGCCGGGTGACCGACGGCGAGGGGACGACCTACCTGGACTTCTTCGCCGGCATCCTGACGAACGCGATCGGCTACGACATCGCGGAGATCTCCGATGCGGTCCGCGAGCAGCTCGGCTCCGGGATCGCGCACACCTCGACGGTGTACTTGATCCGGAAGCAGATCGAGCTGGCCGAGCAGATCGCCGAGCTGTCCGGGATTCCCGACGCCAAGGTGTTCTTCGCCAACTCCGGCACCGAGGCGAACGAGACGGCTCTCCTGCTGGCCACCCAGGCCCGCCGCTCCAACCAGGTGCTGGCGATGCGCAACTCGTACCACGGCCGCGCGTTCGGCACGGTGGCGATCACCGGCAACCGCGGCTGGTCCGCGAGCAGCCTGTCGCCGGTGAACGTGCAGTACCTGCAAGGCGCGTACCGGTATCGCAGCCCGTTCCGCGATCTGCCGGACGCGGAGTACGTGAAGGTGTGCGTCGACGACCTGCGCAACGTCATCGAGACCACGACCTCGGGTGATGTCGCCTGTCTGATCGCGGAGCCGATCCAGGGCGTCGGTGGCTTCTCGTCGCCGCCGGACGGGTTGTACGCCGCCTTCAAGGAGGTGCTGGACGAGTACGGCATCCTGTTCATCTCCGACGAGGTGCAGACCGGATGGGGCCGGACCGGTGATCACTTCTGGGGCATCCAGGCGCACGGTGTCGTACCGGACGCGATGACGTTCGCGAAGGGGCTCGGCAACGGGTTCGCGATCGGTGGCGTGGTCGCGACGGCCGAGTTGATGGACAGCATCAAGGCGAACTCGCTGTCCACCTTCGGCGGCAACCCGATCTCGACCACCGCGGCGAAGGCGACGATCGACTACCTGCTGGACAAGGACCTGCAGGCGAACGCGGCCAAGCGCGGCGCCCAGCTGGTCGACGGTCTGCGGGGCATCTCCGACGAGTACCCGGAGCTGGGCGACGTCCGCGGCAAAGGCCTGATGCTGGCCGCGGAGATCGTCAAGCCGGACGACAACAGCCCGGACCCGGCAACGACCACCAAGCTCCAGCAGGAGACCAAGAACCGTGGTCTCCTGGTCGGCAAGGGCGGTCTCTACGGCAACGTACTCCGGATGGCGCCGCCGATGACGCTGACCGAGGAGGAGGCCACCGAGGCCCTGGAGATCATCCGAGACTCGTTCGGCACCCTGCGCTGACCGCGGCCGGTCCAAACCAGGTCGTGAGCGCCTCCTCGAGTCCTGTCTCCGTCTGTCCATCCGTCGCCCAGGCGACGTGACCGTCCGGACGGATCAGGACCGTGGCGGGTACGCGGACGTCGCCGGCACCAGGAACCGTCCACTCCTGGGCGACGGTGTCGGCGGCGACGCAGTCCAGCCGGTCAGCCCAGCTGTCCGCGATCGCCGGCGCCTCAGAGCCGTTCAAGGACAGCAGGATCGGTCGGCCCGAGCGGAGCAGTTGATGTACGCGCGTCGTCGACAGCTCCGCGTCGGGAACCCGCCGGCCGAGCAGCGGATGGTCGCCCGGCAGGTCGTACGTGATGTCGAGCCCGGTGATCATCAGACCGAGCCGCCGGCGTACTTCGTCGATCTCCACCAGCCCGGTGAAGGTTTCGCGCAGTGCGTCGCTGTGCGCGCCGGGACGGGCGAGCGCGGTCTGTGCCCGGGTGTTCTGCAGCACCCGGGCCGCGACGGGGTGCCGCTCGCTCTCGTAGGTGTCGAGTAGCAGGTCGGGCGCCTCGCCCCGGAGCACCGCGGCGAGCTTCCAGCCCAGATTCACCGCGTCCTGCACGCCAGTGTTCAATCCTTGCCCACCAGCCGGGTAGTGGATGTGCGCCGCGTCTCCAGCCAGCAGAACGCGTCCCGCGCGGTAGCGGTCGGCCTGCCGGGCAGCGTCGCCGTACTGGGAGACCCAGCGCGGACTGTGCATCCCGTAGTCAGTGCCCGCGACCTCGCGGAACGACTCCCGGAAGTCCTCGAAGGTCGGCTCGGCAGTGCGGTCGATGACCCGGTCATGCCGCTGCACCAGCAAGCGGTACCAACCGGGCTGGAAGTTCAGCGCCGAGTAGTCGCCCGGCCCGCGGCGCACCGAGAAGACCGGACCTGCCGGCGGCTCGGCCAGCTCCACGTCGGCAATCATCCCCTGCATAGTCGACTCGGTCCCGTCGAAGGCGATACCGGTCAGCTTGCGTACGGTGCTGCGGCCCCCGTCGCAACCAACCAGGTACTCACACCGAATCCGGTTCCCGTCGCCGATCTCCACCTCGATGCCATCCGCATCCGGCCGGATGCCGCACACCGGCGAACCCCAACGCACCGCTACGCCGAGCGTCGCTGCGTACGCGTCCAGCTCGCGCTCGATCTCCGCCTGCACGATCGCCAGTGTGTACGGAAAGCGCGTCGGGAAGTCGGCACAGTCGAGTTTGATGCCCGCGAAATGGCCGGCCTGGATCGGCCGCCCGCGTTCGAGCATCCGGTCCAGCAGACCGCGCTGATCGAACAGCTCCATCGTCCGGGCGTGCACGCCGCCGGCCCGGGACTCGCCACTGCGGGCCGGCAGCGCGTCCAGCAGCACGACGTCGATGCCGGCCAGCCGCAGCTCGGCGGTCAGCATCAGCCCGGTCGGCCCGGCCCCGGCGATCACTACCTGGGTGGTTTCCATCAGCTCTGCTCCTTAACGATGTTTGATCCTCTTTAACGATGTTAAGGAGAACAGAACGCTGTTAAGGTTGTCAACATGAAGCCGGAGACCGGAACGAAGGTGGAGACCGCGAGCATCGCCGCGGCGGCGCTGCGGCTGCTCGACGACGGCGGGATCGACGGCCTGACCATGCGCAAGGTGGCCGCGGGGCTCGGCGTCCAGGCGCCGGCGCTCTACTGGCACGTGAAGAACAAGCGCGAGCTGCTCGACGTGATGGCGAACGCGCTGTTCGTCAGCGCAGTCGACGGCATCGAGGCGCCGCGCCGGGATACCGGCTGGCAGGACTGGCTCCTGGACCTGGCCGGACGCCTGCGGTCGACGCTGCTGCGGCACCGCGACGGCGCCCGCGTCCTGGCCGGCACGAACGTGGCGGGGGAGTCACTGTGGCGGGTGACCGAGCTGACGCTGCGTACGTTGGAGGACGCCGGCTTCTCGGCAGCCGATGCGGTACGGGTGTTCCCGATCCTGCTGCACTACACGATCGGCTTCGTGATCGAGGAACAAGCACGATCCGGCGTGGAGTACCCGGACGGGAACCCGTACACGGTGGACCGGCTGAGTGCGGCGGTGGATGCCGCGCGCTATCCGCTCACGGCTGAGATGGTCGGCACGGTGTTCGGGTCCGACAACGACGCGGAGTTCGAGTACGGCCTGCACGTCATCCTGGCCGGGATCAGCGCTACGACCGGCCCGGAAAAGCAGTAGGCCCCTCCGGAGAGGGGCCTACTGGCTGTCAGAGTGGAGCTTCCACTGAGGTGGCGGACTCGGCCGCTGAGGCCGGCGGTGCGCCGGTGATCTTGCGGCGGCGCCGCGAACGGCCCTCGAGGTACCGGGCCAGCACGGACAGCAGCGAACACAGTCCGATGTAGATGATCGCGATCACGATGTACGTCGGGATGTACGGGAAGCCGTAGTTCAGCCGGCCACCCATCTGCTTGCCGACGTAGAGCAGCTCCGGGTACGTGATGATGAACCCGAGCGCGGTGTCCTTGAGCAGGACGACCAGCTGGCTGACGATCGCGGGCAGCATCGCACTGATCGCCTGCGGCAGCAGCACGAGCCGTACCACCTGGTTCTTCCGCAGACCGAGCGCGTACGAGGCCTCCCGCTGACCCTTCGGTACAGCGGCGATGCCGGCGCGGAAGATCTCCGCGAGCACCGAGCCGTTGTACAATGTCAGACCGAGTACGACCGCCCAGAACGGCGTCAGGCCGAGCTGGAACTGCAGGCTGCCGTAGTAGAAGAAGAACATCAGGATCAGCAGCGGTACGGCCCGGAACAGCTCGACGACGAAGGTCGCCGGTGTCCGTACCCACTTGTGGTCACTGATCCGCGCCGCGGCGAACACCGAGCCGAACACCAGCGCGAGCACCGCCGCCAGCCCGGCCGCCTTGAGGGTGGCGAGCAGACCGTCCAGCAGCTGGTTCTGGATCGACGTGTACTGGAACTGAATCCAGCGCCGGCTCTCGAACTGACCGGTCGCGTTCAGCCGGTAGATGACCCAGGCAACCGCGCCGATCACCAGCAGCAGGACCACTACGTTGAGCGTCCGGTTGCGGACCTTCGCCCGCGGTCCCGGTACGTCGTACAAGGCGCTCATCAGGCCACCGCCGTCCGTCGCTCGGCCCACCGCTGCAGGAACATCAGCGGCACGATCAGGATCAGGAAGCCGATCGCGATCCAGGTCAGCGTCAGCAGCTGGTTCTCACCGCGCTCGGACATCGCCGCCGGAATCGCGCCCGCCTCCGCGACCGAGAAGCCGGCCGCGATGGTGGTGTTCTTCAGCAACGCGATCAGCACGCTCATCAGCGGCGGTACGACCACCCGGAACGCCTGCGGCAGCACGATCACGGTCAGTACCTGGACGAACGACATGCCGACCGCGCGACCCGCCTCGGTCTGCCCGGGCGGGACCGTGTTGATGCCGGACCGGACCACCTCGCAGATGAACGCCGACGTGTAGATCGTCAGCGCGACCACCGCGGACCAGAAGAACGACGGCAGCTCGATGTTCATCTTCGGCGCACCGAAGACCAGGAACGCGAACACCAGGGTCAATGGGGTGTTCCGGAGTACGTTCACGTACCCGGTGCCGACGCCGCGCAGGGCCGGTACCGGGGAGACCCGGAACGTGCCCAGCAGAGTGCCGATCACCAGGCTGAGTACGCCGGAGATCAGGAACAACTTGATCGTGGTCCAGAAGCCTTGTCCGAACAGATCCCAGTTGTCGGTGAGGACCGAGAACATCGCGACCTTCCTCTTGCCCTTCTGTGGATCTCGTCAAGATCCAGCCGTTGCCACGGCTCGGCCGCGGCGGCTGCGCGCCAAGATCTTGCACAGCCGCCGCGGCCGGGTGGTGGATCAGTACTTCTCGAGCGGCGGCGGGGTCGAGTCCGAACCCGACTTGCCGAGCGTCTCGTCGTAGAGCGCCTTCCAGGTGCCGTCGGCCTCGCCGGCCGCCAGGATCGCGTTCACCTTGTCCCGGAGCGCCTTGTCGGCCAGCGGCAGGCCGATGCCGTACTTCTCCACGCTGAACGGCTTGCCGACGACCTTCAGGTCCTCCGGCGCGTTCGCCGCGTAGCCCTTCAGGATCGCGTCGTCGGTGGTGACGGCGTCGGTCTTCTTGTCCAGCAGCTGGGAGACGCACTCCGAGTAGGTCTTGAACTCGGAGATGTTGCTGGCCTCGGTCAGCTGCTCGTCCTTGACCCGCTGGATCGGGGTCGAGCCGGTCGCCGAGCAGACCTTCTTGCCCTTCAGCGCGGTCTTGCCGGCGTCCATCGAGCTGTCGCTCTTGCGGACCAGCAGGTCCTGGCCGGCGATGAAGTACGGGCCCGCGAACGAGACCTGCTTCTTGCGCTTGTCGGTGATCGAGTAGGTGCCGACGTAGTAGTCGATCTCACCACCGGCGATCGCCGTCTCGCGGTTCGCGGACGGGATCTCCTTGTACTCGATCTTGTCCGGGTCGAGGCCCAGGCCGGCCGAGACCATCCGGGCGATCTCGATGTCGAACCCGCAGCGCTTGCCGCTGGCGTCCTTGTACCCGAGGTTCGGCTGGTCGGCCTTGACGCCGACGACCACGTTGCCGCGGGCCTTCGCCTTGGTGAAGGCCGGGCTGCCGGCCACGTCGACGCCGGTCGCGGTGGTGAACTTGTGCAGCTCGCCACAGGAGTCGGACGCCTAAGTCGGATCGTAGCCATGTCGTTCTGTGAGCCAAGGAGTTGGTCTTGTGAGTTGTCTTCCTAAGACCGCTTGGCCTCCGACTTCGACGAGGTTGCGCATTCTCATGATCAGGATTCCCCTTCGTTTCGTTACTGGGTACTGCTGCGGGCGGGAGCTCAGTGCTTCAGGATCTTGCCGAGGAAGTCCTGGGCCCGCCGGGAGGACGGGTTGGTGAAGAAGGTCTCCGGGTCGGCCTGCTCGACGATCTCGCCGTCGGCCATGAACACCACCCGGTTCGCCGCGGTCCGGGCGAAGCCCATCTCGTGCGTGACGACGACCATCGTCATGCCCTGCTTGGCCAGGTCGACCATCACCTCGAGGACCTCCTGGATCATCTCCGGGTCGAGCGCCGAGGTGGGCTCGTCGAAGAGGATCACCTTCGGGTCCATGGCCAGCGCCCGGGCGATCGCGACCCGCTGCTGCTGCCCACCGGACAGCTGGGCCGGGTACTTCTGCGCCTGGGTCGCCACCCCGACCCGCTCCAGCAGCTCCATCGCCCGCTGCTCGGCCTTCTTCGGGTCCGCCTTCCGGACCTTGCACGGGCCGAGGGTGACGTTCTGCAGGATCGTCTTGTGCGCGAACAGGTTGAACGACTGGAACACCATGCCGACGTCGGCCCGCAGCTTGGCCAGCGCCTTGCCCTCGCTCGGCAGCGGCTGGCTGTCCAGCGTGATGGTGCCGGAGTCGATCGGCTCCAGCCGGTTGATCGCGCGGCAGAGCGTCGACTTGCCGGACCCGGACGGGCCGATCACGACCACGACCTCGCCCTCGTCGATGGACAGGTTGATGTCCTTGAGAACGTGCAGTTCGCCGAAGTGCTTGTTCACACCGGTCAGCGTCACCAGTCCGGCCGCTTTCCGTGTGTCCTGTGCCAGGGTGCCGGAATCGCTCATGGCCAGAACCTAGCGGAGGGCGGGGTGCGGTCGCAGGCCCGGGTGGTTCCACCGTGGTAACGATCTGCAATAAACTCGAGCGGACTGTGATCGGTTGATCACAGCCCGCTCTGGATTGCGCTTCAGTGTTCGTTTGCCTCAGTGGGCGCGCGGCCCCGTGCCGCAGCAGCCACCAGCGGCGATGCTTGCGGCCGTCGGCGGTTCCTTGACCGCGGCCTCGACCCCGGCCAGCAGCCGCTGCCGGTCAGTGGGGGAGATCACCCTGCCGCGGGTGACGACGGAGTGGATTTTCCGCGTGTTCCGGATATCGGTCAGCGGATCGGCGTCCAGTACGACCAGGTCGGCGATCTTCCGGGCCGCGACCGCGCCCAGGTCGGCGTCCATCCCGAGGAACTTGGCCGGCTCGACCGTCGCCGCGTACAGCGCCTGCCGCGTACTCGCACCGGCGTTCACGAGGTGCTCCAGCTCGTCGTGCAGCGCGAATCCCGGGACCGAGTACGGCGTGCCGGTGTCCGTACCGGCCATCAACGGGACGTCGTGCTCGATCAGTTCGCGGACGAACCGCTGGCGCCACGCCCACATCTGGCGCTGATGGGAGATCTCCTCGGCGGTGCGATTGGCCGCGTACATGGTCTGGATGACGTAGTCGTACGTGCCGATCGAGTCTTCACTCAGGTACTTCGCCAGCGCCGGGTCGAGGCGTGTGTAGTCGATCTGGTCGAGTACGTAGTGCATGGTCAGCGTCGGCGTGACGCGAGTGCGGTTCCGGCGGAGCGTGCCGAACACATCGGCGGCGCGGGCCGGGCTGTACGTGTTCGCGGCGATCCACTCGATCGGGTGCAGTTGCCGGAACCACGCGTTGTAGTCACCGTTCTTGACCTTGATCGCGAGCAGCATCCGCCGTACCTCGGCCTCCCGGGTGGAGACCGACAGGCCGAGCGAGTGGATGTGCTCGATGCTGCGCTGACCGGCCTTGCTGACTTCCTTGATCGGGACCTCGTCCGGGCCGTGGCCGTGCACGGTCAGGCCGACTCTGCGGGCCTCGTCGATCACCGCGCGCCACGACTCGCGGCTCAGCCGGGAGTACACCTTGACGAAGTCCGCGCCCTCACCCTTCACCCGGCGGACCGCGGCCCGGGCCGCGGCGGGGTCGTCGACGACGATCACCTTGATCAGGTTCGGGTCCCAGAGCGTCGGGTCGCCGTCCAGGATGTTGCTGGCGACGATCATCCGCGGGCCGAGCAGCTTGCCGGCGGCGATCCGGTCCCGCCAGTTGTAGAGGTTCGGGTCGGTGCCGGACATTTCGCGGACCGTGGTCAGGCCGTTCGCCAGGTAGAGCGGTGGCGATACGCGCTCGTCGCCGAGGCTGTGGACGTGCATGTCGGCCAGGCCGGGGATCACGTACTTGCCGGTCAGGTCGAGCTCGACGGCGCCGCGGGGGACCGGGATGCGGCCGACGCCGATGATCCGGTCGTCGCTGATCAGTACCGTCTGGTTCCGGTCGCGGCGGCCGGTGTGGACGTCGATCACGGTCACGTTGGTGAGCGCGGTGATTCTCCGGGAGGCGAGTGCGGGGCCGGCGGCGGCGGTCGTGGTCGCGAAGGTCCCACCCGCGAGCACGGCGGCACCGGCGGCGGTACGGGCGAGAAACTGACGGCGAGAACTGTTCATACCCATCACTATTGTCTGCGCGGCCACTCCGGTCAGGGGTCGCAAGCCGCCAGAGCCAGGTAGGTCTTTGTCTACCCCGGCACGTACTCTTGGTGGCTGTCATGCGTACTTATGAGGTCCGCACCTACGGGTGTCAAATGAATGTCCACGACTCCGAGCGCCTGCGCGGGCTGCTGGAGGACGCGGGTTATGTCCGCGCGCCCGAGGGTGACGCCGACGTGGTCGTCTTCAACACCTGCGCGGTCCGCGAGAACGCCGACAACAAGCTGTACGGCAACCTCGGTCACCTGGCGCCGGTGAAGGCCCGCAAACCCGGCATGCAGATCGCCGTCGGCGGGTGCCTGGCGCAGAAGGACAAGGCGTCGATCACCCGCAAGGCTCCGTGGGTGGACGTGGTCTTCGGCACCCACAACATCGGTTCGCTGCCGGTGCTGCTGGAGCGTGCCCGGGTCGAGCAGGAGTCGCAGGTCGAGATCCTCGAGTCGCTGGACGTGTTCCCGTCCACACTCCCGACCCGGCGCGAGTCGCCGTACTCGGCCTGGGTTTCGGTCAGTGTCGGGTGCAACAACACCTGCACGTTCTGCATCGTGCCTGCGCTGCGCGGCCGGGAGAAGGACCGGCGGCCGGGGGAGATCCTGGCCGAGGTCGAGGCGCTGGCCGCCGAGGGTGTCCTCGAGGTGACGCTGCTCGGGCAGAACGTGAACTCGTACGGCGTCGAGTTCGGCGACCGGTACGCGTTCTCGAAGCTGCTCCGCGCATGCGGTTCCGTGGAAGGTCTGGAGCGGGTCCGGTTCACGTCGCCGCATCCCCGCGACTTCACCGCGGACGTGATCGAGGCGATGGCCGAGACGCCGAACGTGATGCCTTCGCTGCACATGCCGCTGCAGTCCGGGTCGGACGCCGTGCTGAAGGCGATGCGCCGCTCGTACCGGCGGGATCGGTATCTGCGGATCATCGAGGACGTACGCGCCGCGATGCCCGATGCGGCGATCACCACCGACATCATCGTCGGGTTCCCGGGGGAGACCGAGGAGGACTTCCAGGGCACGCTCGACGTGGTCCGGCAGGCACGGTTCGCCGGGGCGTTCACGTTCCAGTACTCGAAGCGTCCTGGTACGCCGGCCGAGACGATGGAGAACCAGGTACCGCGCGAGGTCGTCCAGGAGCGGTACGAGCGGTTGGTCGCGCTGCAGGACGACATGGCCTGGGCGGAGAACAAGCAGCTCGTCGGGCGGTCCGTCGAGGTGCTCGTCGCGGAGGGCGAGGGGCGGAAGGACGCCAGTACCCGGCGGCTGAGCGGCCGGGCGCGGGACAACCGCCTCGTACACTTCGCGGTGCCCGAAGGGGTGGAGACGCCGCGGCCGGGTGACCTGGCGACGGTCGAGGTCACGTACGCCGCGCCGCATCACCTGGTCGCCGACACGTTCGGTGATCTTCGCCGGACGCGCGCCGGCGACGCCTGGGCCCGTACGCAGGACGCGCCGGCCGCCACGCCCGGCGTGATGCTCGGCATGCCCACCCTCGGCGCCAAGCCCCTGGAACCAACCACCGGCGGCTGCCAAGCCGGATGACCGAGCTCCCAACCACACCAGGCACCGTCGCTCCGCCCGCACCACCCGGCGCTGCCTCGGGCGCACCAGTCCCCTCCGGGGCGGAAGCTGTCGGGTTGTCCGCGCTGCTGCCTGCGGGTGCTGAGCCGTTTGCGGCGGGGCGGGATGCGGATGTTTTCGCGATCGACGAGGACTGGGTGTTGCGGCGGTACCGGGACGGGCATCCGGTCCGCGACGAGGCCGACTACATGCGGCACGTCGCCAGCTACGGCTACCCCGTGCCCGCGGTTCGCGAGATCAGCGGGCCGGACCTGGTGATGCAACGGATCACCGGCCCAACTCTCGCCGAAGCAGCCATCGCTGGTGACCTCAGCGCTACACAGCTAGGCGAGCTGCACGCCGACCTGCACCACCGCCTGCACGCCATCCCCGCCCCCAGCGGCACTCCAGGTCTGACCGTCGTCCACGGCGACCTGCACCCGCAGAACGTGATCTCGTCCGCCAACGGCCTGACAGTCATCGACTGGCGCGACGCCTCCGAAGCCCCCGCCGAGCTGGACATCGCCAAAACCGCGATCATCTTCGCCCAGATCGCCCTGGACCCCGAGTGGGCCGAAGCATCCCCCATCCTCCGCGAAGCCCTGGCCGTCTACCTCGCCAACTCGATCGACCCCACCCCCCAACTCCCCGCCGCCCTCCACACCCGGGCCAACAACCCCACCCTCACCCAGGCCGAAAAAGCCCTCCTCCCCACCCAAGAAGCCCTGATCCGCTCCCTCCTCTAGCCCACTACCCCCTCTGCCGCAAAGCACCCCAAACCGGTTTGGGGTGCTTTGCCCTCCATTCGAGGAGTACCACCCTCCCCGCACCACGTAGACAACTACCCCAAACCGGTTTGGGGTGGCTAACAGCCGCTTTATGAGCCGATCGGGACATCCCCCGCGTTCGTCACGCGCCCGCCCTCAACGCCGCGCCCGCCGACTGCCCCACCCACCGCATTGGGTACCGAAGGACGGGTAGTCCTAGCCGACTTCGCCGGATGCTGAGCGTGCAGCACCCAGGTCCGGCCGCCGACGGGGGACCACTACCCGTTCTTCGGTACCGGGTCAGGCGGTGAGGAATTGGGAGGGTTTGAGGGGGCGGGTGACGATGCGGAGTTCGCCGAGGTGGCCTGCGAAGGACTGGTCGATGGTGTTGGCGTAGTGACCGGCGCCGACCAGCCAGGGTTTGCCGGCTGTGGCCAGGCCGTTTGACCGGGTGGAAGGGTTGCGGAGCAGCTCCGACGAGTTGACGTACACGATGCTGTGCCGGCCGTCGTTGACGATCGCGAGGTGGAACCATTCGCCGGCGCGCTGTTCATGGCCCCAGTTGGTGAAGGTGTCGTTGCGGTCCAGCGGATAAACCGCCCACTGCACCTGCAACCCGCCCGAAAAGCCGAGCTTGACCACCGGCTCGTCCGGGTCGCTCCCGGTCTTCCCGGCGTCGCGTCCGGTGCCGAGCCGCGCGAGCAGACCCTCCCACGAGTGATCCTGCCCGTCATCCGCAAGCTTCACGAACGCCTCGATCGTGTACCCGTCGGTGAACGTCATCGCGTTCAGCGGCGCACCATCGGCCGTCTTCAGGTACGCCCCACGCGCCGGATTCTTACCGCCCGGAAACAGCCAGCTCCCATGCCCCGGCTGATCCGCGTGGTACTCCGCTGACGCCGTCGGTACATCACCACTGAGCTGCACCCGCGTCAGCTCGTTCCCGTTCCCCGACTGATCGACCACCGTGCCACCGACCGGTCCATCGAAGCGCCAGTACGCCGCCGTCCCCGGAATCACGAGCTGCTTCGCCGGACGGGCCGGGCGTACGGGCTCCGGCGCGAACCCGGCGAACCGCTTGGCGAAGTCGACCGGGATGCTGAACCGGTTGGTGTCATCGGTCAGCTCGACCTCGGCCGCCGCCAGCTCACTGCGCCGGCCGGGGTCCTGCCCGAGAATCCACGGCGCGACGGTCTCGACGTCGATCGTGTTCCGGGCCAGATCGAAGTGATACAGCCGGACCATCCCGGAGCCGCCGTAGTAGCGGTCCTGGTAGTTCGTGATGTGGAGGTGTACGTCGTTGCCGGCGGCGTTCTTCCGGGTGACCCGCCCCGGCGGCCAGTAGTGACCGTTCAAAGTCAGGAAGATCTGGTCGTTGCCGTCGACCAACTGATCCCACACCCGATTGCCATGATCGGTCAGGTACGCGACCGGGTTGCCGGCGTCGGCGTTGACCAGTTCGTGCGTGGTGAGGATGACCGGCAGCTTCGGGTGCGCCGCGATCACGCCGCGCGCCCAGGCGAAGCTCGCGTCCGACGGCCGCCAGTCCATTGCCAGCAGCAACCATTGCCGGCCGGCCGCGCGGAACACGTGGTACGAGTTGTACCCGTTCGGCGTCGACCCGCCGTACGTCGGCATCCACCGGAACCGGCGCGGATTGAACGTGTCCAGGTACGCGGACGCGCCGCGGGTGTCGTCCTTCGAGCCGTCGATGTCGTGATTCCCGGCCAGCACCGAGTACGGGAAGCGCGCCCGGTCGAGGAGCTTGAACACCGGATCGGCCTGGGCGAACTCCATCGCCAGCCCGTTCTCCACCACGTCGCCGAGATGCGCGACGAAGACGATGTTCTCCGCGCCACGCTGGTCGATCAGCCACTTGAAGGTGGCGGTCAACGGCGCCGCGTCGCCCCGGTCCTGGTCGAACTGGTACTGCGTGTCCGGCACCACGGCCAGCGTGAACCGCGGATGCTCGGTGTCGACCCGCCCGCCGTGCCGGCCCGTCGCAGCGACCCCAGCCGTGCCGGTTGTGGCGTCGGCGGTCCCGGCGCCGAGTGCCCCGGAGGCGATCACCGCACCGGCGCCGACTCCCGTCTGCAGCAGCCGCCGCCGGCTGGTTCCGTCATGCCGCTCGTCCATTGCCCCACGCTCCCAAGCTCGCTGACACCGCAGCGAACAGTAGAGCGGGCCGGGGGAAAGGACGGTGAACTCACGCGAAACCCTGGACGATCACCGCGGGAAGCTCCTCGCCTTTCGCCAGCGCCTCGAGTACTCGGGCCTCCTGCACGACCAACGGCTCCGGCAGGGCATCGAGCGCGTACCACTCCAGCCCGGCCGCCTTCTCGGGCTCCATCAACCGCGGCTCACCGCTCCACGTCGACACCTCGAAGAAGAAGTCCACCCGCTCATCGATCGGCTCGCCGTTCCCGCCCGTCCGGTGCATGGCCGTCAGGGGTACGAGATCAGCGGGCTGCACCTCCAGCCCGACCTCTTCGCGCAATTCACGCACCGCCGCAGCGATCGCGGACTCACCCTGCTCGACATGACCCGCCGGCATCGCCCAGTGCCCGTCCATGTACCCGGTATTGGCCCGCAGCAACAACAACACCTCATTGCCCCGCCGAACCAACACGTAAGCCGCAGGCACCACCCGAAACCGATCCATACCCGGAACCCTAGACAACCGGACCGACAACCGTCAGATCACGTACGTGGTCCCGGGCGACGCGTAGTCCACCTCACCATCGAACCGCGTCGCTGCGCGCCCAGCAGCCTCAGCAAACGTCAGTGCCCGGCCAACATGCGTGACGATCAGTCGACCGGCCTGGGCCGCTGCTGCGGTGTCACCAGCCTGTTCAGCTGTGTGGTGTACGTCGGAGCCGTCAACTACATCCGCTTCACAGAGCAGTACGTCGCAATCAGCCGCCAGAGCAGTGAGGTTTTCGCAGGGCGCTGTGTCACCCGAGTACACCAGTGACCGACCACCGGACGACATGCGCACCGCAAACGCAGCCATACCGTGCTCCACGGCCCGCGTTGTCAGGTCGATGGAGCCGACAGCCGCCTCGTGCTTGTCGTGCAATTCAGTGACGGCAAAAGCGGACTCGATCGGGCTGCGGGTCGCCGTGTTCGTCAGGAAGCCGGCTAGCCGATCAGCAATGCCCGGCGGACCGTACAGCGAGATCGGTGCGGCCAAACTGACATCCGCGTACAGCGCGCCGTAGTACGCCGTCAGTAGGTCAGCGGCGTGATCAGCGTGCAGATGCGAGATCCAGATCGCGTCCAGCTCGTCGAGCCGTGCATGACGCTGCAGCGGTCCGAGCGTGCCGGTACCGGCATCGACCCAGATCTTGGTGTCACCGGACGTCACCAGGTACCCGGAACAGGGGTTGTCCACCGCCGGGTACGGCGTCGCGCAGCCGAGCACTGTCAGCCGCAAAGCTCCATCACTCACACCGGCGATCCTACGAACCGGCAGGACCAGGCGCGGCCGGAGCACTGCCGGACCAGACATGACAACAGACATGACAACAGGCATGACAACAGGCATGACAACAGGCATGACAACAGGCATGACAAAGGGCCGCAAGCTGGATGCTTGCGGCCCTTCGGGGGTTCGATCAGGCGGACTGGTTCGGCTTGTCCGGGATGTCGTCGTTCTGGCCGTCCAGGTTGTCCAACCCGTCCTTGGCCTTCTCGACACCGGTGTCGATCTTGTCGCCGTACTTGCCGCCCGTTTTCTCGTCGACGAAGTCGCCGGCCTTGTCAAGACCCTCGCCGACCTTGTCGCCGTGCTCGTTGACCAGGTCGGTGGCCTTGTCCTTCAGGTTCTCGGCCGTGCCCTTGAACTTGTCGAAGATGCCCATCTCGGGGCTCCCATTCCTGCGTAGTTGAGTGCTTACAGACAGCTAGCGGTGATCTTCGCACCTGCAACGCCGGAACTGTGGGATCTCCGCGAGCGCCATGCTGAAACGCTCAGCGACGGGCCGTCCGAACCGTGGCTCAGACGCCGTCCTTCGGACCCGACTCTACGTCGCCGCCGCTGCCGTCGGTGCTGCCGCCGCCGGATTCGACGTCACCACCGGACTCGACGTCGCCGCCGCTCTTCGCCTCCACGTCACCGCCGCTGCGGCGCGCCTCCACGTCCCCACCGCTCTTCTTCGCGGCCGCGACGTCCTCGGTGCCTTCCCCCAGTCCGGCCGCGTCCTTGGCGGCGGCGGACTCTTCCTCGAACGAATTCGTCACTTGGTTCCTCCCGTAGCTTTGTTACCAACTCCCAGGTTCCTACCGAACATTCCGGGTCAACCACAAGGCTGGTAGAGACCTCTTGGCGAAGTCTTCAGAGCCGAGCTGCCAAACTGGAGCGATGCCTGCTCCACTCGTCGTCGCGGTCGTGGGTCCCACCGCGGCCGGCAAATCCGATCTCGCCGTCGCCCTGTCCCTGCGGCTGGGCGGCGAAGTCGTGAACGTGGACGCCATGCAGGTGTACCGCGGGATGGACATCGGGACCGCGAAGATCACCGAGCCGGAGCGCCAGGGCGTACGCCACCATCTGCTCGACCTCCTGGACGTCACCGAGACCGCGACCGTCGCCGAGTTCCAGGAGCTGGCCCGCGCCGCGATCGACGACTGCCTCGGGCGCGGCGTGGTGCCGGTGCTGGCCGGGGGCTCCGCGTTGTACGTCCGCGCGATCCTCGACGACTTCGTCTTCCCGGGGACCGATCCGGTCGTCCGCGCCCGGCTCGAGGCGGAGCTGGAGCGGCACGGGTCCGGCGTACTGCATCAGCAGCTGGCCGCGAAGGACCCGAAGGCGGCGGAGCAGATCCTGCCGAGCAACGGCCGGCGGATCGTCCGGGCGCTGGAGGTCATCGAGATCACCGGCGGCGCGTACGTCGCGACCTTGCCCGAGCATCGGTACGTGTACCCCGGCGCGGTGCAGCTCGGGCTGGACGTGCCGCGGCCCGTACTGGACGAGCGGATCGACCGCCGGGTGGACCGGATGTTCGACGCGGGATTCGTCGCCGAGGTGCGAGGTCTGCTGAACAAGGGTTTGATTGAGGGTAAGACAGCCAACCGCGCGCTCGGATACTCGCAGGTGATCGCGTTGCTGAACGGTGAGCTCGACGAGGCGCAGGCCCGGGACCGGACCGCTCAGGCCACCCGCCGGTTCGCGCGCCGGCAGGATTCGTGGTTCCGGAAGGACGACCGGATCAGCTGGCTGAGCTACGACGCCCCCGATCTGGTGGAGAAAGCACTCCAAGTGATAGTTGAAGGCAACCGTGACGCCGCCGGCGGCGTAGTCGAGGTGGAAGGCCCCGGACACCACTCAGGGGCTGTCGATGCGAGGGGGTGACCGTGAGGCCGAGTTCCGTGAGTACTTGCTCGCGGACCGCACCAGGCTGATGAGGACGGCGCTGCTGCTGACCGCCGGGGACGCACACACCGCCGAGGACCTGGTTCAGACCGCCTGCACCCGGGTGTACGTGCACTGGCACCGGATCAAGCACGAAGGCGCCGGACCGTACGCGCATCGCATTCTGGTGAACGCGTTCCTGGACGAACGCCGCCGGGCCGGCCGCCATCCGGAGGTGGTCACCGCGGAGACCGTCGAGCCGCGGCTGACCGACGTGCCGGACCAGGCGGACACGCTCGCGGTACGGGACGCGCTGCTGGAGCTCGCGCCGCGGCAACGGGCCGTGCTGGTGCTGCGGTACTTCCAGGATCTCGACGTCGCCACCTGCGCGCGGATCCTGGCCTGCACCGAAGGAACAGTGAAGAGTCAGACGGCGAAGGCGCTGAAGCGGCTGAAGGACCTGATGACCGAGGAGATGGACAGAAAGACGGGGAGTAGCTGAGAACGCCGATGGACGACGTCAAGAGGTTGTTGGAGGGGTTCGCGGACCGCGCCGCCGATGGGTTGCCGGACCCGGACATCGAGGCGGATGTGACCCGCGGACGGGTCGCGTTGCGCCGGATCAAGCGCCGCCGCCGGACCACCGGGGTGCTGTGCGTTGCCGCCGCGTCGGCGCTGGTGCTTGTGGTCGGCAACCAGGTGAAGTGGTGGGGGAGCGGCGGCACCAACGTCGCGAGCACCACGGCCACACCGCAGGTGGCGTCCGAGCCTTCGAAGCCCGCGGCCGCCTCGGCCACGCCGCGGAGCAAGGAGACGATCTCGAACTTCGGCGCACCGGTGGTCGAGCTGGTCGCGAACAAGCAGGCCTGGCGGACCATCTCCTGCGGCCTGACGCCGCGCGGCCTGACGCCTGAGACCCCCATCGCCGCGAACCGGGTGGTGTTGTCCCAGCCAGAGATGCGGACCGCTGACACGGCAACGAAGGTGGTGCTGCAGACAGCTCCGGAGGCCATCACCCTGTCGAAGCCCCGGGTCAGTCAGGTGGACGGCAAGTCCTTCCGGATCGGCACACTGAACGGTCGGCTGACCGGTCAGGTACACGTTGCCGGCAAGTGGTTGTTGGTTGAGCTCCCCACCGGCACGGTCGAGTGGTCCGATGACATCTTGCAGCGGTTCCTTGCCTCCTGCACTGCGAAGTAGCCACACGCCAGAACTGGCGCCCACCGCTCGGGTGAGATAGGCAGGGGCATGTCCCTTGTCCCGCCGAGCCCGTGTGGGGGAGCTACGTGAAGAAGCTGGTTGCAGCACTGTCCGCTGGTGCCCTGGTCCTGTCAGGTGCCAGTTCGACTGCCCTATCCACAGCAGTTGCCCGACCACAGGTCAAAGCACCGGACCGGACGCCCACAGCGATCGGGTACGGCGGTGCGGTCTCCTCGGTCGACCCGGATGCGACGAACATCGGCCTGGACGTCCTGCGCCGTGGCGGCAACGCTGTTGACGCGGCAGTCGCCACAGCGGCCGCACTGGGCGTCACCGAGCCGTACTCGGCCGGTGTCGGCGGTGGTGGCTACTTCGTGTACTACAACGCCAAGAAGCACAAGGTGTACACGATCGACGGCCGGGAGACCGCACCGGCGACGATGCCGTCGAACGCGTTCATGGACCCGAAGACCGGACAGCCGTACCCGTTCGCCCAGTTGGTGACATCCGGCGTGTCGATCGGTGTGCCAGGCACGCTGGCGACCTGGGACAGTGCACTGAAGCAGTGGGGCTCGCTGTCCTTGGGCGGAGCGCTGCAGCCTGCTGCCGCGCTGGCGGAGCGTGGTTTCGTCGTGGACCCGACGTTCCGCTTGCAGACGTTGGAGAACAAGGACCGGTTTGCGCAGGTCGTACCGACTGCCAAGCTGTTCTTGCCGAACGGTGATGCGCCACAGGTCGGCTCGCTGTTCAAGAACCCTGACCTGGCCGCTACGTACAAGCTGCTCGGCCAGCAGGGCCCGTCGGCGTTCTACCGCGGTCCGCTAGCCGGTGAGATGGCTGCGGCCGCTAAGAACCCACCGAAGACGCCTGGTGCGACGCTGCCGTTCTTCCCGGGGTACCTGCAGGCAAGCGACCTCGCCGCGTACAAGGCGATCGATCGCAAACCCACCAAGGTCCGCTACGACGGACTGGACGTGTACGGGATGCCGCCGTCGTCTTCCGGTGGAAGCACGGTCGGCGAGGCGCTGAACATCCTGCAGCCGCAGCACATCGACCGGATGTCCACCACGCAGGCACTGCACACGTACCTCGAGGCGTCCGCACTGGCCTTCGCGGACCGCGGCGCGTACGTCGGCGACCCGGCGTACGTTGACGTACCGCTGAAGGAACTGCTCTCGAAGGGATTCGGCGCGGAGCGGTCGTGCTTGATCGATCCGAAGCACGCGGCGACCAAGCCGGTGCCTGCTGGTTCACCGGACGGCAAGTACTCGCGCTGCGGGAAGGGCAGTGCGGTGGAGCAGCGGCCGGATACCGAGGGCCGTTCGACGACGCATCTGGTTGCCGCGGACAAGTGGGGCAACGTGGTGTCGTACACGCTGACCATCGAGCAGACCGGCGGGAGCGGGATCACCGTGCCGGGTCGTGGCTTCCTGCTGAACAACGAGCTGACCGACTTCTCGGCGGTGCCTGACCCGAAGGACCCGAACATCATCGAGGCCGGGAAGCGGCCGCGGTCCTCCATGTCGCCGACGATCGTGCTGCGCGGCAACAAGCCGTACCTCGCGCTCGGGTCGCCGGGTGGGTCGACGATCATCACGACGGTGCTGCAGACGTTGACGAACCGGCTTGATCGGGGCATGACGCTGCCGGCAGCCATCGCGGCACCGCGGGCGTCGCAGCGCAACACCGCGTCGGTGACGGCGGAGCAGGCGTTCATCGACAAGTACGGCGCGGCGTTGGGGAAGTACGGTCACACGTTCACACCGGCGGGTGCGCCGGGGAGCTCGGCGGCCGAGATCGGTGCGGTCGCGGCACTGGAGTTCTTGCCAGGTGGAGCAATCCTCGCCGCCGCCGAACCGGCCCGCCGGGGTGGGGGAGCAGCCGGCGTCGCTTTCACGCTGAAACCACCGCGCTGAGCCAGACGGAGCTCTTAGAGCGCGGTGATGATCGCGGCGACCAGGTCGACTCGTTCGGCCAGGGTCGCCGCGATCACCTGTTCGTGCACAGCGTGCGCGCCCTTCCCCACCGGCCCCAACCCGTCCAACGTCGGCACCCCAAGCCAACCCGTCAGATTGGTATCCGCGGCCCCCGACGCAGCCGCACCACCAACCGTCTGACCAACAGACCGCCCAGCCGCCGCGACCTGCACCAGCAGCGCGTCAGTCGCCGGCGACGGCTGCCAAGCCGGACGGTTCGACATCACCCGTACGTCAAGCTCAGCCCCCGTACGCACCGCCGTCAGCCCAGCAACCGCGTCCAGTACGGCCCGCTCTGTCTCCGGATCGACAAAGCGGAACCCGATGTCCGCCGCCGCCGATCCTGGTACGACATTCGTCCGCCCACCGCCCGTGATCGTGCCGACATTGCACAACACGTTGCCGTACCCCGCGACCAACTCCCGGACCGCGATCAACTGGTCGACGAGTTCATCAATCGCCGAGATCCCACTCGCCGGATCGAGCGCGGCATGCGCCTCGCGACCGGTGACCTCGATGCGAACCCGAGTACTGCCCCAGCGCGACGTCTTCAGATCCCCATTCGGATGCGGCGGTTCCAGACCGAACGCCGCGTACACCCCGGCCGACGCGGCGGTCACCAGTGCGCGCGCGGACGGCGAGCCGATCTCCTCGTCCGCGACCACGACAACGCGCACGGGCCGATGGTCACGCTCGGCGACCCGCTCCAGCGCGGTCTCGAGAATGACCAGCCCGCCCTTCATGTCGAACACGCCGGGACCGTGGATCACGCCGTCCGCCTCGCGCCACGGCATCGCGTCCGCGAGCTGCCCGACCGGCCAGACCGTGTCGTGGTGCGCGAGGAAGAGCAGCGGCGCATCGGCGGCCCGCGGCCCGCGCCCGGGGAAGTCCGCGACCAGGTGGTCGCCGGTTGGCGCCGCCTCCCGGCGGACGGTCGCGCCGAGCTCGGCGTACCGGGCCGCGAGCCGGTCCGCGAACGCGTTCAGCGCGGCCGCGTCGCCGGTCGGGGTCTCCGCGCCGACGTACTCCCGAAGTCGCTCGATGATCATGGATAGTCAACGTATCATCATCCGGCCGACGAATGGCCAGCGCTGAACAATGCGGATAGCATCAGGATATGAATCGTATCTCTGAGGTGAGCTTCCGCGCTGTCTCGCTCACCACGGCGTCCCGGTTCGCCGAGGCGTCCGAGCTGTACCGCGCGGTCTTCGGCTACCTCGACCCGGTGTACGGGCTGAATCCGCGGCTGCTCGGCGCGCTGGCGAGCAACGGCGGTTCGGTGGTCGGCATCCTCGACGAGAGCGATCAGCTGGTCGCATTCGCGTACGGCTTCTGTGGCACCGATCGGCGCGGGTTCTACCACTACTCGCAGTCCGCCGTGGTGGCCGCCGAGCAGCAGGGCCGCGGCCTCGGCCGGATGCTCAAGCACGCCCAGAAGGAAGTTGCCCTCAGCCACGGAATGTCCCGGATGCGCTGGACCTACGACCCGACGCAGATTCGGAACGCGCACTTCAACCTGGACGTGCTCGGCGCGCGCGGCCGCTGGTACGCCCCGGACATGTACGGTCCGGGCACCGACCGGGTCGTGGTCGAGTGGGACCTGACCCGCGAACAGCCCGCCGCGCTTGACGAAACGGCATTGACACAGTTGGTGGTACCAACCGATCCGGCTGAGCTCCGGAGTGCGTTCGAAGAGCTGCTGGGCCAGGGTTTGGCCGCGGTGTCCTGCCGGCGGCTCGCGGACGGGACCGGCGCCTACTACTTCGGGCCGGTCGACGATGCCTGACGATCCGCGCAACCGTGAGCTCGCGAGCCCGCAGGAGCGGTACGACGCCCGCCTGCAACGTCGTTCGTCGACCCTGCTGCAGCGCCGGGTGGTCGAGCAAGAGCGCGCCTCGATCGACGAGGCGCTGGATCAGATCCTGACCGACGAGTCGATCGCGCAGGCGGCGGCCCGGATCGTCGCGGCGCGCCGGCGTTTCATCATCGGCTCGGCCAAGTCGTACTCGTACGCGTCCTTGCTGGCGTTCGATCTGGGCGCCGGGCTGTCCCAGGTGACGCTGGTCGACGGGACCGTGGTGCGTGGCATCGACGTCCTCGCCGACGTCCGGGCGAACGATCTGATGGTCGCGTTCTCGTTCCGCCGCTATCGGCGGGACACCGTCGACATCGCGCGCCGATTCGTCGAAGCCGGTGGTGAATTGGTTGCGGTGACGGACTTCGAGGACGCCCCGCTGGCGAAGATCGCGGATCAGAGCATCTACGTGGCGACCGGCAGCGCGTCGTACGTCGACTCGCCGACCGTCGTCGCCTCGGTGCTGCACGTCCTCGCGACGTTGACGACCGCGAGCGCGAAGGGCGCGCGCCGGCGGCTGATCGAGCGGGACCGGTTGAACACGGAGCTGGGGATGTATGTCAACTGAACTGAAGATCGTCGCGGCCCGGCTGCACCGGGTGCGGATGCCGCTGGTGCACGCGTTCCAGACCAGCTCGCATCGCAAGGCGTTCCTGGATCACATCCTGGTCGAACTCGAGGACGCGTCCGGTGCGGTCGGCTGGGGCGAGATCGCGTCGTCCTCGGACCCGTACTACGCGCCCGAGACAGTCGAATCGTGCTGGCACATCGCCTCGCAGTACCTGCTGCCTGCCGTACTGGGCCGATCCTGGACTCATCCGGATCAGCTGCAGAGCGTGTGGTCGAAGGTACGCGGCAACTATTTTGCCAAGGCCGGTGTCGACATGGCGGCATGGGTACTTCATGCCGAAGCCGAATCGCTGCCGTTGGCAACAACCTTGGGCGGAACGCGTACCGAAGTGGTGGCCGGCGTTTCACTCGGTATCGAGCCGACGATCGACGCGTTGCTCGTCGAAGTGCAGCGCCAGGTTGACGCCGGGTACCCGCGGGTCAAGCTGAAGATCGCGCCGGGCTGGGACATCGAGCCGGTGCGGGCGGTGCGCGCCGCGTACCCGAAGCTCGATCTGCATGTCGATGCCAACGGCATCTATACCGCCGGGGACGTGAAGCACCTGCAACAGCTGGACGAGTTCGGGCTGACGATGATCGAGCAGCCGTTCGGTCCGCGGGAGCTGCTGCCTCATGCGGAGTTGCAGCGGACGATCCGTACGCCGGTCTGTCTTGACGAGAGCGTGGAGACGCTGGCCGAGCTGGAGACCGCGATCGCGCTAGAAGCGCTGCAGATCCTCAATATCAAGGTGTCCCGGATGGGCGGTCTGAGCGCGGCGCGCGCGGCGCACGATCGGGCGCAGGAGGCCGGGCTCGGGGTCTGGTGCGGGGGGATGCACGAGTTCGGTGTGGGCCGGCTGGCGAATGTCGCGCTCTCCAGTCTCACCGGGTTCACCCTCCCATCGGATGTGTCCGGCTCGGAGAAGTACTACGCCCGGGACGTCGTCGTACCCGCCGTGGTGGCGGTCGGGGGGATCGTTCAGGTGCCCACGGCAACCGGTCTCGGGGCTGTCGTGGACCGGGAGTGGATCAAGGCGCGGACGGTCGCCGAGCTGACTCTCCGAGACGTTGAGCTGACCCTCCGGCCAGAACAGGAGTGACTCGATGCGGATCGCACTCACCGGCGGCCTGATCGCCGACGGCACCGGCGCGGACCCGGTCCCCGGCACCGTACTGATCGACGACGACCGCATCAGCGGCGTACTTCCGGGTGCGGTTTCCGAAGACGTGCTCGCCGGAGCCGAGGTTATCGATGCCACAGGCAACATTGTCGCACCGGGATTCATCGATCTGCACTCGCACGCGGATTTCAGTCTCGGCTCGACTCCGGCCGCGGAAACCCAATTGGCGCAGGGCGTCACCACGCTCGTCACCGGCAACTGCGGCTGGTCGCCGTTCCCGGTCTCCGACCTGGAGACTCTGCGCGCCGGCACCGCGTTCCTCGACTCGCGGCTCGACTGGTCCTGGACCGACCTCACCGGCTTCGCTGCAACGTTGGAACCTGCTGTGAACGTGGCTCTCCAAGTCGGCCACTGCACCTTGCGGATCGCCGCGATGGGAAGCGCGCAACGCCGGCCGACGCCTGCGGAGCTGCGCCGGATGCAGGACCTGCTGCGTACGGCCGCCGACCAGGGCGCGGTCGGCTTCTCGACCGGACTGATCTACGCGCCCGGTGCATACGCGTCGCCGGAGGAGGTCGCCGCCTTGGTCGCGACCGCTGCCGAATGCGGACTGTTGTACTCGACGCACATCCGCAACGAAGGCGCCGGCCTGCTCGCCGCGCTGGACGAGGCGATCACGGCGGCACGTGCGGGCGGCGCGCGGCTGGAGATCTCGCATCTCAAAGCAGTCGGCAAGGCAAATCATGGTTTGGCCGCCGCCGCGCTGGAACAGCTCGGCACGGTCGATGACGTCGATCTCGGGTGGGACGCGTACCCGTACACCGCGACCAGCACGACCCTGACCACCCGCCTGCCGACCTGGGCGCTGGCCGGCGGCGCGCTGCTCGACCGGCTCGGAGACTCGGCCGAGCGCGCCCGGATCGCCTCGGCGCTCCGTGCCGACACGCTGCTCTCGCCGGACTCGGTGGTGATCGCGTCGCTGCCGCCCGGACGGTACCAGGACAGTCGCGGGCTCAGCCTGGCCGAGATTGCCCGCGCTGACGGCGTGGACGCCGCCGAGATAGTGCTCCGGATTCTGGAGAATCATGAGGCCGCGGTCAGCGTGGTCAATCACGCGATGCGCGAGGAGGACGTGGCGGCGGTCCTCGAAGATCCGCGGACAGCGGTTGCCAGTGACGGCTGGATCCTGGCCGCGAGCGGGCCGGGGCATCCGCATCCGCGCAACTTCGGTACGTTTCCGCGCGTGCTCGGCCGGTACGCGCGGGATCTTGGCGTACTGAGTCTGGGGGATGCGGTTCGGCGGATGACCGCGCTTCCGGCGTCCCGGCTCGGGTTTGCCGATCGTGGGGTGATCAAGGCGGGTGCGATCGCGGATGTGGTGGTGTTCGATCCGGGGCGGGTCGCGGACAGGTCTACGTACGCGGATCCTTGGCAGTTGTCGGTGGGGGTCGAGCACGTTTTGGTGGCTGGTCAGCGGGTGCTGACGGACGGCGTACCGACTGGGCTGCGGCCGGGCCGGGTTATCGCTTGAAGCGCTTCGGGGCGGTTGGGAGTGGGGGAGGAGCGTTGACCGGCTCGTCGGCCTCGGTTTCGAGCCAGCCGTCGTGTTGTGCGATCAGCCTTTCGGCTCGTACCTGATCGACGTCGTGGAGCAGCACGGTCCACGGGTGGTCCTCGTCGTCGTCCTCGCCGTGGAAGCGCCCCCGCCGTACCTCGCCGCCCAGTTCCGCGGCGACGGCGTCCGCATCCTCCTGCTCCCAGAAGTAGGCGATCAACTCCATGCGCACACCGTACGCTGTGCCTATGAGCGAGCGGAGCGAGTTCATCATCGAACACTGTGTACCTTGTGCCTCATCCGCGCCCGGAGCGAAGCGAGGACGTGGATGAGTCTGTTTCCCTGGTTGAAGGGGCATGGGACGGAGAACGACTTCGTGATCCTGCCCGACCCGGACGGTTCGGTGCACGGCGAGCTGGACGCGTCGCTGGTGCGGTTCCTCTGCGACCGGCACGCGGGCCTCGGCGCCGACGGTGTGCTGCGGGTCATCCAGGGCGGCAAACAGGCGTACGTCGAGGATGGCGGCGACTGGTTCATGGACTACCGGAACGCGGACGGTTCGATCGCCGAGATGTGCGGCAACGGGGTGCGGGTCTTCGTGAAGTACCTCGCCGACGCGGGGCTGATCGACGGCAAACCGGTCCGGGTCGGTACGCGCGCCGGGATCAAGGAAGTCGCCCAGAACGACGACGGCTCACTGACCGTCGACATGGGCGAGCCGGCGCTGCCCGGTCCGGCCGGGATCGTGGTCGAGGCCAACGGTCACCAGTGGCCGGCCGTACACGTCGACATGGGGAACCCGCATGCGGTCGCGTTCGTCGACAGCCTGGACGAGCCGGGCAACCTGTGCGATCAGCCGACCTGGTCACCGGACGAGGCGTTTCCGCACGGCGTGAACGTGGAGTTCGTCGTCCGGCGCGGTCCGCGGGATGTGCAGATGCGGGTTCACGAACGTGGTTCCGGCGAGACGCGGTCGTGTGGGACCGGTACGTGCGCGGTGACGGTCGCGGCGGCGCGGGCGGCCCGGGACGAGTTGCCGGTGACGTATCGCGTGGGGGTTCCGGGCGGTGAAGTGCAGGTGACCTGGCGTACGGACAACCACCTGGAGCTGACCGGGCCTGCCGTACTGCACGCGCGGGGTGAGTTCGATCGAGCGTGGCTGGGAATCCGTTGATGGCCCAGGGCGTTGACGTACGTAAACGGGTCGCTTGTACTTGAGGCCCGTGCCACCATGGAAGGTATATGACGACCCAATCACATGCTTACGACGAGACCACCGACGTCGAAACCGACCTCATCGAGGGCGATGACTCCGGCGCTTCGTTGACGGGTCACGACACGTACGCCGCCGAACAGACCACCGAAGGCCTCGAGCTGGAAGAGCGCCAGGCGCTCCGCCGGATCGTCGGCATGTCGACCGAGCTGACCGACATCAGCGAGGTCGAGTACCGCAAGCTGCTGCTCGAGCGGGTGCTGCTGGTCGGCGTCTGGACCGAGGGCAGCGCCGAAGACGCGGAGAACTCGCTGGCCGAGCTGAAGCTGCTCGCCGAGACCGCCGGTTCCGAGGTCCTGGACGGCGTCATCCAGCGCCGGAAGAAGCCGGACCCGGCGACCTTCATCGGCTCCGGAAAGGTCACCGACCTGCGCAACCTGGTCGCGTCGCTCGGCGCCGACACGGTGATCGCGGACGGCGAGCTGGCGCCCGCGCAACTGCGTAACCTCGAGGACCGCCTCAAGGTGAAGGTGGTCGACCGGACCGCGCTGATCCTGGACATCTTCGCGCAGCACGCGAAGAGCAAGGAAGGCAAGGCGCAGGTCGAGCTGGCCCAGCTGCAGTACATGAAGCAGCGGCTGCGTGGTTGGGGTGGGAACCTGTCCCGCCAGGCCGGTGGCCGGGTCGGTGCGGCCGGTGGCGGTATCGGTGGCCGTGGTCCCGGTGAAACCAAGATCGAGACTGACCGGCGCCGGATCAACACCAAGATCTCCAAGCTCCGCCGCGAGCTGAAGGCGATGAAGAGCACCCGCTCGACCATGCGCCAGGAACGCCGCCGGAACGCGGTTCCGTCAGTGGCGATCGCCGGGTACACCAACGCCGGCAAGTCGTCCCTGCTGAACCGGATCACCGGTGCCGGCGTGCTGGTCGAGGACGCGCTGTTCGCGACCCTGGACCCGACCACCCGGCGGACCACGACCGCGGACGGCCGCGTGTACACGCTGACCGACACCGTCGGTTTCGTCCGGCACCTGCCGCACGACATCGTCGAGGCGTTCCGTTCCACGCTGGAGGAGGTCGCGGACGCGGACCTGCTGCTGCACGTGGTCGACGGTTCACACCCCGACCCGATGGCGCAGATCCAGGCCGTCCGCGAGGTACTGGCCGAGATCGAGGCGAGTGACGTCCCCGAGATCATCGTGATCAACAAGGCCGACGCCGCCGACCCGCTCGCACTGGCCCCGATCCTGCACCGCGAGCCGACCGCGATCGTCGTCTCGGCCCGCACCGGCGAAGGCATCGACAAGCTCCGCGAACTGCTCGAGGGCGCCCTGCCGCAGCCGCACGTGGCGCTGGACGTCCTGCTGCCGTACGAGCGCGGCGACCTGGTCTCCCGGATCCACTCCGAAGGCGCCGTCGACCAACTCGAACACACGGCCGAAGGCACCCGCATCACCGCCCACGTCCACCCCGACCTAGCCGGCGACCTGACCCCCTACCAGGTAGCTACCGCCCAGTAATCACCTCCGCCGCCCTGTTCAGCGGCGGCTCGACTGTACGTATGTGGCCACTGCTCCCGTCCGCCAGCCGTAATCCCGCTCGCGCGCTCTTGCAGTGGACGTATACGTACTGTCGAGCTGTCGACTGAGTAGAAGTGCTCACGCCGCCCCGGGCCGGTCCTTGGCAGACTGTCCCGGGTGGAGCGTGATGACGTCGACCTGTTGCAGCCGTTGTGGCGGGCGCTGGTCGCGTTCCGCGCGATCACCTGGGCGTTCGCCTGCGTCGGCGTCTGGACGCGCTGGACCGGCATCGCCCACCCGTCGGGCGCGGTCGCCCAAATGGCGGTGATGGGAGTCTGGACCCTGATCTCGTCCTACGGCTACAGCCGCCGCTGGGGCCGCCGGAACACCCGCCTCGCACTCGCCGATCTCGTCATCACGGCCGCCTGCATGTACGCCACCCTCTGGGCCCAGCCCCTCCTCGACATCCGCGCCGGCGCCTCCGTACTCACCTCAGTCTGGGCAGCCGGCCCGGTCCTCGCGCTGGCGATCGCCCGCGGCCGCGACGGCGGCCTGGTCGGCGCGGCAACGATCAGTCTCGCCCTCCTGTCCCTGCGCGGCCTCGAACATCCATCCAAGATCCTCAGCAACGTGCAGCTGCTCCTGGTAGCCGGTCTGGTCGTCGGGTACGCGGCGACGACCATGCGCCAAGCAGGCGCGCGCTTGCGCGAGGCGATCGCCACCGAGAGCGCGACCGCGGAGCGCCTGCGCTTGAGCCGTTCGATCCACGACGGCGTACTCCAAGTACTCGCCCAGGTCCAACGCCGCGGCACCGCGATCGGCGGCGAAGCAACCGAACTCGCCGCCCTCGCCGCCGAACAGGAAGTTGCCCTACGCACCCTGATGTCGACCCGCCCAGCCGTTGCCGAAGACAACCAGGTCGACCTGTGCAGCCTGTTGTTGCCGTTGGCCACGACCCGGGTCGACGTCGTCGTACCCGCCACCCAGGTCCTGCTGCCCGCATCCACCGCTCTCGAACTGGTTGCCGCGGTCAAGGAAGCCCTGAGCAACGTCTCGAAGCACGCCGGCCCGGACGCGCGGAGCTGGGTGACCGTCGAGGACATCGGCGCGGAGATCGTACTGTCGGTCCGCGACGACGGAGTCGGTACAACACCCGCCCGCCTCGAACAGGCCCACACCGACGGCCACCTCGGCGCCAGCCAGTCCATCCGCGGCCGCATCACGGACCTCGGCGGCACCGTCACCGTACGCACCGCACCCGGCGAAGGAACCGAATGGGAACTGGTGATCAGCAGATGACCCGCGTCATGATCGTCGACGACCACCCCATGTGGCGCGAAGGCGTAGCCCGAGACCTCACCACCCGCGGCTACGACGTCTGCGCAACCGCCGCCGACGCCCCGAGCGCCGTCAAAATAGCCCTCGCCACCCAGCCCGACGTCATCATCATGGACCTCCAGCTGGGCACAGGTTCAGGTGTGGAAGCGACCCGCGAGATCACGGCCGCACTGCCCGACACCCGCGTCCTCGTACTGTCCGCCAGCGCCGAACAAGAAGACGTACTGGCCGCCGTCAAGAACGGCGCCTCCGGCTACCTGGTCAAATCCGCCTCCCTGGACGAGTTCGACGACGCCGTCCGCCGCACCGCCGAAGGCGACGCCGTCTTCACCCCAGGCCTCGCCGGCCTCCTCCTCGGCGAATACCACCGCCTAGGCCCCGGCCCCGAAGTCCCCCACCTCACCACCCGCGAAACCGAAATCCTCCGCCTGGTAGCCCGAGGCCTGACCGCCAAACAAATAGCCACCCGCCTCGTCCTCTCCCACCGCACAGTAGAAAACCACGTCCAAAACACCCTCCGAAAACTCCAACTCCACAACAGAGCCGAACTGGTCCGCTATGCCATAGAAAACGGCCTGGACACAACCAACTAGCTACTTCGACCGCGCGCGTACGGGTAACCCCTCGCGAGCTCCTCGACCGCTCCCTTCGTCGCTCCGCTCCTCAACGCGCCCCCTCCGCCCGCTACCCACCGACCCCGGCTAAGCGCCGGAACACCCTTCCCAGCTATCGCTGGATCTTCCCGGCTGCCGCGGGATCTTCTGGCTGTCGCCGGGGTCCTCCGGGCTGTCGCCGGATCTTCCGGCTCGCGCCAGGTGCTGCGGGCTGCCACCCGCGGTTCCGCGCTCATCGCGCGGGCGACCACCAACCCAACGCCCGCGACCAGCGAACTGAGGTGACCCGTACCCCTCGCGTGCTCCGCGCGTTACCCACCCCCGGCCCAGCGTCGGAGCATCCTCTGCAGCTATCGCATGGTCTTCCGGCTGCCGCCGGGAGTTGCGAGTCGACGTGTGATTGATGTTCAGCGGGTGGGAGTGATGGTTCCGACTAGCCAGAGTTGGGTGGCTGTTGGGCAGGATTGGGTTGTCCAGGTGGGGTTGATGGTGGTTGCGCCGCCGCCGCCGATGGTGAGGGGTGTGCCGGAGCGTGCTACGACATGGTCATCCGCGTCCAGGATCTTGAAGGAGTCGGGGGTTCCCTGGATGGAATAGGTGCGGGGCCAGATCAGGGTGATCTTGCCGTTGGCTGCCTGGACGCAGCCGTTTGGGTCGGTTGTCAGGGTGGTGGTCAGAGCGGCTTCTGCTCCGCTTGGGCTGGCTGAGTCCGACCTGACGATCCGCGGGGTGGCACCGGTTGCTATCACGGTTGCGGGTGGCGCGCTGCTGGCTGTTGGGGGTTGGTTGTGGGTGAGGTGCAGCGACCAGGTGCAGCCGGCTAAAGCTGTGGCAGTGGCGAGGGCTGCTCCTCCTGCAGCCAATCGCCTGCTGCGGATAACAAGGTTGAGCTGCGCCTTGGGCGGAGTGTAGGTGCGTCTGCTGCGGTTGTCCGTCATCAGGTGGTCTCCTCGGAGATGCTGAGGTTCACAACGAGCTGGGTGGCGTGTACGTGCAGCCAGGCTCGGCAGGCTTTGCAGTCACGGGCAGGTCCTTGGAGTACGCCACTTGCGTTCTAGACGAACAACCAGGCCGCAGCGTTGGGGGGAGGAGCTACGCGACCGGCGGAGTCTTGTCGGTGGCTGGGGGTGTAGTGGGCTGGAGGACGCCGGTGTGGTGGAGATGGGATCGGGCGGCGGCGATTGCCTCTGGCGTACTGGGGAAGACATGCCCGGCGAGGCGGAGGTTGTTGATGGCGTCGAGGGCGTCGAGGGTGCGGTGATGGCCGGGGCGGATGCCGGACATGAAGACGGTGATGCCGCGATGCTGGAGTTTCTCGATGGCGTCTTTGAGGACGAGTGCGCCGCTGGCGTCGATCGCGCTGACGACTGACATGCGCAGGATGACAATCGAGACATTCGCGACCTCGGACAGTTCCAGCAGGAACCGGTGCGCCGCGAACAGCAGCGGCCCGTCGATCCGGTACGCGACGATGTGCTCGTCCAGCAGCTCCCGCTCTTCCGCCGAATGATCGCCAGGCAGGTCGGGGTGAAGTGGCATCTGCCGAATGCGGGCACTCCGGGCGACGGCTCGGAGCGCGAGCGCTCCGGCGACGACAAGACCGAGGAGTACGGCCTTGACCAGGTCCAGCGCGAGGGTAGCGACCGCGGTGAGGGTCAGGACGATCGCGTCTGATCGGGTGGCGCGGGTCATGGCGCGAATGGAGCCGACCTCCACCATCCGTACCGAGGTGGCGAGCAGGACCCCGGCGAGTGCCGCGAGCGGGATCTTCCCGACCAGGGGCGCCGCGGTGTAGATGATCGCGGCGAGCAGAGCGGCGTGGACCAGCGCGGCAAGGCGCGAACCTGCACCGGAACGTACGTTGACCGCGGTCCGGGCGATCGCCCCGGTGGCAGGTACGCCTCCGAACAGCGGTGTGATGAGGTTGGCCAGACCTTGGCCGAACAGTTCGCGGTCCGGGTCGTGCCGGTGGTTGACTCCCATGCCGTCGGCAACGGCCGCGGACAGCAGCGACTCCAGCGCGGCGAGCGCCGCCACCGCCAGCGCCGCGCCGGTCAGCGACCCGAGCGTCGCGGGATCGATGAACGACAAGGAGGGCGCGGCGAGGCCGGTGGGCAGTGCTCCGATCCTGGTGACGTTCAGACCGGCGACTTCGACGACAACGGCCGCGGCCGCGACGGCGAGGATCGAGAAGGGTACGACCGGCCGCAGCCGACCGCCGACGAGGATGCTCGCCGCGACGACGACGGCGATCATGACGGCGGTCCAGTCCGGGTGCGCCGCGAAACTGGCGATCGAGCGGGCCGCGACGACGATGATCTGGTCGCCGTCCGGTGTCGCGACGCCGAGCGCGGCGGGGAGTTGCTGCAGGCCGATGACGCAGGCGATACCAAGCGTGAAGCCTTCAACGACAGACGCGGGTACGAATGCCATGTAGCGCCCGGCGCGGGCGTACGCCAGGCCGATCAGGATGACGCCGGCCATCAGACCGACCGCGAGCACGCCGGCGGCGCCGTGTACATGCGTGATCGGTACGAGCACAACGGTCATCGCGCCGGTCGGCCCGGACACCTGCAGGCCGGAGCCGCCGAAGACCGCCGCGAGCGCACCGGCCACCACCGCCGTGGTGAGCCCGGCTGCCGCGCCGAGTCCGGACGAGATGCCGAATCCGAGTGCTAGCGGAAGCGCGACGATCGCCACGGTGAGCCCGGCGATCAGGTCGCGGCGGGGCTGATGCAGCATCGCGGCGAGATCGGTACGTGCGGGAAGCAGTGACCGCGTCCGTTGCCAGCCGCCGAACCCGGCACTCACCGATTGGCCGACTCGGCGTCACGCAGTTCGGCGAGCAGTTCGCTTTGGCCCGTCAGTAGTTCGGTCAGGATCCGGCGCGCGATCCGCAGCAGTTCGGCGACGTCGCCGCCCGCGAGCTCGTACACCACGGTCGATCCCTCACGCCGCGAGGTCACGATGCCGTACCTGCGCAGGACCGCCAGCTGCTGGGACAGACTGGACGGTTCGATGCCGATCTCGGCCAGCAGGTCGCGTACTGGTCGCGGGCCGTCTTGGAGCAGCTCCAGTACGCGGATCCGGACCGGATGACCCAGCAGCCTGAAGAACTCCGCCTTGGCCTGGTACAGCGGGACCGGCGCCGTCATCGGTCCAGGTCCGCGGCAAGCTCACTTGTCTCCACCAGCACTCCTGCCCTCGATGCAACCCCGTCAGCTTGATGATGTAGTGAATTGAAGAATTCTGCAAGTCGTGAATCAGCTGGTGGCACAGTTGGCCGGCTACGGGTCGAAAGTACGGGTGCGAACAGGTCTTTCGGTCGGTGTTGGGCGGTTGCGATCGGTGAGAGGGTCGGGGCTATGGCATCTCGATTCTCCTTGTACAGAAGGGCGTTCGCGCTCCGGTGCGTACTGGTCGCTCTTGCCGTGCTCGTTTCCGGTACGGTCGCCGTGTCCAGCAGCTCGGCGGTGGAGCGCGCTACGCCGTACCTGCCCGCGCCGACTGGACCGCATCCGGTCGGCACCACGTCGCTGTATCTCAAGGACGCGTCGCGCCCGGATCCGTGGGTTCCATCGGCCGGGGCGCGGGAGCTGATGGTTTCGCTCTGGTATCCAGCTCGGTTGCCCGGTGCGCGCGTCGCGCCGTACATGACAGCCAAGGAGTCCGAGCTGCTGCTGAAGAGCGCGGGGATCACGACCGTCCCGTTGGACATTTTGAGCAAGACGCGCACCCACGCGTACGCCGATGCGCGCGCGGCCGGACGGCGCCTTCCGCTGGTGGTGTTGTCGCCGGGGTTCAACTGGCCGCGGAGTTCGCTGACCGCGCTGGCCGAGGACCTCGCGAGTTGGGGGTACGTGGTGGCGGCAATCGACCATGCCTACGAGAACGCGGCCATGACCTTCCCGGACGGGCGAGTCGTGGGATGTACGGCCTGCGATTTCCAGGACCTGCCCAACTTCGAGCAAACCGTCATCGAGGGCCGCGCCCGCGACGTCTCCTTCGTACTCGGCGAACTGACCGCTCCACGCGCTAGCCGAGCCGATCGAAGCTGGCGGTCGTTGCTCGGGCCGGCGTTGATTGATCGGTCCCGGATCGCGATGGCCGGGATGTCGATCGGTGGTGCGAGCGTCGGCGAGACGATGCTGATCGATCCGCGCGTACGGGCTGGGATCAACCTGGACGGGACCATGTTCAAGGACCTGCCGGCGAGCGGCCTGTCGCGCCCGTTCCTGATGCTCGGCCAGAACGCGCCCGATCCCAGCTGGGACCGCAACTGGCAACACCTGACCGGCTGGAAACGACGCCTCGCGGTCACCGGCGCGGTGCACGCATCCTTCACCGACTACGACACGCTGACCCAGCAGATCAACGTCGACCTCGGGAGCCAGCTTCCTGGGGCTCGTTCACTGGACATCACCCGCGCGTACGTACGCGCCTTCTTCGACCTGACCCTGCGCGGCAAACCACAACCCCTGCTGAACCACCCATCCCGACGGTTCCCCGAGGTCACGTTCCCCCGACGCGTTCGCGCTCAAGTGCACTACCCGCCCAACCCACACCTCCAGTCCACCTGCATATCACCTCCAGCCCACAACACATCACTGCACCGTCCCAGGAGCCTTTCTGGCGCTATTCCAGGAAAAGGCTCCACCGACACCTCGATCAGGCGCGGCCCGGTGCCGGACCTAGGGGCGAGTTCGCTGGAGTGCTTTAGCGAGGACTGCGCGGATGCGGGCGGGGTCGGCTTCTTCGTCGTCCAGGAGGATGGCCGTGCACAGGCCGTCTGACAGGGCGACGACGGCTTGGACCGCATCCGGGTCGTCGGTCTGCGTCCGGGCAAGCTCCGCGACGTTGTCTCGCCAGCGTCGCGCTATCGGGCGCAGGGCGGGGCGGCGGGCCGCCAAGGTCGACAGTTCCCGCTCGGCAAGCGCCCGCTCCCGGCCCGGGCCGGCGGATTCGGCGATCAGCTGGGCGAGACCGTCGAGCGGCTCGTCGTCGGCCTCGATGAGCTCGCGGATACGGCGGGTGTACTCGTCCGTGACGCTGGTCAGGGCGGCGACGAGCAGATCATCCAGGGTGGCGAAGTAGTACAGGGTCAGACTGGTGGTGATTCCCGCTTCCTTGGCGACAGTGCGGTGGGTGACCCCGGTGGCGCCGTCCCGGTGAACGATCGCAAGCGTCGCCTCAATGATCTGCAACCGACGCCGCTCACCGCGCAACCTGCGCCCATCACCACCGTCCCGCGCACCAGCGTGCTGTGAACCAGTGTCCTGCGTACCAGCGTGCTTTGCGCCAGCGTGCTTTGCGCCAGAGTCCTTTGCACCAGGGTGCTTTGTGTCAGAGTCCTTGGCGTCTTGCTTGGCAAGGTCGTGTTTGGCTGTCATCTTCCTGCTCACCGGTCGTCGCCGCTCGTGCTGGTCGAGGCTACCGGCTCTGTCACACGGTCGGCGTCGCCGAGCGGCCGAAGGTGTCGCAGCGTTGTAAAGCAGGTCAGCGCCGCAGCCAGTACGCCGATGCCGGCCACCACAGCGGCGGTGTTGAGTCCACTGGTGAACGCAACTCGTGCATGCTCGAGAGCCGGCGCGGGCAACTGATGCGCGAGCGACGCGGCTCCGGAGAGGCTGTCACGGTAGGCATCGGCCGCAGCCGCGGACAGCCTGGCCGGGGCCTCGGCCTTGCCCCGGTAGATCACGGTGGTGAGGCTGCCCAGGAGCGCGACTCCTGCCGCGATACCGAGTTCTTGAACGGTTTCCGAGAGCGCGGCCGCCGATCCGGACTTCTCTGCCGGCGCCGCTCCCACAACGATATCGGTACCGAGTGCGGCGATGACCCCAAGCCCGAGGTAAACGAAGGCGAACCCAGCGACCACGCTCACCTTGCTGTCGGTCCCCGCGAGCGCGAGCAGCACGTACCCAGACAGCGACAACGCCAAAGCGCCCGACATGACCACACCAGGTGCCACCCGACCAGCCAGGAGCGGCGCTCCAATAGCTCCGATCAGCATGGCCAGCGCGGGCGGCCCCATCCACAGCCCGGCTGTCGTAGGCGACAGGCCCTCAACAAGCTGCAGGTACTGAGTGACCAGGAACATCACGCCGCCAAACCCGGCCAGGCCGATCAGCAAGACGGACAGCGCCGCGGAGAACGTCCGGCTCGCGAAGAGTTTCACGTCCAGCAGCGGTTCGCTGAGACGCAATTGGCGACGTACGAACGCGACCGCGGCGCCGCCACCGACGAGCAGGGCGGCGGAGGCCTGGAGATCGACGCCGTGGGCGGCCGCATGCTTGATCGCGTAGACGATCGGCAGCAACGCGGCGAGCGACAGTGCGGCGCTCGGCAGATCGATACGGCCGGCCGGCGTCCGATACTCCGGCAGCAGCGCCGGCGCACCAGCCAGTACCAGCACCGCGACCGGCACGGCGATCAGGAAGACCGCACCCCACCAGAAACCCGCAACCAGCGCCCCACCCACGACCGGCCCGGCAGCCATCCCCAGCGCGAACATCGTTGCCCACACGCCAATCGCCAACGCCCGCTGCCGAACGTCGGTGAACATGTTGCTGATCAACGACAACGTCGAGGGCATCAACGTCGCGCCGGCCACCCCGAGCAGCGCCCGCGCCACGATCAACCACAGCGCACTCGGCGCGAAGGCCGCAAACACCGAGGCTGCCGCGAACGCCGTCACCCCGATCATCAGCAACCGCCGGCGCCCGACCCGATCGCCCAGCGTCCCCATCGTGATCAGAAATCCCGCAATGAAGAAGCCGTAGGCATCCATGATCCAGAGCATCTCGGCAGCACTCGGATTCAGCTCGGCGGCCAAGCTCGGCGCGACCAGATAAAGCGCCGTCACATCCAGCCCCAGCAACAACGTCGGCAACGCCAACAACCCAAGCCCACCCCACTCCCGCCACCCAGCCCGCCGTCCCATGCCCACCGCCCTCACCACAAATAGTTGAACGAAAGTACTATTTGTACCATAGTTCAAGTTGTTGCACGCTGCGATCAGCCCTCCACCATCCGGGCGCCCGCCCAGCCGACCTGTGATGACGGGTTCACGCTGCTCCATGCCGCTGCTGCACGCTGCTCCATGCCGTTGACTCCACGCTGCTCCCTGCCGTTGACTCCACGCTGCTGCGTGTCTTGAACTCCACGGGTTCGGTGTTGTGAACTCCAGGCGGCCCGTGTTGTGAGCCCCCGGCGTAGCGAGCGGGCTCCGCCCGTGCGCGCTGTCCGTGACCACGGCGCCAGCTGGAAATGTTTGCCGCCGGCAATGTTCTTCCGCTGCTGTCTGGTTATCCACCGATGTTGTGGGTTCTCCACTGTTGTAAGGGCGGATAACCCACAAGACGGGTGGATAAGCCGTCGTCGACGGCAAGAGCGTGGGTAACGATGCAGAGATGCTGCAGTTCGCCGTGGACCGCGCCGTACGGGGAGGGGCAGTGTCAGCTGGAAACGCTCATGCCGGAACGGTCCTCCTCGGCTGGTTGGTTTCCCGACCTGAGTAAGCCCTCACCCCCTGACCCGCTCGGGGGTTGGCCCCTAAAATGGAGGGTTGCACCACGAAAATCCCAGGGGCCAACCCTCCACTTGAGGGGGCAACCTAGTGGATAAGGCCAGCGAAGAGGCAGTACGAGGAGCGCTAGCGTCCTCCGGCGACACCACGAGGCGTCAGGTGAAGGCCGGGCTCTCCGGCGGCACCGGGAACGTCCGGCGAGTGCGGTGGTCCACGCGGTAGCGACAGCCCGGGAACTGTGGCGCTACTCCGGAGCCCGGCGGTGCCCCGGAGCCCGGGCGGTCCCCCCGGACAGTAGCCCACAGCCACCGGCCGCGGATCACGTTGACGGCCAAGCGCTCGGGCGGTACGCCCGGACCTCGGGCGGTAGCCGGGAAGGGGTGTGCAGCGCTGAGCTGGGGGTGGGTGGGGCGGGCGTAGCGGGTGGGTTGAGGAGTGGAGTGACGAAGGTAGCGCCTGCGGAGCGCGCGAGGGCGGTTCGAAGCACAGTCCCCATCACCGTCAGTACACCCCACCCCTGCGACCCCGTCGCTTGTGCGGTTGTGGGGGTACCGGTTGAATGGCCTCCGTACACTGTGCGTTCCACATGTCTGTGGATGCTCTCTGTCACGACACCCATACGCTGGGTGCCCACCTCCGGAGGATCTTCGGTGAACCGGTCGTCCCTTGTCCGTGCTCTGCTCGCGCTTCTGGTGCTCGCCGCGTCGACGTACGTCACGTTGACCGCGAAACCCCAACTTGGTCTCGACCTGCGTGGGGGGACGCAGATCGTCTTGGAGGCGAAGGATTCGCCGACGGTGAAGGCGACCAAGGAGACCACCGACAAGGCGACCCAGGTGCTGCACCGGCGGATCGACGCGCTCGGAGTGAGCGAGCCGAACGTCACCCGCCAAGGTGAGAACCGGATCATCGTCGAGCTGCCGGGTGTGCAGGATCCGCGCGAAGCCGCGAAGGTGATCGGCAAGACCGCGCAGCTCACCTTCCACGAGGTCCTCGACCAGGTCGCGACCAAACCGGCCAAACCCGCGGCGGGGGAGACGTACCTCGCGCCCGAGGGTGGTCAGGGGTTCCTGCGGCTGGCGAAGCCGGCGATGACCGGTGAGCTGGTCAGCAGCGCCGACGGCCTGCTCGATCCGCAGCAGGTCGCGCAGGGCTGGTTCGTGGAGATGAAGTTCAAGGGCGACGGCGGCAAGATCTGGGCGAACATCACCGGCAAGGCGGCCTGTCAGCCGGTCGGTACGCCGCAGCGGCTGATCGCGATCGTGCTCGACAACGAGGTGATCAGCTCGCCGCAGGTCGATCCGAACGGTGGCAATCAGCTCTGCAACATCGGTATCGCCGGCGGTTCGACGACGATCTCCGGGTCGTTCGACGAGGCGGGCGCGAAGGATCTGGCCGCGCTGATCTCGGGTGGCGCGCTGCCGGTGCCGGTCGAGGTGATCGATCAGCGTACGGTCGGCCCGTCGCTCGGCCAGGACGCGATCCAGGCCAGTGCGCTGGCCGCGATCATCGGTCTCGCGCTGACCGCGCTGTTCATCATCATGGTCTACCGCCTGGTCGGCCTGATGGCGGTACTCGGCCTGATCGGGTACGCCGCGATGTCGTACGCCGCGCTGACCGCCCTGGGAGCGACCCTCACCTTGCCTGGCCTGGCCGGCTTCGTGCTGGCGATCGGGATGGCGGTGGACGCGAACGTCCTTGTCTTCGAGCGTGCCCGCGAGGACTACATCGCCGGGCGTACGGACGGACTGCGCCGCTCCCTGCGCAGCGGCTTCCAGAACGCACTGTCCGCGATCGCCGACTCGAACATCACCACGATCCTCGCCGCCGGCCTGCTGTTCTTCCTGGCCGCCGGTCCGGTCCGCGGCTTCGGCGTCACGCTGTCGATCGGTGTGATCGCGTCAATGCTGTCCGCGCTGGTCGTGACCCGGGTGCTGGCGGAGTTCGCGGTGTCACGTGGTTTCGTCCTGCGTCGCCCGAAGTTGAGCGGGATCGCCGGCCACGGGCGGGTCCGGATCTGGCTGGAGTCGCGGCAGCCGGCGTTGATGAAGCACAGCCGGCGCTGGCTGGTGATCACGGCGGTGGCGATCATCGTCAGCGTCGCGGGCGTCGCCGTACGCGGGCTGAACCTCGGGATCGAGTTCACCGGCGGCCGGCTGCTCGAGGTGAGTACGGCGCAGTCGATCACGCCGGACCAGGCCCGCGCCGCGGTCGCCGAGGCCGGGTACCCGACCGCCGTCGTGCAAGCGTCCGGCACCGACGACATCACCGTACGGACCGGGACGATCAGTGATGACGAGGCGGAGAAGATCCGCGAATCGCTGTCCCGGATCGGCGGCGACACCGACGTACTGCGGAACGAGAGCATCGGCCCGTCGCTCGGTGAGGAGCTCCGCAACAAGGGCCTGATCGCACTCGGAATCGCACTCTTGGCCCAATTGGCGTACTTGGCCGCGCGCTTCCGCTGGACGTTCGGCGCCGGCGCGGTCCTGGCACTACTGCAGAACGTCGCGGTCGTGGTCGGCGTGTTCGCCTGGACCGGGAAGCCGATCGACGGCATCTTCCTGGCCGCGGTCCTGACCATCATCGGTTACACGGTGAACGACTCGGTGGTCGTCTTCGACCGGATCCGCGAGACCCGGAACGCCCGGGCCACCGACGGGCTCGGCAAGATCATCGACACGGCGATCGTGAACGTACTGCCACGGACCATCAACACCGGGATCTCGACGCTGTTCATCCTCAGCGCGCTGCTGTTCCTGGGCGGCGACTCGCTGTCCGACTTCGCGCTCGCGCTGCTGCTCGGCATCGTCGTCGGCACCTACTCGTCGAACCTGACCGCGGCGCCGCTGCTGCTCGAGCTGGAACGCCGTTTCCCGGCGCCGCCGCCCCGCCCGAAGCGCGCCCAGGTCGACCGCGACGCCCAACCCGACCGGGGTGCGGTCGTCTAGTCCGCCGAGTTATCCACACCCTCGCCCGCCGGACGGAAAACTGTCCGCCGCGCGGGCTAGGGTATGGCGGTGGGTGTTGATGTGCGGGAGCTGCTGGAAGCGGCCGTGGCCGGGATCGCGGGACAGACACGGCCGGGGCAGGTGGAGATGGCGCAGGCCGTGGACACCGCGATGCATGACGGTTCGCATCTCCTGGTCCAGGCCGGCACTGGTACCGGTAAATCTCTCGGGTACTTGGTGCCCGCGTTGCTGCACGCGATCGAGGACCGCCGGGTCGTCGTCTCCACCGCGACGCTCGCGCTGCAATCCCAGCTCGTCGACCGCGACGTACCGGCCTTGCTCGACGCGACCGAGAAGCTGCTGCCGCGCCGGCCGAAGTACGCGATCCAGAAGGGCCGGAACAACTACGCCTGCCTGCACCGGATCCGGGAGGGCGCGCCGGACGAGGACGGCATGCTCGTCGACGTACCGCCCGCGGGTGAGGTCGGCCGACAGGTCGTCGAGCTCCGCGACTGGGCCGAGCAGCAGCTCGCCGACGGCGCGGCCGGTGACCGCGACCACGCGCCCTCGCACCAGTACCAGGCCTGGCAGCAGATCGCGATCTCCGCGCGCGAATGCCTCGGCGCGCAGAAGTGCCCGTACGGGGAGGAATGCTTCGCCGAGAAGGCCAAGGAGCACGCCCGCAAGGCCGACATCGTGATCACCAACCACGCGCTGCTCTCGATCGACGCCTTCGAGAACCGTACGGTCCTGCCCGAGCACGATGTGATCATCGTCGACGAGGCGCACGAGCTGCCCGCCCGGGTCACCGGCGCGGCCGGTGACGAGCTCTCGCCGCAGATGGTCGAGCGCGCCGCCAAGCGGGCCCGCCGGTTCGTCGACGACGACAAGGCCGACGACCTGATCGACGCGTCGGACGCGTTGCGCGCCGCCCTGGACGCCACCCGGGAGGGCCGGATCGAGCCGTCCAACGGCCCGGTTCTGGAGGCGGCCGGCTTGATCCGGGACGCGGCCCGTGGGCTGTACTCCGACCTGAACAAGAAGTCCGACGACAAGGACGATGATCCGGACGGCGCCAAGCGGCAATCCAAGGGCGCGGTCAAGGAGATCTTCGACGTCGCCGAGCGGGTCGCCGCGCTCAGTGACGCCGACGTGGTCTGGATGATCGACCGCGACCGGTTCGGCCGCGAGCTCCGGATCGCCCCGCTGACCGTGGCCGGCCTGCTCCGCGAGCTCGTGCTCCGGGACCGGACGGCCGTACTCACCTCCGCGACACTGACCCTCGGCGGCGACTTCGACGCGATCGCCCGGCAGGTCGGCCTCCGGCCCGCCGACAAGCTCGACGACGACGATGAGATGCCCGAGCTCGACCCGGACGCCGAGAAGGGCCCGCTGCCGTGGCGCGGCCTCGACGTCGGTTCCCCGTTCGAGTACGAGAAGCAGGCGATCCTCTATGTCGCGAAGCACCTTCCGCCGCCGCACCGCGATGGTCTGGGCAAGAAGCAGTTCGAGGAGATCATCGACCTGATCACGGCAGCCGGTGGACGTACGCTCGGGCTGTTCTCGTCCCGCCGGGCCGCGGAGGCGGCGACCGCGGCGGTTCGGGAGGGGACCGACCTCAAGGTGCTCTGCCAGGGCGACGCGCAGCTCGGCGAGCTGGCCCGCGAGTTCGTCGACGACCCCGAGACATCCCTGTTCGGGACGTTGTCGCTGTGGCAGGGCATCGACGTACCCGGCTCGACCTGCAACCTGGTGATCATCGACCGGATTCCGTTCCCGCGCCCGGACGAGCCGCTGATGGCGGCCCGGCAGCGCGCGGTCGACGAAGCGGGCGGCAACGGGTTCATGTCGGTCGCCGCGACCCACGCCGGGCTGCTTCTCGCGCAGGGCACCGGCCGGCTGATCCGCCGCAGCTCGGACCGCGGGGTGGTCGCGATCCTCGACCCGCGCATCGTCACCCAGCGCTACGGCGCGTTCCTGCGCGCCTCCTTGCCTCCGATGTGGCCGACAGCCGATCGTGAGAAGGTGCTTGGTGCCCTGAAACGGTTGCAGTCCACATGAGTCCGGTGGCCGGTCCGCCGGTGCTGCCGATGATGGCGGCGCTGGGTGAGCTGCCCTCGGGCGCGGGCTGGTCGTACGAACTGAAGTGGGACGGCATCCGCGTGATCGCCGAAGTCGACGAGGGTGTCTGCCGCTTGTGGTCGCGGAACAGCCACGACGTGTCCGGCGGGTACCCGGAGCTGATCGGCCTGGCCGAGGCGCCGGGCCTGCGGATGCCGGCCGTGCTGGACGGCGAGATCGTCACGCTGGACGAACACGGCGCGCCGTCGTTCGGCCTGCTGCAGCGGCGGATGCACGTCCGCGACCCGCGCCAGCTACGGCATCTGATCACCGAGGTGCCGGTCTCGGTACGGCTCTTCGACCTGCTCCGGTTCGACGGCGAATGGTTGCTTGAGGCAACGTACGACGACCGGCGTGGGCTGCTCGAATCGCTCGACATCGGCGACCCGTTCTGGGAGACCCCGCCGGCGTTCCGGGACGGTCACGAGGCGCTCGACCTGTCCGCGGCGCAGGGGCTCGAGGGCGTGGTCGCCAAACGCCGCAAGTCCAGGTACCTCCCGGGCCGGCGCAGCTCCGACTGGATCAAGATCAAACCGGTCCGGACCCGGGACGTAGTGCTGCTCGGCTGGCACCCGGGGGAGGGCAACCGGGAAGGCCGGATCGGCTCCTTCTACTGCGGCGCGTACGACGAGCCGGGCGGCGCGCTGGTACTGATCGGCAAGGTCGGATCGGGCCTCGACTTCGCCACGCTGGAAATGCTCAGCGCCGAGCTCGCGGGCCTGGAGATCGACCGCCCAGCGTTCGACCCGGCGAGCATCCCGGCCACCGACCGGCGCCGGGCGCACTGGCTGGACCCGGTCCTGGTCGCCGAGGTGACGTACTCGGGCTGGGGCGGCGACGGGCGGCTCCGGCATCCGGTCTGGCGCGGTTTACGCCTCGACATCGACCCGGAATCGGTCCTGGTGGACGCCGGCTGAGTGTTTCGCCGGCCGGGAACCTGCCCGGAAAGCTGAAATTGCCGGTATTCGCGACATGCAGATCATCGGCAGAAGTGTTCGAAATGCGGTGAATGCGAGGTGAATGCGCTGCGTCGCTGCGACGCTTTCTGTTCAGTTGTCGCAGAATTGGCGCCGGACAACAGTTGCGCACGGCCCCGAAACCGCCGGTTGGGTCAGTCGTTCGTTTCCCGCGACGGCGCCGGCACCGCCAGCGCGGCCTCGATCTTGTCGGCCAGTTTCTCCGGCGTCGCGGTCGGCGCGTACCGGGCGATCACCGCGCCGTCCCGGCCGACCAGGAACTTGGTGAAGTTCCACTTGATCCGGCCGCCGAGCAGGCCGCCCTGCTCGCGTTTCAGCCAGTTGTACAAGGGAATCGTCCGCGAACCGTTCACCTCGACCTTGGCGAACATCGGGAACGTGACGTGGTAGATCGTCGAGCAGAAGTTCGCGATCTCGTTCTCGTCACCGGGCTCCTGATGGCCGAACTGGTCGCAGGGAAACCCGAGCACGGAGAAGCCCTGCCGACGGTAGGTCTTGTAGAGCTTCTGCAGCCCCGTGTACTGCGGGGTTTGGGCACACTGCGACGCCGTGTTCACCACCAGGAGCACCTGGTCGCGGAAATCGGCAAGAGACTGTTCATTGCCTTCGATCCGCGCCGCGCTGAAGTCATAGACAGTCGTCATGACTCAATGCTGACATGACCCGCCGGACTTCGCAGGCCGTCTCCCATGTCAGACGCGACGCAGAACTGTAACGACCTTTCCGAGAATGGTCGCGTCGGTGCCGTCGATCGGCTCGAAAGCCGGGTTGTGCGGCAGCAGCAGGATCTCCGTCTTGGTCTTCTTGAACGTCTTCACGGTCGCCTCGCCGTCGATCATCGCGGCCACGATGTCACCGTTCTCCGCGGTCGGCTGCTGCCGGACGACCACCCAGTCGCCGTCGCAGATGGCCGCCTCGATCATCGACTCACCTTTGACCCGGAGCATGAACAGCGTGCCCTCGCCGACCATTGCCTTCGGCAACGGGAAGACCTCCTCGATCTCCTGCTCGGCGAGGATCGGGCCACCGGCGGCGATCCGGCCGACCACCGGCACGTACGCCGCGTCCGGGTGCGCGTCGCCGGCCCCGGTCTCGTCGTACGCAGTCTGCCGAACTGGGCCGAGCGCGGACCGGCGGGCCGCGGCGTCCACCTCGCCCGGGTAGCGGACCTCGATCGCGCGGGGCCGGTTCGGGTCGCGGCGGAGCAGGCCCTTCTGCTCCAGCACGCGGAGCTGGTGCGACACCGAGGAGGAGCTGGTCAGGCCGACCCGCTCACCGATCTCGCGCATCGACGGCGGGTAGCCGCGGCTGTCCACCGAGTCCCGAATCACGTCCAGCACGCGGCGCTGCCGCGGGGTCAGCCCGGTCGCGTCGGCCGGCCCGTCCGGCAGCTCGCTGACGGTCCGGTCCGCGGACTTGGCCGAAGACTTCTCCGCTGCCTTGCCCGCCGCCTTCTCCACGCCTGTGCGCTCGTCCTTGCTGGAACCGCTCGGCGTCCTGGCCATCGCTGGTGCTCCTCGGGTGCGGGCCGGCGATCACCGCACCGGCCGAAGCTTGCTGACTGTGATGACCGTAGACCGAATTCTGAGATTCTTCAAACATCTGTTCGAAGGCGTGTCGGTTCGCACGTTTGTTCGTGTGTCGGGTTATAGGGCGTACGCGGGGTGCTTCCGCGGCAGGGAATTTCCTGGGCGTGTCCTGGTTGGAGATGGTTGCGCGACGGGCGGCTGTCGGTTAATCATTCGTACAGACGTTCGATCGAACAGGTGTTCGGGTTGATCGAACGGGCCGCCCTCCGAAAACTGTCGGAGGCGGCCGGTAGACAGGAACCAGCACCGCAGGACGTGGACTGACCGAGGTCTGGAGGAACCGATGAGCACACCAGCTCTCACGGCCGACGCACTCACCCCGCACCACCAACCCCACCCGCCGACACCCCCTGCCCAATCCCCGGCACGCCGCCTGCTCCGGGTGGTTCCCACGCCGACCACTCGCCGCTCGGCGGAGGGTGCTTCCGTCCCGGTTGCACGGCGGGTGGAGTCGGTTCCGTCGCCGACGGTTGCTCCGGTGCGTCGCCAGCGGATTCATGGGGCGACGACCGAGCCGATGCCGGTGCGGGGTTGCTCGGGGGAGGTGCTGGGCCGTTCGGCGCCGACCGCTCGTCGGCTGACTGACAGTGAACCGGTCGCGCTTCGGTTGACCCGGCGTGGGCGGATGCTGGTGACGACGCTGTCCGTGCTGGTGTTCGGGGCGGCGATCGTCGTGCTCGGCCTGCGGGTCAGCGGCGTGCTCGAGCCCGGTCCGCGCTTCACCCACACCGTTCCGGTCCAGGTCGCCCCCGGTCAGAGCCTGTGGTCGATCGCCCAGGACACCAACCCCGGCCAGGACCCGACCGTGGTCGTCGAGAAGATCGCCAACCTGAACAACCTCCGCACCCCCGCGGACGTCACCCCCGGCCAAACCCTCCAAATCCCCGTCGCAGGCTGACAAACGCACCGTCAGTTCCGCACGCGCAGGCTGACTAACGCACCGTCAGTTCCGCACGCGCAGGCTGACAAACGCAGCGTCAGCTCTCCACGCGTCGGCTGACACACCCACCGCCGGCTCCGCGCGCGCCAACCGACCAGCAGGCCGCCGATTAGGGCCTGGAAGCTCGCCACTCGTCGTCCAGGAGCGCGTACACGTACTCGTTGGCCCACTCGCCCTTGAACTGCGAGGCGTGGAGGTGATGTGCCTCCCGGCGCATCCCCAGGCGTTCGAGCAGCTGCGCCGAGGCCGCATTCCGGTCGTCGAGCACGGCCACGATCCGATGCAGACCGAGCTCCTCGAAGCCCAGCCGCAGTGCCTCGCGAGCCGCCTCCGCCGCCAGTCCCTTGCCCTGGTACGCCGAATGCAGCGCGAACCCGATCTCGCCCTGACGATCGGCCTCGCTCGCCCACTTGAGCAGCACCTCGCCGATCACCGTGCCCGTCTCGCGCAGTTCGATCGCGAGTACCAGCCACTGGCCGGGCTCCGTCAGCTCACCCTGGGAGAGCTTCTTCTCCAGCGCGGCCCGCGTCTGCTCCCGATCCCGCACCGGCCACGGCGTGTACCGCACCACCTCGGGCAGCGAGTGGAACGCGAACAGATCATCCAGGTCGTCCCTCCGATGCGGCCGCAACTCCAACCGCTCGGTCCGCAACGGATACCCAGGACGAAATCCACTCATAACCCCATCCCTACTGTCGTGAGCCACAGCTCGGCGTACCGTTTGCCGTCCACCGCCGTCGCGACCTGCACGCTCCTCGCCGCCTGCCCCAGCGGATCTCCGCTCAGATCCCCGGGCCGAACTCGCGTATCAACGATCGTCCGTCCCCGCGACCAGCTCCCGGACAGCTCGATGCGCACCGGGTACGACTCCGTCTCCAGCCCCGCCGGATCGATCACCGCACAGACCGCACCACCGTCGCCGATCGTCGCCCCATCGGCCTGGTACAGCTCGCTCCGCTTCTCGATCACGGCCCGCGCGAGATCGGCGGATTGCGACCCGCCCAACGTACGCGCCTGCTCGAGTGTCACGACCACGTCGTAGAACACATCCAGCCCGTACATCGTCACCGGCACCTCGAGCTCATCAGCAGCCGCCAGCACAATCGCCGCCGCCTCCGGGTCCGCCCAGGTATTGAACTCGGCGGCGGCAGTCACGTTCCCGATTCCGGCCGACCCGCCCATGAATACGATCTCCCGCAAACCGGCAGCCGCGTCCGGGTACGTACGCAGCAGCAGCGCGATGTTCGTCAACGGTGCGAGCGGGATGAGCGTGATCAGCTCACCACTCGCCGCGGCCGCACGCAGTACGTCCCGCAGCAGCTCGATGGCATGGCGCGGATCGGTCGTACGGGTCGAGCGCGGCCAAGCGAGATCGCCGAGCCCGTCCACGCCGTGAATGTGCGGCGCCGGCCGCACGGCCTGGATCAGCGGCGCGGCGGCGCCCGCGGCGACCGGCACATCCGGACGCCCCGCGGCATCCAGCACGGTGAGCGTGTTGATCACCACATCGTCCAGCCCGACGTTGCCGCCGGCGCACGTCACGGCCTTCAGATCGAGCTCGGGGTGCTGGGCGGCCAGCAGCAGCGCGCACGCGTCGTCGAGACCCGTGTCGACATCGAGAATCACCGGCTTCATGTGCACATCCTCACTTATCCGATTCCGGGTCGGCACACCCGGTCCGGCCCGCGGAAGTCACCCCGCGTCAGGGCCCGGAACAGCTCCGCGACGACCCGCCCGAGGCCCCGCTCGGCCACCGCCCAGGGGCTGCGGCGAGGACGTAGTTTGCGCCCCGAAAGGGTCATCCGGAGGGCGCCACGCGGGAGTACATCGGGCCGCGCGAATGTTGAAACTTCAGACACGCGCGGGAGATCGGGGCGTTCTTGCAACTGGGGGAGCAGAGTTCTAGGATCGCTAGATGTAGTGGTTACACGGGTGTAATTTTCCACAGGTTGTGGTTGGTTGCCCACAGGTTCTACACAAGTTGTCCCCAGGCTGATCCACAGCCGTCCACTCGGACGGCCACGGGAGGAGTGATCCGTCATGCACTGTCCGTATTGCCGGCACGCCGACTCCCGAGTGGTCGACAGCCGGGTGGCCGAGGACGGCGGAGCGATCCGCCGCCGGCGCCAGTGCCCGGTCTGCGAGAAGCGATTCACCACTGTCGAGCAGATGCAGCTGACCGTGGTGAAGCGCTCCGGCGCGACCGAGCCGTTCAGCCGGGAGAAGGTCATCAGCGGGGTCGGGAAGGCGTGCAAGGGCCGGCCGGTGAACGCCGACCAGCTCGCCCGGCTCGGGCAGAAGGTCGAGGACGCGCTGAAGGGCAGCGGCTCGCCGGAGATTCCCGCGCACGAGGTCGGACTAGCGATCCTCGGGCCGCTGCGGGAGCTGGACGAGGTCGCGTACCTGCGGTTCGCGAGCGTGTACCGGCAGTTCGAGTCGGCCGACGACTTCGAGACCGAGATCGCGCTGCTGCGCGCCGAGAAGGAGCCGCGCGGCACCGAACCGGGCCAGCTGAAGCCGACCCAGTAGACGTAAACCGGGGGAACGGAAGTTCCAAGTAGTGGCAATTCGAAGAAAACGCAGCAAGCGGTACCTCAACGGGGCGGTCCCGACAGACCGCAGCAGTACAGACACAGGGCGAGGAGCAGCCATGACAGAGACGGTGACCGGCCACTCGGGGTCGACCAAGCGGTCGGCGGCCGGGTTCCGGGGGCGCAAGAACGCGCCCGCGGGACTCACCATCGAGCGGGTTTTCAGCACCGAAGGAGTACACCCGTACGACGAGGTGACGTGGGAGCGTCGCGACGTCGTGCAGCAGAACTGGAAGACCGGCGAGACCGTCTTCGAGCAGCGCGGAGTCGAGTTCCCCGACTTCTGGAGCGTGAACGCCTCGACCATCGTCACCACCAAGTACTTCCGTGGCGCGCTCGCCCACGACAACCGGGAGTGGAGCCTCAAGCAGTTGCTCGACCGGGTGGTGAAGACGTACCGCAAGGCCGGTGAGGAGCACGGGTACTTCACCTCGCCCCACGACGCCGAGGTCTTCGAGCAGGAGCTCACCTGGCTGCTGCTGCACCAGTACTTCAGCTTCAACTCGCCGGTCTGGTTCAACGTCGGTACGTCCTCGCCGCAGCAGGTGTCGGCCTGCTTCATCCTCGCCGTGGACGACTCGATGGAGTCGATCCTGAACTGGTACAAGGAAGAGGGCCTGATCTTCAAGGGCGGCTCCGGCGCCGGGCTGAACCTGTCCCGGATCCGTTCCTCCAAGGAACTGCTGCAGTCCTCCGGCGGGACCGCGTCCGGCCCGGTCAGCTTCATGCGCGGCGCGGACGCGTCGGCCGGCACGATCAAGTCCGGCGGCGCCACCCGGCGGGCGGCGAAGATGGTCGTGCTGGACATCGACCACCCGGACATCGAGGAGTTCGTCGACACCAAGATGCGCGAGGAGGAGAAGATCCGCATCCTCCGGGACGCGGGCTTCGACATGGACCTCGGCGGTCGCGACATCACCTCGGTGCAGTACCAGAACGCGAACAACTCGGTCCGGGTCTCGGACGAGTTCATGCGCGCGGTCGAGGAGAAGGGCGAGTTCGGGCTGCGGGCGCGGCTGGACAACTCGGTGATCGAGACCGTCGACGCGCGGAAGCTGTTCGACAAGATCTCCCAGGCGGCGTGGGCCTGCGCCGACCCGGGCCTGCAGTACGACGACACCATCAACGACTGGCACACCACGCCGGAGACGGGCCGGATCACCGCGTCCAACCCGTGCTCGGAGTACATGCACCTGGACAACTCGTCCTGCAACCTGGCGTCGCTGAACCTGCTGAAGTTCCTCCGCGACGACGACCTGTTCGACTCGGAGAAGTTCGTCAAGGCCGTCGAGCTGATCATCACCGCGATGGACATCTCGATCTGCTTCGCCGACTTCCCGACCGAGGCGATCGGCGTCACCACGCGGGCGTACCGGCAGCTGGGCATCGGGTACGCGAACCTCGGCGCGCTGCTGATGGCGACCGGGCACGCGTACGACTCCGACGGTGGTCGCGCACTGGCGGGCGCTATCACCTCGCTGATGACCGGCACCTCGTACAAGCGCTCCGCGGAGCTGGCCGGCATCGTCGGCGCGTACGACGGTTTCGAGCGGAACAAGGACGCCCACACCCGGGTGATGCGCAAGCACGCCGCGGCCAACGACGCGATCCGGACCATGCACGAGATCGACAAGGACGTGCACCAGCACGCGGCGGCGGCCTGGGACGGCGTACTGAAGATCGGCGCCAAGAACGGCTGGCGGAACGCGCAGGCCTCGGTGCTCGCGCCGACCGGCACCATCGGCTTCATGATGGACTGCGACACCACCGGGATCGAGCCGGACTTCTCGCTGGTCAAGTTCAAGAAGCTGGTCGGCGGCGGCTCGATGCAGATCGTCAACCAGACCGTCCCTCGGGCGCTGCGCCAGTACGGGTACACCGAGGAGACGATCGAGGCGATCGTCGAGTACATCGCCGAGAACGGTCACGTCGTCGACGCCCCGGGCCTGAAGCCGGAGCACTACGAGATCTTCGACACCGCGATGGGTGAGCGCGCGATCAAGCCGATGGGCCACGTCCGGATGATGGCCGCGGCGCAGCCGTTCCTGTCCGGCGCGATCTCGAAGACGGTGAACCTGCCGGAGACCGCGACGGTCGAAGAGATCGCCGACGTCTACTTCCAGGGCTGGAAGCTCGGCCTGAAGGCGCTCGCGGTGTACCGCGACAACTGCAAGGTCGGTCAGCCGCTGGCGGACGCGAAGGCGAAGAAGGCCGCCGACGCGGTCGCGGCCGAGGCGGCGACGGCGGAGAAGATCGTCGAGAAGGTGATCGAGTACCGGCCGACCCGGCAGCGGCTGCCGAAGTCGCGCCCGTCGCGGACCACCTCGTTCACCGTCGGTGGCGCCGAGGGCTACATGACCGCCGGCTCCTACCCGGACGACGGGCTGGGCGAGGTCTTCCTGAAGATGGGCAAGCAGGGTTCGACCCTGGCCGGGGTGATGGACGCCTTCTCGATCGCGATCTCGATCGCGCTGCAGCACGGTGTGCCGCTGGAGACGTACGTCCAGAAGTTCACCAACCTGAAGTTCGAGCCGGCCGGTCTGACCGACGACCCGGACGTCCGGATGGCGCAGTCGATCATGGACTACATCTTCCGCCGGCTGGCGCTGGACTACCTGCCGTTCGACGAGCGGGCCGCGCTGGGCATCTACTCCGCGGAGGAGCGGTCCCGGCAGCTGGACACCGGCTCGTACGAGCCGGTCCCGGAGGTCTCCGAGGCCGAGTCGCTGAAGACGGTCGAGCCGGCCGAGAGCACCGAGACCGGCGCCAAGTCGGTCGAGGCGGCGTCGGTCAAGCCGATCCGCGGCGAGGCGCACACCACCGCGGAGATGCTGGAGCTGATCACCGGCACGTCGGTCGACGCCCCGCTCTGCTTCACCTGCGGCACCAAGATGCGCCCGAGCGGCTCCTGCTACGTCTGCGAAGGCTGCGGCAGCACCTCCGGCTGCAGCTGATGGAGGGCGGCCTCCGCCGCGACTGAAAGCACCACGGCCCCCGGGAACTTCCCACTTCCCCCGGGGGCCGAGGTGCGTCCGGCGTACGTTGTACGGCCGCCGGTGTACGTCTCATCGCCTGCCCACCCGGGCGCGAACTGTCGGATCTGTGGTTCATCATGGTCCAGCGGGGCACGAATCGCGGTGGAGGGGTGGGCGAATGAAGAACCGGCTGATCACTCTGGTGGACCTCGGGCTGGACAGCTCGTTCGATGCCTCGATGACGTTCGTCCAGGGCATCACCGGCAACATCAACGCCGGCTGGGACCAGCCCGTCATCGACGTGAACTTCGTCCGGACCCGCGACCACGAGACCGCGTTCTCCGCGCTCACCACCCCGTCGACCGTCCTGCACGTGATGGCACACGGTGACCACAGTGAGGAGCCGTCCTTTCTGTCCACCGACGGCGAGACCCAGGTGTCGCTCAAATCCCTGGCCGAGTGGTTCCTGGACCGCCAGTGGGGCATCTCCAGCGGCGTCGTGATCGCCGACGGCTGCAAAACCGGCATCGGCAAGTGGCAACGCGCCATCCGCGACTGCCTCCAGGACGACATCACGTACATCGGCACCAGCACGGTCATCGGTTGGTACGAGGCGACCGTCTTCTGCTCCGCGTTCTACGGCGCCCTGGTCCGCAACCGCGGCCTGGGCCGCACCCCCGCCGAACAAGGCTGGGACGCCGCCAACCGAGCCATCCGGGCCTACGAAACCCTCACCGACCAACGCTGCCCCTACAAACCGGTCCTCCTGACCCCGTCCCGCCGAGCCCTCCGCTCCTTGACCGGCTGACCGGTCCGCGTCGAGCAACCGATCCGCGTCGGCCAACCGATCCGCGCTGGCTGATCGCCCGGTAGGAGCAGCTCGTCACGCGGGTACGTCGGGGCGGGTGGGCCTGCCTGCCGCACGTACACCTGGGCTCATGGTGTCCGGGCAGTGTTCCCGGTTCGTAGCTGGTCGGTGGTGGTGTTGATGTCGGCGACTTCGCCTGCCAGCGCCGGATGCGTGTCCTCGAGTTCCGCTCCGGCTGCGGAGAGCGGGGAGAGGAGCTTGGCGCTGTCGTTGTCGCCGAGCGCGAGCAGGACCCGGTCAACGGTTTGCTGACTGGCCCGGTCGAGGCCGTCGAGTGCAGTGATCCGGGCGGCCAGTTGGCGCAGCATGGCCGCGTTGGCCCGCGCCCATTGGTTGACCGCGCGATCGCCGGCCCGCCGGTTCCTGGCTGCTTGGACTCGCTGCTCGCCGGTCATCCCTTCGGGGTCGGTGGCGTGCGAGTTGAGTCGCAGGTAGCGCCGTTCGGCGGCTTGCCGGCTGGCCAGGCCGAGCGCGGGGGCGATCGCGGCCCAGCTGGCGCCGTGGGTCCGGGCCGCACCGATCAGCAAGGGTTCCCAGGCAGCGAGTCGCTCCTGTACGAGGCGCAGTCCGGCCAGCGCGGCGAGCAAATCGCTCGACCCGGCCTCCATCGAGCCGTCCTGGGCCGAACTGTCATTGCCGGAGCTGTCATTGCCCGAGCTGTCCTGGGCCGGGTCGGCGTCGGCCGGTACGGGCGGTGTGAGCTGCCGAACTGTCTCCTCCACGGCCGCGAACACCGCCGAGACCGAAGCCGGCTGATCTGCTTTTGGCAGGTCTTCCGGCACGTCTGCGGCTGCCATTGGTCACCTCCGTCCTCTCAACCGCGCTCGTGTCATCGGCTAGTTGACACAAGCTTCTTGTCATCGTTTCGATGACATGCTATACCAGAGATGCGTGTTGACACCACCGTGAAACGACAACAGGAGGTGCAGGAACGATGTTGATGCGCACTGATCCGTTCCGCGAGCTGGACCGGTTCGCGCAGCAGTTCTTCGGAAGCCAGACGCCGGGTACCTGGACCCGTCCGACGCCGATGCCGATGGATGCCTACCGGCAAGGCGATGAGTACGTGGTTGCGTTCGATCTGCCAGGGGTTTCGCCGGACGCCATCGAGCTGGATGTCGAGCGCAACGTACTCACCGTGAAGGCCGAACGCCGCCCGCTCGACACCGGTGAGGGCGTGGAACTGCAGGTCTCCGAACGGCCCCTCGGCGTGTTCTCGCGGCAACTGTTCCTCGGCGACACCCTCGACGCCGACCGGATCGAGGCCGGGTACGAGGCCGGCGTGCTGACGCTGAAGATCCCGATCGCCGAGCAGGCCAAGCCACGCAAGATCTCGGTCACGACCGCCGGTGACGGCCGCAAGCAGATCAACGCCTGAACCGGCGGCCGGAGTCGTCACTCGACGAGAAGTCTTGTCGATGGAGTGAGATCGAATGACCACGACCCACCAGCAGATCGCTGCCGAGGCTGAGGTTTTCGTCGACCTCGTGCTCGCCGACGACGACCTGATGCGGGCCGAGTTCGACGCGCTCATCGCCGCCGGCTGGGAATCGCCGTGCGAGCCACCCAGCGACAGGCTGTGCGTGCCGGCCGGCGGCTGGGCGGCGCGGCCACTGTCGCGGTGGTCATCCCGGCATCGCACCAGGCTCGGTCGTGCGCCGCGGCAGCGGCCTCACAGCCGTGAGCGAGGCCCTCCGCGGCCCGCGACCGACTGACGAACCAGATCACCATCGAGTCCGTACGGGAGGTGTGTAACCGACCTTTTCGACCACCCCTTTACCGGTGATGCGGCCGCCCGCCACCAGCACCCTCATTCGCGGCGACGTCCCGAAGTTTGCGCCGCGTGGCTTTCGCGAGGAAACAGCCGACGCGGGCGGCCGCATCACCGCTGTCCAGCCGACACGCTTCCAAGGGCTGGTTCCGGTGGCGCATGTGAGACTTTTTCTTGGACTCGTCTCGTGTGGCGTGGTCTGTGGTCTCGGTAAGGAACGCCACCATGAAGCTCCATCGGAATTCGCTCCTGGCGGCTGCTGGGATTGTGCTGGTGCTGTACCTGGTGACGCTGGTAGTTGGGTTGCCCGCGTGGGCCGCGGTGGTGATGGCCGTCGTACTGCTCGTGTTGCTGGCCGTGGTTTGGCAGCAGCCGGAAGTGCCTCGGCCCGTGGTGCGGCCGGCACCGAAGCCGGCGCCGTCCGTCGTACTGCCTGAGCCGGAGCCGGTGTTCTCCGGTCCGCCGTCGCGGACTGTTGCCGACGTACGGTTGCCGTCTGCGTCGCCGGACTTTCAGTTCAGTTTTTCGGCGATTGTTCAGTGGTCGACGGTGTTGTCGGGGTCGCGGCATGCGGATCTGGGTGCGGTGGCTGTGGATGCGCTGCTTGACCGGGCGCGATCGTTGACCGCCCGGCAGCAGGTGACCGAGGAGTCGCTCAACCAGCACCGGTTGGCCGCGATTCTTGGTGAGCCTGCGCTGGATGAGAAGGGTCAGGTACGGAGCTGGGCGACCGAGGTGCGGCTGCGGTTGCCTGACGCGGATCAGAAGCATTTGCACCATCTGGCCGCTCTGCATCGACGGGAGCAGACGACACTGCTCGAACGGCGGATGGAGCAGGACAAACGCGCGTACCTGAAGGATGACGTGTTCGCGACGCCCGGGTCGGCAGCTGTCTGGTGGTTGGTGAATCATCCGGGTGAGGTCGAGACCGCGGTCGGCCTGCTCGACACGTTGACCGAGTTGTCGGCTGCGGCGAACGATCTCCCCGTACGGCGCGCAACCGCCGAGAAGCTCGAACGCCAACAGCCGACCCGCGCCGAACTCGCCTTCAGCACGGCAATCGAGAACCTCACAAACCCAGCCAATCCAGCTGACCCAGCCAGTCCAGCTGCCCCAGCCAGTCCAGCCAATCCAGCTGACCCGGCAGACCCAGACGCCCCGGCTGAGTCGACTGGGTCGACCGGGTCGACCGGGTCGACTGGGTCGACTGGGTCGACTGGGTCGACTGGGTCGACTGGGTCGACTGGG